>DASQHP010000076.1:0-4154 GCA_035632035.1 Thermoplasmata archaeon | reverse complement strand
GCGAGTGAGCGACTTCGTCTTCTTCGCGCAGTTCGGGCTCGTCGTGATCTTCGCGCTGATCGTGGCGATCACGTTCGTTTCCGTGCTGATCGACCGCACCATCGACTCGGGCGAGTATGCGGCCACCCGACAGGTCGAACCGAAGACCCGCCTCACCGCCGGCCTCGTCCTCCTCTTCGGGGCGGTGGCCGGTGTCGGGCTCGTCTATGGATGGCTCACCAGCAACCTGAACCAGTACGCCGGGATCCTCTACGGCGTGGTCCTGACCGCCCTGGTAGGGTTGATCGCCTACCGGCTCACGAAGGGCGCTGTGGGACCGTAACCCTCCCGGGTCGACGGCTCAATAGAAACCGGCGCCGACCATGAACACCATGGTGATCAGCAGCAGCGCGATCGATAGCGTCGCGAAGTTCCGTGCCCGATTGATCGCAGGTGGGATGCTCTCCGGCGTGGCCCCTCCCGGCGACCCGAGGGACTCGAAGAGTCCTACCAGTCGGTGGAGGGCCGGAGACGCCCCCGCCTCCCCCACCACGAGCGCGGCCAGCGCGAACGTCATTCCCAGGCTGATGTCGAACCCCCAGCTCGTGGACGGAGAGAGCATGCTCCAGTCTCCGCCGATCAGGTTGTAGAGCAGGAGGAACCCGAAGATGACGGTGAGCGTCGGGACGACGATGAAGAACCGTAGAACGGTGGGAACGACGCGGATGAAGAACTCCCGGGCGGCGGGAGGGGCCATCAGGCCGAGCCGGGGCGCGATGATGAATCCGAACATGATCCCACCGCCGAGCCACGAGATCGCGAACAGCACGTGGAACGTTGCCAGCAAGTCCGTCAGCCACATCGGAAGCTCTCGGGCGCGACGAATCCTCCTCCTATTTCAAGGCTCGCCGGCTCCGTGGGGGCGAACGGGTTCGTACCGGTGCAGGGTCGCTCTCGGTCGCGCTATTCCACCCCGAGCGTCACGAGATCCCTCCCACCGTGAGACCCCCGGCGGCGCCCGGTTGCGGGGCGGCTAGACGGCGACCCCGCGACTAGCCCGGAACGGCATTGGGACGGCGACGCACGGAGTCGGCCGCCGGGCTCGCGTCCGGGACCCCCTGCGTGGCCGAGCTACGCAGCGACGTCTCCGACGCGAGGAGGTCGGTGAACGCGGAGTACCGGTGGTTCACGACGGCGCGGATCGATGCGACGGGCTCGCGAATGACCTGGATCTGCTCCAGATAGTCGCCGAGGAGGCGGAGGACGGATCCCCCGGGGCTGGACCGACTCGGGGTACGTCCCGGACCCGCCCTGGACAGGGTCCCGACCAAGACCTCGGTTTCATTGCGGGCGAGCAGGAACGGGCGGATTGGCCCCACGATGACGGGTGGTGTGAAGACCGCCCGACCGGCCTCTTCGCGACGGATGCGACCGTGGAGCAGCGCGAGCTGGGGCGGGAAGCCTTCCACACGAGCCCCCACTTCCCAAGGGTTGAGGAACGTCCTCGGGGAAACCCAGCCCCGCCGGACCAGCCGTTCCTCCATGGCGGGGGCAACGGACGGGCCCCCCTCGGCCGAGCCGGTCTGTGAGCGGGCGATCAGCTGGACGAGCGCCGCATTTTCGCCCGGAGTGGGCCGGCGACCCGCATCGTCCCCGGCGGGACTGGTTCGGGAGGCGAGGGCCTGAGGGTAGCGGGAAGGCAGGGCCAGGCCGCCCACCCGTGCCCATGCGCCGGCAAAGTCGAACCAAGCGGGAACGGCCGAGGGCTCAGTCAGCGCCGTCAAATGGAACCGGGGCACGCCCAGCTCTGCGTCCTCGAGCCGGGACCGGAGACCCTCCGCAGCGGCCGGACTCCGGGTCGCGAACACCCCGAACAGCGCCCCGTCCATCGCCCAGACCACCACGGCTTCCGGCGAGGCGGCCCAGCGAGAGCGTGCGTCGACGATACGGTCAGCGTAGGGCGCGAACACCGAGAACGTGAGGGCGGCGTCGCCGAGCAGCCGGGGAGAGGGGACCCATCGATCTTCGAACCAGTTCCACCCCTCGACGCGGCGCGCGGCCGTCTGCCGGGTCCGTCGCGGGAGCGAGCGGGCCTCGCCGTCCGATGAGGGCAGTGCCAGGGAATCGAGGGCGACCTGCGCCTCCGAACGCCTGAGCCGCCTCACGAGGTCACCGGCCCCGGACGTTCCTCACGGTCCCGCGGTCCATCAGCGTTGCGCGCGGCGACACGCCGGATCCCGGGTCATCCGGTCGATGAGGGATGACCCGCGAAGGGATCCTCGCTCCCATCAGACCAGGTCCGAGAGTGTATCCTCCTCGGTATCGCGACCATCGCCGGACTGCGGCTGTCCTCCTTCCGAGCGCCCCAGCGACGGGGGTGGTGGGGCCCCTCCGGCGCGTCCGCGTCGGGCGACGAGGACCGCGAGAGCGACGACGCTCGCGGTCGTGACGGCTCCGGCGATCAAAAGCCACTGCCCCGTGGTAAGTCCGATGGGATGAGCGGGCGGAGGCGTGCTCACGATGCTGGGGGTTCCTACCTGGATCGTGACGGACCCCGCCTGCTCGGCTCCCGTTGAGTCGTAGACCTGGAGGGTAACGACGTACGACCCGGCGGCAGGTCCCGTGCAGCGCTCGGACAGCACCCCGGAGGCGACACACGAGAGGGGGCCATTGAGCCACGCGAGGCGATATCCGCCGGTTCCGCCGGAAGGCGACGCCTGCAGCGCGGTGGAGCCGCCCACGGCGATCGCAGATGGCCCGGCTGTCACGGTGACCGCGAGGGGGCCGCCGCCGGTGAACACGGCCAGTGCCCAGTGCGCGGTCGCCGTGTGCTGGGCCGCGTCCGTGACCGTCAGCTGGGCCGTGTACTGCCCCGGAAGCGCATAGGTGTGGGAAGGGTAGGCCTCCGTGGAGGTCGCTCCATCGCCGAAGGCCCACGCGTAGGTGTATCCGGGGATCCCGCCCGCGACGAGGCTGGTGAACCCGACGGGGAGCGGCGCCGCGCCCGCGGCCCAGCTCCCGAAGATGGAGAGGTTCAGCGCGACCGTGAGATTGGACGAGAACGTCGCCCGTCCCCCCACATGGTCGGTGACCGTAACCGCGGCCGAGAACGGGCCATTGGTGGTGAAGACATGGGAGATGGCGGTCAGGTTGCCACCGGTACCTCCATCCCCGAACGCCCAGGAGAGGGCGTAGGGAGGCGTCCCTCCTGTCGGTGCGGCCGTGAAGTTCACGAGCTCACCCAGCACGGGCGCCGACGGCGAGAAGGTGAAGTTCACAGACGGGGCCGTGTTCACCTGAGTGACGACGAGTGCCGAGACACTGCCGGCTCCGGTGTCGTTGACCCACACGACCGCCGAGTACCGACCGACCGCATGGTACGAGTGGTACACGCTGGCCCCCAAAGCGACCGTCCCGTCGCCGAAGTCCCACGTCGCTGTGGCGATTCCCGTACCACCCGAAGCGACCGCGGTGAACAGGGGATCGAGTCCGAGGTCGGTCACGGGTAGGCTCGAGGAGGCGACCACGCTGACGGCGGAGACGACGGTCACGACCGTGGCGGCGGAGAGGGTGCTTCCGAGCGAGTCCGTGACCACACTGGTCACCGTGAAAGCTCCCTGGGTGGCGTAGGCGTGGGAAACGTCAGCCCCGTAGGCGGTGGAGCCGTCTCCGAGCGTCCAGCTCACGTTCCACGGACCGGTGCCTCCCTGGAACTGTGCGGACAGCGTGGTAGCGAACCCTTGGTCCACAGTGGCCGGAGATGCGATCGGCGGGAACGCCTGGAAGTCGAGGCGGTTCGAGTATTCCCACGTGGCGTTCGTCGAGGCGCTGGAGAGTCCGCCGAACATGCGAATCCCGTTGATCTCGGGGTCCCAGCCCACGGCCGTGTAGGCCAGCGCCGGCGGGTGGGAGGGCGTCGACTCGTTCGCCCAGGTGCCATTGAACGCCCACGTGTCGAACTCGTTCCCAGAAAATCCGATGAGGACAGCGGCCGAGACCGCAGGGTCGTAGACCAGTCCGGGTGAATCATAGGCGTCGCCCCACGGCATGGTCGCCGACGCGGTCGAGGTCAGGTTGGTCCAGACGCCGTGCGAGAACAACCAGGTCTGGTTCGAGGCCGTCCAGCCCCCGGAAACCGAGAGCAACCCGCCCCACTCGAGGACCCCTCCGGCCGC
>DASQHP010000075.1:0-1843 GCA_035632035.1 Thermoplasmata archaeon | reverse complement strand
GCCGCCGCCGCCCGGGTTCGTCCCGAACTGCGCCGAAGGCGGCGTGCTCGGCGTCCTGCCCGGGCTCATCGGCGAGATCCAGGCCACGGAGACGCTCAAGCTGCTGCTAGGGGTGGGGGAACCGCTGATCGGCCGTCTACTGATGTACGATGCCCTGGAGATGCGGTTCCGGGAACTCAAGATCGGGAGGGACCCGACTTGCGTGATCTCCGGGGACCATCCCACGCAGACCACCCTCATCGATTACCCCGCGTTCTGTGGGGTCGAGGAATCGGCGGAGGACCTCGCGGGGTTGCCGTCGATCCAGCCGGAGGAGCTAGCGACCCGGTTGCGTGGGGCGGACCCGCCGCTCCTGGTCGACGTCCGGCAACCCGGTGAGTGGGCCATCGCGCATCTACCGGGTGCGAAGCTCATCCCCCGCTCCGAGCTGGCCGAGCGGATCGGGGAGCTCGCGAACGCCTCCTCCATCGTGGTCTACTGCTCCGCCGGTCACCGCTCGGCCGGCGCCACCCGGATGCTGCTCGACCTCGGGCTCACCCATGTCCAGCACCTCGACGGGGGGCTTCGTGCCTGGGCCGAACGGGTCGACCCGTCCATGCCCGTGTACTAGAATCCTGAGGAATCGGGGATCATCTGGCCCGCCGAACCGGGGGCGCCGACATCCACGTCCAGCGCGCCGACCACCGAGCGGACCCGGCGGGACAATTCGCGGGCGAAGTCGCGCGGGTCGTGGGGCGAGATGAAGAGCGGGACCGGGCCGCCGGTGACAACGAGCCCGTTCGAGGTGGTGTAGACCGAATCAAACCGGCCGATCACGGGACTCCACATTCGTCCCCGCCACCCCCAGGATCCGAAGAAGCCGACCGGGCCAAGGTCCCGCAGATTGCCGTATTCGATGCGTCGGACGTGCTCGTAGGGAACGTGCCGCGAACCGAACAGCCGCCAGGCGACGAGGCGTCCGGAGTCCAGCCAGTACCGGGTCGAAAGGTAGCGGGCGAGGAAGATGAGGAAAAGGGCGGCGAGGATGTCACTCACGTACGGGAACGACGAGACCAGCGCGGCGCGGGACGTCGCGACCAGGAGGAGAGCAATGAACACGTACGTCCCGATCGTAGCGTAGGAGTACTCGGCCCGGAAGGACGACCGCCGGTTCGTCGCGCCGGTCGGGTCCTCCACCTCCTCCCCCGTCGCTTCCCTCCCCCCGATTCAAGCACTGGCCGCGCCTGGTGGGCGGCTGGCCGTTCCCGCCCGCCGCGCCATCCCAGGTACGGCGGAGCACTCTTCCGCCCCTATTTCACCATCTCCGCCCGGAACTGGGCACCGGTGGCGGATCACGATCGGTCAGCCCCCGGCCGCTCCGTCGTGCCGACTTGACGAACGGTAGATACATGGACACGGGGCTCCGCGACTCGGGCCGAGCCGGGGGGCGCGGTCCGCGAGGTCAGGATGAAGCTGTGGGCGGCGCTGTACGGGATGATTTGGATCGTCCTGCTCGAGGTCTTGATCGGCATGAAACCCGACCCGCCGGAGTGGCTCCTTTACGGCCACCTCTTCCTCGGGTTCGGGGTTGTCGCACTCGCCTACAGCAACTCCTCGTCGCTGCGGGACACACGGGTTCCCGGCCGGTTGAAGCGGATCGCGGCAGCTACCTTCAGCCTCTCGATCCTCATGGTGGTACTCGGATTCCTCATCTGGTTCCACGTGGGAGACGCATGGGCGACGCCGGTGCCCGGCTACTCGGTCTACACCGTCCTCGTCGTCTTCCACGCCATCAACGCGTTCGCGATCCTGGCCCAGGCCGCGGCCGTGGCGATCGCGTACGACATGTGGGAGGACCACGAGT
>DASQHP010000074.1:0-6822 GCA_035632035.1 Thermoplasmata archaeon | reverse complement strand
TCCCCGATTCGACGATCAGGACCCGGTGGCCCGCTTTCGCGAGCCGGGCCGCCACGACCGCCCCACCGGCCCCGCTGCCGATCACGCACACGTCGCATTCGAACGGGCCGGTGTCGTCGGGAGCCACGAGGCCGGCAGGAGTCGTCACGTTGGCCGCGGAGACTCCCACCGCCGGGGGGGATGGTGCAGCATAGCCGATATCGGGCCACACGGGATTCAGCCCCGTGGGATCCGGCCGGGCATAGTACAGGAACGTCGCGAGCCGCTTGATGGACTGGAAACCGCGTCGTTTCGCTCCGAGCCCGCTCCGAGACCATCCGCGAAGGTACGCCTCTCGCGGCTCGGAGGACAGCCCCGAGAACCGGAGCGGGCGTCCCGAGAGCAGGAGGTTCAACCCCGGCGATTCGACCACGTGGAGAAACTGACGGAACGCGGCTCGTTGCGAGACCGGGAAGTAGTCGGCCCAGAGGCGCTGGATCTCGATGTCGACCTCGCGGGAGGCGCCCCCCTCACGATGAAGGGTGGCCGATCCCCGAGGCCCCGAATTGGGCGGGACGATCGTGTCGACCAGTGCGCGGAGAGTCTCCGTCTCCCTTCGAGAGAGCGCCGGACGGGATTCGGTCCCCGTGGCCATCGCCGCTGGATGGACGCGAAAGCTTACCTGTATCGGCCTGCCGCGAACCGTCGACCCGACGGCGCTGACTCACCGCCCCGAACTGCGCGACTCGCGCGACCGGAGGACCCTCTCCCGCTCGCGTAGCCATTCTAGGCGACGCTTTTCCAAGGGCTCGATCGAGGACGCCTCAAGGGCAGGGCGGGGTTCACGACTCCTCGGTGGCGCTGGATTCGCGGGAACGCTCGGCTCCGGCGTGGCAGTCTCCTCGGGAGCCTCGAAGGAGGCGAGCGAGCGACGGCTCACGCCGCGAGCTGAACGATGGCCCGCCATCGGTCATCCACCTCCTCGTCGGTCAGTCCGACCGTCGGCGAGAACACCACCCGATCCCCCCAGCGCTCGCGCGCGGACGGATAGTCGTCCATGCCGAGCGGGAGAACGATCCCGTCAGCTCGGGTAGCCGTCAGGAGCGACTCGAGCGTCCCGTCGGCCGACTCCGCGGCGCTCACTTCGATCCGTGCTCCCGGGTCGAATCGCTTCAGGGTCTCTTGGACGAGCCCTGCCCCGTCGCCGGTCGCGACCACAGCGCAACGACAGCCGCGCTTCATCATGAGGAACGCCCCGAGCGCCCCGCGACGCCCGTCCACGAGCGCCACCACCTGACCGGCCACCCCCAGCGGCAATCCCCCCGGCCCTCGGGACCGGTCGGTGTAGAGATAGGTCCGAGGTCCCCGGACCTCGACGAACAGCTCGACCTGGGGAGAATCCAGGTCGACCTTCAACGCCCGATCCGGCCACCGCTCCAGGATGTCTCCGCCGAGGTCGCGGGCCAGCTCCTGGCTGGTGAAGGCATGCTGGCCGGTCCGGCGGGCCCGGACGGCGAACGTTGAGCCGGGCGAGAGTTTCGGGTCGACCAGTTGCAGCGCGGCCTCCCGGATCTTGACCCGCTCGGTCTCGACCTCGACAACCTGGCTGAGAGACGTGACGCCAAACACGCGCCGCAGGAGCGAAGTCGCCGGCTCCTCGCGCTCCGCCTCGACATAGAAGTGACCGTGGTCGGCCCGCAGCCGGCACGACACGCCCGCCGCTACGAACTGCTCGAGGATATTCCGCCGGAGCCGGTGCTCGAACTCTCGTCGAACGGGCGGCGACTTGAGCGCCAGCTCCCCGTACCTAAGTAGGATCTGAACGGCCACGGAGGAACTGTTATGAAAGTTGGGCCGCTTTAGCGTTTTCAGTTCCATCGATGGGCGAAGGCACGGACCACTCGCACACGATGGAGACCGACCCGTGGGCGTCCGTCACCGCGGGTCTATTGGACTCTCTCGGTCGACAGCTTCAGCGCGGCTCCGTCCCGCCCTCGGCCGAAGTCATCGCCGCGACCTTGACGAGCGAGGAGGGTTCGGAGTGGGACCTCGCCTTCCCGGTCCATCGATTCGCGAAGTCGTTCCAGCTCGCCCCGGCGGCCCTCGCCCAGCGGATCGCGGCCGACATGACTCTCCCGCCGGGTACCGGCTCGGCGACGGCCGTCGGCCCCTACGTCAATTTCCGCGCGGACCGGCGCATGCTGACGGAGCGGACGCTCCAGCTGGTCGATGCCGCGAAGGACGGCTACGGGCATGGGACGAGCCGACCGACACGGGTCTGCGTCGAGCACACGAGTGCCAATCCCAACGGCCCGTTCCACATCGGTCGGGTTCGAAACTCGGTGATCGGAGACACGCTCGCTCGTGTCCTGCGTGCGGCCGGCTACCCGGTAACGACGCAGTACTACGTCGACGATATCGGCCGCCAGGCCGCCATGATCACGTGGATCTGGTCCCGGCCCCCGGCCGAGTGGCCCGCAGAGATCCGCGCCTCCCTCGATGGGGCGGACCCGGTGACCGAGAAGCCGGATCACTACCTCGGGAGACCGTACCCGGCGGTGAACGAGTACCTGAAGAGTCATCCGAGCGCCGACGCGGAGGTCCAGGAACTGACCCATGCCCTCGAGACGGGAGCCGCCCCGCCGGCTCACCGCGACCTGGTACGGCGTGTTCTGGATGGCATGCTCGACTCGCTCCGGGCCCTGGGCGTGTCATTCGACTCCTTTGCCTGGGAGTCCGACCTGATCGCGGACGGCTCCGTCGCGGCCGTGACCCAACGACTTCAGGCGGCCTCGACCGCCATCCGGGAAGACAATGGAGCGTGGGCCATCGACGCCACGGGTGCCGGTCTCCCGCAGGACAGTACTCGGATCATCGTTACGCGGGCCGACGGGAGTTCACTCTATGCGACCCGGGACGTCGCGTACCACCTCCAGAAGTTTGCCCGCTTCGACCGCCTCATCAACGTCCTCGGGGCGAATCACCTCCTCCACGCCCAGGTGCTCCGGGTCCTGTTGAAGGCGATCGGGGAGAGCCGCGAGCCGGAGGTGGTCCTCTACCAGTATATCACGGCGGGCGAGGGAGGCGGGATGTCCACCCGCCGCGGGACCGCGGTCCACCTGGATGACCTGCTCGAAGAGGCGGTCCTTCGCGCCCGTTCGGAGGTCACTCAGCGACGAACCGACCTCGCGGACGCGGAGATCGGGGCGATCGCAAGTTCGATCGGGGCCGGTGCGATCCGATACCACATTCTTCGAGTGGCGGCGGACAAGACCGTCGCGTTCCGCTGGGAGGATGCCATCTCGTTCGAGGGTCGGAGCGGGCCGTTCGCCCAGTACTCGTACGCTCGGGCGTCCAGCATCCTTCGAAAGGCGGAGGCGGAATCCGCCGCGGGCACGGCCGACCCCGCCCATCTCGCACTTCCCACGGAATGGACGCTGGTCCGCCGGATCTCCCGGTTCCCCGGGCTGGTCGAGTACGTGGCCCGGACTCGTCACGTCCACGCGCTCGCGGGGTACGCGCACACGCTAGCCGAGGAGTTCAACCGGTTCTACCAGGAAGTGCCGGTCCTCAAGGCGGGCGATGAGAGGCCGAGTCGCCTCGCGCTGGTCCGCGCGTTCCGCCAGACCCTGGGAAATTGCCTCGATCTGCTCGGGCTCGACCGCCTCGAGCGAATGTAGCGAGTGAACCTCCCCGCACCGAAGGTAGTATTACACCCCTCTTCGGTCGGACCCCGAGAACGAAATGTCCGCGCTAGACGACTTCAAGGCGTTCATCACCAAGGGGAACGTGATCGACCTGGCTGTCGCCGTGGTCATCGGCCTCGCCTTCAACGCCGTGGTGACCGCGTTTGTGACCGACATCATCAACCCGTTGATCGGAATCCCCGGGTCCCACGACTTCTCCGCGTACACGCTCCAGGTACGAGGCAGTACATTCCTCTACGGGACATTCATCACCGCCATCATCAATTTCATCCTGATCGCGCTCGTGGTCTACTTCATCCTGGTTCGCCCCGTGGCGTCGATGAACGCCCGCAAGGCTGCCAAGCAGGCCGCCGCGCCTCCCACGACCCGGGACTGCCCGGCGTGTCTCTCGAAGGTGCCGATCAAGGCCACTCGGTGCGCCTACTGCACGTCGAACCTAACGCCCCCGTGAGCGCATCGGTTCACGGGCCACGGGGTCTCGGATACCGGCGCCTCTGAATCCCTGGGCGCGCAAGCGGCAGGAGTCGCACCGCCCGCACGGTCGGCGGCCGCCCCGGTAACAGCTCCAGGTCAACGCCCAGGGGACCCCCAGCCTCTCTCCCCGCCGGACGATCTCCACCTTGGACCGGTGGAGAAGCGGGGCCTCGACTCGGATGCGAGCGCCCCCCTCCACCCCGACCCTCGTCGCGACTCGCGCGAGCCGCTCGAACGCCCGGAAGTACTCGGGGCGGCAGTCCGGATACCCGGAATAGTCGATGGCGTTCGCGCCGATCCAGATCCGATCCAGCCTATGCCCCTCGGCATACCCCAGAGCGATGGAGAGGAAGATCGTGTTCCGGGCGGGGACGTAGGTGGACGGGATCCGGCCCGTGCCGGGACGATTCCGGGACGTGGGGATCGGGACCCGTCGGTCGGTCAGCGCCGACGGGAGGAGGCTCCCGATGGGAAGTTCGACGATGCGATGCGAGTCCACGTGAAAATGACGTGCGACCGCCCGGGCGGCGGCGACCTCGCGCGCGTGCCGCTGGCCGTAGATGATCGTCAGAGCGTGGACCGGGGGGCGTTCGCGAATCGCCTGCGCCAGTACCGTCGAGGAGTCCATTCCCCCGGACAGGAGGACGACGCTCCCCGAACGACGGCGCGGTTTCACACGAATCCCCCGGCGAGGGCCACGATGGCCGCGCCGATCGAGACGCTCGAAAGCATCCCGAGCACATTGGTCGAACCCTTGGTGAGCCACCCGCGATTCTCGAGCGTCTCCCCCAGCACACTGTCGACTTGGCAGCCGACGAACCCCGCGATGGACGCGCCTCCCACCAACACCGCCGTGGAGGGAACCGGGGCGCCGGCCATCACGAGGAAGATGTACCCCACGATCCCCGTCGTGAGGGCGCCGACGACCGCCCACAGCTCCCCGATCGCCGAGACCCCTCCGTTGGTCCCCGCGGGGACCTTCCGGCCGGTCAGAATGCTCCGCGCTGCCCCCGAGAGCACGCCGAACTCGCTCGCGAACGTGTCGGCAGAGCCGAAGGCGAGCGCCGCCGTGAACAGGACGGCGAGCGCCGCCGGCGGGAGAATGGACGGGGCGAGCGTGGCAACGATCGCGAGACCCGCCGGAATGAGAACGTGGGCAAGTACGTTGGTGATCCCTCGCTCGCCGTGAGTGCCCTCGTGGACGTTCTTGCGCCGCTTCTCTTCAAATCCGTACCGGGTCGCGAGCACGCTCGCGATCACGAAGAGCACCAGGAGAGCGAAGAACGGCCATCCGACCAGCACGACGATGAGCGAGGCGAACACGGCGGCCACGACGCCCGCCCAGGCGGTGAACGACCCACTCGTGACCGCGGCCGCCGCGAGCGCGACCGTGATGGTCACGCCGATCAGCGCCGGAATGAAACCCAGGACCACAAATAGCCCGGGGTGCCAGCCCGGACGCCGCTTGAAAGGTTTGCTACGGCGACCCGAGCAGTCGCCGGACCGCGCCCGTGAAGGTGAGGGACAGAATGTCCGGAGCGACCTTCCGCTCCCGAATCTCCCGCTCCACTTCCTCGACGTGTCCGGGAGCGAGGACGAGCGCGGTCACTAGACCCAGCTTCTCGCCGGCTTCCAGGTCCAGCGAGCGGTCGCCGATGATGGCGCTGCCAGCGAAGTCAAGCCCCCAATCGGTCCGGGCCTCTTCGAACAGCCGGGTGCCGGGCTTCCGGCAGTCGCAGCCGGTTTCGGGGGCGTGGGGACAGTAATAGAACCCATCCACCCGTGCACCCGCTCGGGCGAGCTTCTCGTTGATCCGCGCGTGGATCCGGTCGACCTCTTCGCGCGAGTAGAACCCGCGCTCGATGCCGGATTGATTGGTAATGCAAAGGATCCGAAATCCTCGAGCGCGTAATCGTCGCAGCCCAGCCGCGACTCCCAGGAAGAGCTCGACGCGCTCCGGGTCGTCCAGGTACTTGAGGTCGGGGTTCAGCGTCCCGTCCCGATCCACGAAGACCGCTCGCCGATGAAAGGACGGGTCGGATGCGGGCGGAGGGAACGCCTCGGTGCGCACAGGCTCCCCAGAGCACGCGGGGTTAAGCCTTCCCTCCGGGTCGGGCCGGATCGGGGGCGCGAGGTGTCCGTCGGGCGTAAGCTGCCGGCGCTCGACACGGCGACCCGGCTGGTAGAGCCATTCCTATCGGCGGTGCGCCGCGCCGTCGCCGGGCACCCCCGGGTTGTCGTTCTGTATTCGGGCGGCCTCGACTCGACGCTGCTCGCCGAGTGCCTGCGCGACGTGCGACCGACGCTGTTCTCAGTCGGAGTGCCCGGCGCGTCGGACCTCGCAGCCGCGTCCACTGGGGCGAGCGGGCTCGGGCTTCACCACGCGATGTGCGAGGTCATCGTCCACGACGTCGAGATGGCCATCGAACGATTTGGGTCGGACATCGAGACTCTCCGCGAACCGTACCGAAGCGTCGCCGTCGCGGAAGCGATCAGCCTCCTCCGCGCGCCCCCGGGACTTCTCGTTACGGGGCAAGGCGCCGACGAGCTGTTCCACGGATACGCCCATTTTCGAGGACTGTCTCTGGCGGATCGCCTCTCCCGGGCTAGCGCGGACCTCGAGCGGTTGACCGAACACGAGTGGCCCCGATTCCAACGCATG
>DASQHP010000073.1:0-6396 GCA_035632035.1 Thermoplasmata archaeon | reverse complement strand
CCCGCGCGCTAGGATCGCTCCAGCGTCGCCGTCAGGCAGTGGGCGCCCCCGAAGGCCCCCGTCAGGTTCTCGAGACCGACCCGGATCGTGTTGAGCCCCAGCTCGCGTGCCTCCGGCTTGTTCGGGAAGAAGCCCCCATCGGCCCGCAACTGGCCGAACTCCCTCGCGGCCCTGAGGTAGAGCCGAGAGTACCGGCTCGGCTGGCGCTCGGCCGCGCCCCGGAGGTTCGCGAGCACCTGCTCCGCATTCCGCGCCACATCGGGCACGAGGAGCGTCCGGTCGCGGACGGTGAGGAAGTTGGTGGCGTAGCAGAGCTGCTCCAGCGTGGAGATCCCGATCACGCGGAAACCGTGGGCCTTCTCCAGATAGTCCAGGAGGCGGGTCTCGTGGGACCGCCGGTACACGCCGGAATCCCGCAGGTAAACCTCGACCCGCGCGGCCTTCAGCATCTCCCGGTAGCCGACGGCGATCCCGTCCCCGGGGAAGTTGAGGTAGGTGTCGAGGTGCATGTTCACCATGGGGTCCGGCCGGTCCAGGAGGGGATGCCGGGGCTGGTGGACCACACCCACCTCGGGCACGCTGACGCCGCGCTCGAGGAACTCCTGCACACCCCGCGCGTTGGTGCGGTCCCCCGTGCCGACCAGGGCGAAGTCTCCCGCGGGCAGGAAGTCCCCCCCTTCGAACGTCCCCCGCTGGATCTCGGTCACGGGGGGCTCGCCCGCCGCCCGCCACGCGAAGGCCGTGATCTCGGTCTCCCGACGCCGCTGGGGCTTTGCGAGGCGGCCGATGACGATCCCCCGGTCGGTGACCGCCTGCTGGTCCCGGAGGAAGAACAGGTTCGTGAGGGGGACCCGCAGCGTCGTGTACGAAGCGACCGAGCGGGCGCCCCGGCGACGCTCGAACCGGAGCTCGGGAGCGAGGATGAGGGTCTGGATCAGCTGCTCACCGTCCAACCAGCGGACGGTCTCCCGGAACTGGCGCTCGGCGCGGCTCGAGCCGGGCCCGTGGAAGGTGACGGTCGCGAGCACCCGGTCGACCAGCTCCTGGGAGACGGCTCGGTGGCGGCCCGCCGCCTGGAGAATGATCCGGTCCAGGCTCGTCACCTGCACGCCGAACCCGCTGCGCAGCGTCTCGACCAGTTCTTCGTGCTCGCGCCGTGCTCGGGCGAGGCTGAACACCCGTTCGTAGAGGCTCGAGTACGGTTCCAGGAGCCCGAAGAACGCCTCGAGCCCGGGCGAACGTACGACCACGCGCCTTAGCGGGTGCCATTCGGCGAGCGCCCGGGCCGTCACGCTCGAGGATACCCCGACCCCCAGCCGGCCGGCTCGGGGATAAAGGGTGCGGCGAGGCCCGGGCCGACGGCCCTACGACTCCCGCTCCGAGCTCGCGGACTCCGACTCGGAAGGGGCGTGCCACTCCTTCATCGGGGTGCGCTTCACACCGGCCGCGGAAGCGAGGACGTTCTTGGTCCCCTCGATCGTGCGCTTGCCCGCGCTCGCGAGCCCGTCGCGGGTGGCGGAACCGACCCGCGCCGCCGCGGCGGCGATGGCGCTCCCCGCGTTCGCGACCCGGCCCGGGATGCGGGCGAGTTCGTCATCGATGGATCGCCCGAGGTGGCGGAAGTCATCGTCGACGTCGAGGAACCAGTACTTGAGGTCCTTCGCCGCGTCGTGGGGCATGTGGCTGATCTTGTCGTCGAGGCGGCCGAACTCGATCTTGAAATCCCGGCCGATGCCGCTCGCGGCCTTTCGTAGCTCACCCAGGTGCCGCCGCAGCTCGGCCTGCTCGGGAGTGTCGGGCATGGTGCGACCTTCGGTTCGTGAACCGCGGGGGGCCGCTTAAAGGTCACCCGACACGCGCAACGGGGGTTCGCCCGCCCCCCATGCGGCGGTCTGCGCGACGCCGACGTCCCGGACCCGGGGCGGTGGCAGGGGGAGGAGCAGGGCGCGCCGGCTCCGTCGGTCGGTGGACCGTCTCGGTGCCTCCCGCCCATCGGATGAGGAGCTCGACGCCCAGCTTCTGCGGCTCGGTCACGACCAGCGAGCCACCGACCGTCTGGGCGATGCGGCGCGCCGCCGACTCGTACTCGGGGTGCTCGGACCGGAGGAGGATCATGGTGAACTTGAGTGGGTTCACGGTCGAGAGCTCCTGCGCGCGCACCAGCGCGTGGTCCATGGCGGCGTCCAGAAGGCCGCTCTTCACCCGTCCGTCGACGTCCGTGTAGGACTCGGGAAGCCCGTCGGTGATGAGGAACACTTCCCGGCGACTCGCCCGGGAGCTTCGGAGAAGGTAGTGAGCCGCGTGGAGCGCCTCCGCCGTGTTGGTGAACGAACCCGGAGGGCACTCCCAGAGCTCGAGCAGGTCGAGCAGTCGGACCTCATTGTCGAAGGCGATGACGTCGATGGCGGCGTCCGGATGCCGGCGCCGGATGGCCACGTAGAGGGCGAGCAGGGCCTTCTTCGCGGCGGGGAGCTTCCCCTCCTCGGACATGCTGCCGGATTTGTCCAGCAGCAGGACGACGTGGACCCGCTCGCTCGTCACCTCGCGATAGATGAAGGTCGTTCCCTCCTCGAGGTGCCGCGCCCCCTCCATGCGCGTCTGGACGAGCGAAGAGGGGAGGTCGAGGTGGGCCACCTCCTCGGGCTGCCGGAGGCGGGCCTTCTCGTACACGCCCGTCGACGCGCTGCCCTGGAACGAGGTCCGAACGTCCCGCGGCAGGCTCCGGGTCTCCTCCTCCAGGACGAGCCGGGCGAACCGTTCGATGAGGCCGTAGGTCACGCTGAGTTCTCCGTCCTTCTCCGTCGCGAGGCCTCGCTCGGTCAACTCCCGGTTGAGCCGACGATGGACTGCCTCCTTGAGCCGCGACTCGGCGTCCTTCTCGTAGCGACGGCGCGCTTCCTCCCTCTCCGCCTCGAGCGCCCGTTGCTGGGCCTCGGCCGCCTTGCGCTTTTCTTCGGCCTCCCGCCGGAGGTCGCGTTCTCGGCCCTGGACCTGGCGGTCGATCGACCCCCGGAGCTCCTCCTGCTGTCGGGGGCTCAGTCGGGCGAGGACTTCGCCCAGCTGCGACTCTCCCAGGGAGCGACCGTCCGGCGAGAGGGTTGCGAACGTCATTGGACGGCCCGTCTCCTTGAGCCGCTCCTTCGACCGGGAGCGACCGAAGAGGCGGCGTAACGCTTCCGCGATCCAGGCAAAGAACGCCCGGATCCGCTGCCAGATCGACCGTCGCTCGGGTTGGTTCCACGAGGCGTCCGGCAGGAGGATGGCCGTGGTCACGTCGGCGAGCCAGGAGGCGTCCGTGAGGTGGCTCAGGTCGACCGACCGCGCTTCGCGGCGGCGGGCCTCGAGGCGCGCGAGCTCGTTCTCGAGGCGTTCCCGTTCCTCGCGGCTCACCGTCTCTAGCTGGACCGAGCGGCTCTGGTACTCCTCGAGCACCCGACCGATCCGCCGTGCCGCCTGCCGGCGGAGACGTTCCCGGAGCTCCTCGATCCTCTCGCGCAGACGGGGGTCGCTTCGCGCGCGCTCGTCCAGGAGGGCCCGGGCCCCCTCGACGCCGCGCTCGGCCAGGACCCGGACCAGCTCCTCCGAGGAGAGAAGGTCCAGCAGGTCGTCCGAGACGACGTCGTCGGTGAACTCGGCGCAGTTCGGGAGCTGGACCGCGTCAGTCGAGGGCGGCGTCGTCGGTCTCCTCCTCGCCGCAGGCGAAGAGCGAGTAGCGTTCCAGGAGCCCGAACGCCGCTAGGGCCGCGTCCACGGGTCGAACCGACGCCGGGACGCGCTCGCGCTCGGCCACGTAGGTCACGAACGGGGAGAACTTCGGGAACAAGGAGCCGCCCGCGGCGACCTTCTCGATCAATTCCGCGTCGTGCTCCAGACGACGGCCCTCGCCCACGAGCGCTTCGCCGTCGGGCGTGCTCTCCCGGAGGTGGGTGCGGAAGAACCGGCACCAGTAGACACCCGCGCTCCGCTTGAGCGCCGGCTCGGTGTAGCGGTCGAGGAACTCGTGGACCCGGCGCTCGTTCTGGTTGAACGAGTCGCCGCTGCGCGCTCGGATCCGCCCCCGCATCGAGTGGAGGAGCCCCGCCTTGAGGTCGTCCGCCGAGGGGATCGGATGATCGAGGAGCTGCGCGACGGCCGCGGTACGGGCCCCGACGTCCAGCAGGGTCCGGTTGGAGCCGACCTCGCCAATGTCCGGGTTGTCGTCGCTCATCTTCCGGCGCCAGGTCTCGATCACCCGGACGCCCGCGTCCAGGAGGATCTCGGGCACGTAGGCCGAGCCCGCGAACGACCGGCCGATCTCCACAATCCTCCGGTTCTCCGCGTGATGGGGGTTGAAGCCGACGTGGAGACTCGTGAGCCGGTCCGAGAGCGGGTCGTTGATGTTGTCGAGGTCCGAGAGGTTCGAGGTGCAGATCGCGACGAACGCCCCCGGGAAGCTCTCGCGCGATTTCGAGGGCGTGACCGTACCCTCCTGGAGCGCCTGCAGGAGCACGTTCTGGGTCCCGAGTGGAAGCTTCCCGATCTCGTCGACCAGCAGCAGACCGCGGTTGGCCTGCAAGAGCTTGCCCGGCTCGAGTACGAGCGGGCTCATCGGGTCCCCGATCTCTTCGAGCCGACGCAGATTCAGGTTCCCCGTCAGGTGGTCGGGGAACACCTCCGAGCTACCCTGGAGTCGGGCGAAGCCGTATCCCTCGCGGAGGCGGACGAACTCGGCCGGGACCTTGCTGGCGTCCACGCGTTCCGGCGCGAAGCTCGCGGGGTCGTTGCCAGCCGAGAACCGTCGACGGCACACGGGGCACGGTGGAAACCGCTCCGCGGCCGCGGCATCGACCAAGCTCAGAGGATGGTCGAGGACCGGGCACCCCTGGACGGCCCAGACGCCCTTCGGGAACAGGCCCCAGAGCTCCTTCGCGAGGCTGGTCTTCCCGGCCCCGGAAGGCCCGAAGAACAGGAGGTGGGCGCCGGAGATGAGGGCGGTCACCACGTCGTCGTAGGTCGACTGGGGGAGGATCGTTCCCGGAAAGAGGGCGGCCACGGCGTCTTCGCGCGAGAGGCCCTTCGACCGGAGCGCGGTCAGGCGGCGAAGGATTTCGTCCCGGAAGCGCTCCGATGGACTCTCGATCGGGATTCCCGTCTCCCGCAATTGAGCGGCGGTCGCCCGCGTACCAATCGGGGGCGGAGCGCGCGCGCCGGAGGCGATGGCCGCGGACACGCGCGGCCGAGCCGCGCTCGCCATATGTAGTTTCCCCGAAAGGGAGCGATTCCCCGAGAGAAAACGGCGCGTCTGCCGCCGAGCGCCGCCAGCATTAAGTAGGGGGGGCCGGTGGGCGCCGCCACCACATGGCCGAGACGGAGACCGCGGGCAAGAAGACCACGCTCGCCCGCACGGTCAAGGACAAGTGGCGCTCGAAGCACTGGTTCAAGGTCCGAGCGCCCGGCCTCTTCCAGCACGCCGAGATCGGCGAGACGATGGCCTCGGACCCCGACCAGGTGGTCGGGCGCACCCTGGAGACCACTCTCCAGGAGATCTCAGGCGGCGCGGATGTTGGGAAGGCACACATCAAGCTCCGCTTCCAGATCGAGCGGGTCGGGGGGGACACCGTCGCCGAGAGCCGCTTCATCGGCCATGAGCTCACGACGGACTACGTCCGTCGGCTCGCGCGAAGAAAACGTTCGAAGATCGACCTCTCCATCCTCGTGACCACCAAGGACGGCGTCGAGATCGTCCTGAAGCCGGTGGCCGTGGGGGAACAGCGGCTCCAGACCCGGCTGCGCGCCGAGCTCCGGCACCGGCTGCGGTCTCTCCTCACCGAGGAGGCGACCAAGAAGACGGCCCCCGAGTTCGTCCGGGAGATGCTCCAGGGGGAGCTTGGCAAGCTCCTCGCCCACGGATTGAAGGACCTCTACCCGCTCAAGAAGATCGAGATTCGTTCTTCCGAGATTCACGGCGTCATCTCGGATGAGGTGGCGGCCGCCGAACCCGCCCACGCCCCGGCGACTCCGGACGGCGGTCCCGAGGCTCCCGCGATGGATGCCGCCGCCCCCGTCGAAGAGAGCGCGGCCGGCGGGTGACCGGCCCGAGGCACCAGCGTGCTCGGGGTCGGATCGGCGCGTATTCCTGTCGGGGTGGCTCAGCCTGGTAGAGCACGGGACTCATAGAGGGCCGGCAGATTGCCGACCCTGGAGAGATCCTGGGGCCGGGGGTTCAAATCCCCCCCCCGACACCTGAATCATTCCGGGACCCCTCCCAACTCGGGCGATCCGCGGCAATCGAAACCTATCCGCGAGGTCATCCTTCGAGAAACGGCTCGCGAGGGTTCCACCCCCGGGTGTCAACTCATTCGGCCCAGAGCGGTGGTCGACTGCGGTCCCGGCGCGTCTAGCCGGCTCTATTCTCTC
>DASQHP010000072.1:0-14917 GCA_035632035.1 Thermoplasmata archaeon | reverse complement strand
CCGGACCGTCGCCCCTTCGTATCGGAGGCCGTCATGGAGGACCCCGGACGCCCCCGGTCAGCCTAGGGACGGTTCTCTCGCCCTTACTCCTCATCGATGACCTTCGTGTGCTTGATGAAGTCGCCGCGACGTAGCTCGGTCAAGGCCTGGGAGAGCTCCTCCTGGCGGTTCATCACGATCGGGCCGTACCAGGCGACGGGCTCATGGAGGGGCCGACCGCTGACCAACAGGAACCGGTTACCCTTGGGCCCGGCCTGCACCCGGACCGAATCCCCATCCCCGAACAGGACGGCGTGGTCGGGGCCGAGGGCGGGCCGGTCCGTCGGATCGAACTTCCCTTCGCCCTCCACGCTGTAGGCGAACGTGGTGTGGCCGGCGGGGGTGGGGACCTCGAACACCGCGTTGGGGGCCAAGGAGATGTCCAGGTAGCGCGGGTCGACCGGGATCCCTTCCACGGGTCCCGTGACCCCCTGGAAGTCGCCGGCCACCACCTTCACCCGGTGCCCCTCGGGGGTCGTGACCGTCGGGATCTCCTTCGCGTGCAACCCCCGGTAGGCGGGGACCTCCATCTTGAGCTTCGCCGGGAGGTTGACCCAGAGCTGGAATCCCGCCAGGAGTCCCTCCTTGCGTTCGGGCATCTCCTGGTGGATGATGCCACTGCCGGCGCTCATCCACTGGACGTCGCCGGAATCGATCACGCCTCTGTTGCCGAGCGAGTCGCCGTGGGCGACGCGACCCTCCAGCATGTACGTCACCGTTTCGATTCCCCGATGGGGGTGCCAGGGGAACCCGGCCACGTAGTCCGACGGATTGGACGAACTGAAGTTGTCCAGCAGCAGGAACGGGTCGAACACGGGCACGTGCTGATTGCCGAACAGCCGGTGCAGCTTCACGCCTGCACCCTCCAGCGTCTCCTGCCCGCGGAACGCATGGGAAACCGCTCGAACGGCCGGCGACATGTCCCCCCTAGCGGACGGACTCCCCTTAAGTTGACGGTTACCGGAGTGCCAGCTTGGTCCGGCCGGCCCAATCGTTCGGAGGGGTTCAAGTAGGCGAATCCGCGACGTCTAGCTCGGAGCTGGACCGTGAGCGGCGCCTCGTCCACATCCTCGGGTTCTCTCCCCATCGCGCCGTCGAGCGATCTGTCGATCTGGGGTCGCCCGCTACGCTACCTCCGACGCCACCCCGTTCTGTTGCTCCTCCTTTTCTCCCCCGGCATCCCCGAGTACCTCTCCGGCTCGAGCGCTCTCGCCGCCCTCGTACTGAACCCAGGCCTCTTCCTGTTCCAGCTCGTCGCTAACCTGGGCCTGTATGGGCCCGGCGTCCTGCTGATCCGCGAAGCCCTCGTTCGCAACGGGAAGTCCTGGCCGAGTCTCCTGGCGTGGGGGTGCGCCTATGCGATCCTCGAGGAAGGCGTCGCACTCTCCACGATGTTCAACCCGAACGCGAGCGTGGTCGGGGTGCTGGGAAGCTACGGCCACTTCGCGGGCGTAAGCTGGGTGTGGGCGCTCGGGCTTTCGATGGTCCACACGGTCTTCAGCATCTCTCTCCCGATCGTCCTCCTCGGACTGACCCTTCCCGAGACCCGGGCCCAGCCGTTCCTGACGCGCCGGGGGGTCACGGTCACCGCCACCATCCTCGCCGGCGACGTCTCGATCCTGGCGGCGTTCGTGTTCTACGGACTCCATTTCTGGATGGGAGCCCCGATCCTCCTCGGGAGCCTCGCCCTGATCGCCGGACTCATCGCCCTCGGATGGAGGGCGGGTCCGAGCCCCTTCCGGGTACGGGTCCAGGGCCGTTCGCGCTCTCCCGCCGTACTGGCCATCCTCGGAGCGCTCCTGTTCTCGGGAACGATCACCCTCGAAGGGGTTCTCGGTTCTCTCGCGGTCCCGGCGTTCGGCACCTTCGCCGCCGTGGCCCTGTTCTACGTCGCGTGGGCGGTGGCGGTGCTCCCCGCCCTGCCGGGTCCCGGAGTCGAGCGGCGGCTGGTCGCGCTCTCGGCCGGGCTCCTGGCCCCGATCCTCGCGTTCGGCCTGCTATCTCAGCTCTATCTTCCGATCGTGCTACTCGGAGATGTGGCGATCTCCACGTTGCTGATCCACCTGTGGAGGGCCTACCGCCCCGCGCCCGTGACTTCCCCGATGGTTCCCGCCGGCGCGAGAGGGGCGGCGGAGTAGGGGGCCGGCGCACCGGGAAGACTATCCCGGTGATGTCGCCGGTCGTTCCAGGAGGTGGCGTTCGACCGCCCAACTCCGAGGATTCGCGAGATAATTCCACGGATGCTCGATTCGGAGCTGGCTCCATCCGCGCTTCGTCACGCGCAGCGACGGACCCCGTCGGCCCGGGATCCGCCATCTCGGATAGGTGACAAGGAGTCGTCCGCCGGGCCGCAAGATCCGCCAAGCCTCGGAGAGCGCCCCGGATTTGTCGAGCAGACAACACAGGACGAGGGAGAGCATCACCCGGTCCGCGCTGCCCGAGGGAACCGCATCCGCCTGGGCGGCCGACCCGACCCAGTACGTGACCCGGGGATCCGACCCCACCGATTCGCGGGCGATCTCCAAGTTCTCCGAGTCGATGTCAACGAGGGTCAAATGGCCCTGGGGCCCGATCCGGCGCAGGATCTCCGGAGCGAAGTACCCGACCCCGGCTCCGAGGTCGACGACCGCTTCGCCCGGCCGGGGGTCCAGCCAACGGATCTCCCGCGCCGGTGGGGCGAGCCACCGCCGTAGAGGGTTGTTGAGCGACGAGGCCCGGCACATGCGGTCCTCGACGACGGGCAGAGGGTCCGTCATTGTCGCATGGTACCTCCGATCGCCGGCTCAGCGCGATCGGCCGTGGACCGCCGACAGGAATCCCCCACCTTCGACCGGCCCTCGGGGCTCAGACCCCGGTCTCGGTGCGCGGACGCCGGCGCACGGCTTCGGCCATGCTGGAGAAGTCGTCCGCGCCGTGACCCTCCGCCAACGCTCGGTCACACAGGCGTCGCGCATCCCGCGCGAGGGGCGTCGGAAGACCCTGCCGGCGCCCGACTCGCTCGACCAGGAAGAGGTCCTTTCGCGCCAGCGGCAGCAGGAACTCCGGTGAGTACTCCCGGGTCCGCAGCTTCTCGCGCTTGCCCTCCAGCATGGCGGAGGCGCCTCCCCCCTTCCGCAATATCTCGATGACCCGGTCGCGCGGGAGACCCAAGCCCTCCGAGAGCCCGAGCGCCTCCGAGATCAGTCCGACCGTGCCGATCGTCATGAGGTTGTTCACGAGCTTCATCGATGACCCCATTCCGACGGGGCCGAGCTCCTCGATCCGTCGTCCCATCCGGTCGAGGAAGGGGCGCGCGCGGTCGACGTCCGCCGTCGCGCCCCCGACGAAGAAGGTGAGCTCGCCGCGTTCGGCCGGTCCGATGCTGCCTCCCACCGGTGCGTCCAGAAAGTGGGCGCCGCGCCGCGCGAGGCGCATCGCCGCCCACCGGCTGTCGGCGGGGTCCACGGTCGAGTGGTCGACGACCAGCCCTCCCCGACTCGTGCCGCGGACCAGTCCGTCGGGGCCGGAGAGGACCGCGCGCAGGGCGGGGCCATCGCGAAGCATCAGGAAGATGAGGCCGGCGCCGACGGACCGCCCCACGTCGCCCGGGGAATCCGCCCACTGGGCCCCGTTCGAGACGAGGGCTTGGGCCCGCTCCCGGGTCCGATTGTGAACCACGAGGCGAATCCCGGCGCGCTGAAGATTGCGCGCCATGCGCAGCCCCATCATGCCCGTGCCGATGAATCCCGTGAGCGCGCCGTTCGCGGAAGGCTCTGCCAGCGGGGCTGAGTTCATGGCGGGGACACGCGCCGAGGCGATTGACCGTTGCGGGGGTCCCGAGGCGGGAAGGGGTCAGGCGACCCCGAGCATGACGCGATTGTCGAGATTCTGCCAGATCGGGGCGACCTCGCGGAATCCGGCCTCCCGGAGCGCCGTCTCGTGAAATCGGGCGAGGAACTCCGGTTCGGCTCCATGACCGGCGGGAAATCGTCGCCGTCGTTCCTCCAGCACCGTTCGGAGCTCGGCCACCTTGTCGACCGCGCTCCACCAGTCGTCCCAGCGTTCCGCGGCGCCCTTAGAGAACCCCGCCCGGGTCCGCTTGTCGTTCAGGGTCTTTGCGATCGACCGCAGCGCCGTCTGGCTGGGATCGTAAGCCATGTGGTCGCCGTTCATGAACACGCCACCGGGCCGGAGCAGGTCCCGGACCTGTCGATAGACCCGCGTGAGCTCCGGGGCCGTGAGCCAGTGGAGCGCCGTGGTCGACAGGACCGCGTCGTACGGGCCCTCGGGAAGCCGACCGACCCACGTCGGCTCCCGAAGGTCGGCCTCCGCCCAGGTCAGTCGAGCGGCAAGCCCCTTCAAGGCATGGTGGCCGATTCGAAGGAGGACCGGGTCATAGTCGACGGCGACGCAGTGAGCCCGTCGGACCCTCTGGAGGAGCCGCTGGCTCAGAGAACCGGGCCCGCTCGCGAGGTCGATCGCCCGGAGCGCGGGACCGGGGAGCGCGTCGACCACGTCGATCATCGCGTTGAACCGCTCCTCGCGATACGGCATGTACCCCGACTGCTGGCGGTCCCACCGGCTGAGCCAGCTTTTCCAGTCCACCCTCGATGACTTCGGAGCCATCGCGCCGGAAACGAACGAATCGGGATAACGGGTAGCGTAGGCCGGCCGGGGCGGCGCGGGCGAAGGGCGAAGTATCCGATTCTCCTTCCCGCATCGAGGCGGATCGATGACCGTGGATTTTGAGCTCAAGAAATCGCCCGCGTACCGAGTGGCGACCTTCAGCTGGAAGGGGAGCTGGAACGAGGGCCGAATCCGGCGCGAGTTCGAGGCCCTCGCAAACTGGGCCAAGACGCGGAAGGTCCGGGTGGGGAGGTGGATCTTCACGGAGCGCTCCCAGCGGGCCTTCACGGTCGCGCTCGAGCTCAAGGGCCGCGCCAGCGGCGACGGGAAGGTCCGCGTGCGGACGCTTCCCTCGACCCGCGTGGCCTCGGTCGTCTTCGACCCCGATGCGGTGTCGCCACGGGTCGTCTACCACGGCCTTTCCGACTGGCTGCGCTGGAGAAAGAAGGACGGCGAGATCCGTCGCGTCGTGAGCTCCCGCGAGGTCTATGGGGGCAATCCGTGGAAGGATCCCACGGCCTGGGCCCGGACGGAAGTTCAGTTCGTCGTGAAGTGAGCCACCGCGACGTCGGCGGCTCCGCTCGTCAGGTGCCGTTGACCTGACGGCTATCTGGGAGGGGACGGGTCGATGCGCCCAAGGCGGCACCCACCGCCGGAGCGGACCCCATGTACGATCCCCGGAGCAAAGCGCCGGTCGATGAATGGTTCCGCGCCGGCCTTGTCATGCAGTCCGAGCTCCACCTGTTCACGCAATCGATCGAGTGGCCCGCTCTCGAGGCGGCCCGGGAGCTCGCGGTGCGGGTGGCGCGATCCACGGACCGCGTGCGCCTCCGGGTCCACAACGTCCAGGAGTCCCCCGCCGAAGCCCGACGAGCGGGCGTGGACCAGATCCCGTGCTTCGTTCCCGGCCCCCTGGACGCCGCGAGGCGGCGGTACGTCGGCGCCCCCAGCGGTCGACTCTACGCCAACCTGCTCAGCGACCTGATCGATACCTCCCGAGGCGACACCCGTCTGCGTTCCGACTCCCTGGAGTCCCTTCGGCGACAGGACCCCGTCGTCTCGATCCAGGTCTTCGCCGACCGGGTTTCCCCCCACGCGGCCCAGATGGCTCGGCTCGCCCACCAGTTCGCGTTCGCCGCGCCCGGCATCACCGCCGAGACGATCGTTACCGAGGAGTTCCCCGACCTCGCCGACTCGCTCCAGGTCCGAGCGATTCCAACCGTGACCCTGAACGGCGGGGAGACTCGAGTGGAGGGTGCGCTACCCGAATCCTCGTTTCTGGCCCAGGTTCTCCGGATCGCCGAGGAAGCGACGAATACGGGCGAGTTCGTCCGCCGGGGCACCGGAGCCGTGCGGGCGATGACCTCCCAGGTTCACTGACGAAAGCTCGGTCCGTGTGTTTCGGCGGGTTCTATAAGCCGGGTCCGACCACGCACCCTCACGAACGAACCGAATCAGCCCTCAACGGGACCCGGATCCGTCCCGTCATCTCGGATCGCCCTCACGGTTGGTGGTAGCCCTCCGCCCCGGCCGGCGGCGGACGGGGCCCCCGGTGGGGTTTCCTCCTGGTGGCGGCGCAACACTCCCGCTCTGGGTCTGATCGCCCTCGCGATCGCCATTCCTGAACTGTTGACCGGCTCTACCCCCGTGCTCGGGCTCCTCAACCCCGTGGGCGTCCTGTTCTTGATCGGACTCTACGGCGGCGGAGTGCTCCTCATCCGAGAAACGACCGTTCGATGGAAGGCCGGATGGATCCCCGTTCTTCTGCTGGGTGGCGCGTATGGGATCGCCGAGGAGGGGCTCGGTACCAAGACGTTCTTCGACGCGGCGCTGATTCACAACCCCTTTCCCGGTCCGTGGGGACATTTCCTCGGCGTCAACTGGGCGTGGGCGGTCCAGCTGGGCATCTTCCATGCGGTGTTCAGCATCGCGCTCCCGATCCTCCTCATCAGCCTCGCGTTTCCGTCCACCGTTGGACGACCTTTCCTGACGGTCCGAGGGACGCGGGCGGTCGGGGTTGTCTTCGGGATCACCGTAGCCGCGATGTTCTTCCTCTTCGACGCCCGGTATGCCCTCTCGCCGGCGTTGGTGGTTGGCTCGCTCGCGGCCATGGCCCTCCTGGCCCTCGCCGCGTACCGGTGGCCGGCCGGCTGGCTTCAGCCCGTGACGCCCTCGAGCGACGCGTCGTTGCGGGCCTTCCTCGCGGTGGGAGCTCTGTTCGTCTGGGGGTTCTTTACCATCAACTGGCTGCTCGCCTCGGCGACGCTCAACACGCCGCTCGTCGTCGGCCTCCAACTCGTCCTCGCGGCCGCGGTACTCCTCTGGATCGTTCGCCACGTCGGGGTCGACCACCCCGGTCCCGCGCAAGTCCGCCTCGCGGTCGGTCTCCTTTCCTTCCTCCTCGTGCTCGCTACCGTGCTCGACTTCACGGGAGACTGGGGAGCGGTCGTGCCGGCGGCCCTCCTATCGTACTTCCTCTTCCGCCTGGCCCGTTCGCACCCCGGGCCCGCATCGGTCCTTCGCCAGGGGCCGCTGCCTTCCGGGAGCGCATAAGGGCGGAGTGGCGCGGGCGACGGCTTATGCGTCCGCCTCCCCTCCACGGTCGATGCAGGCCAAGTTCTTCTACACCGGCATTCGAGTGCGGGACCTCGACGAATCGATCCAGTTCTACACGAAGGTGCTGGGCATGTCGCTCACCGGTCGCACGCGGATCGCGGCGACCGGAGGCGAAGCGGCCGACCTGCAGAGCGAGCCCAATGGCCCGAGGTTGGAACTGAACTTCTACCCGGCCGGGAGCCCGCACGCACCGCCGTTCGCTCCGGGCGAGGGCCTGGACCACTTGGCGTTCCAGGTCCCGGATCTGAACGCGGCGCTCGAAGAGGCGAAGCGGGCTGGGCATCCGCCCGTCCTCGAAGTGGCGGGGCCGAACAGCCGCTGGGTCTACATCACGGACCCGAACGGCCTCTACATCGAGTTGTTCGCCTAGGACGGTCGGTCGGGCCCGGCGGGGGACGATCCGCCCGGCCGGGCGGCATAGAACGTCTCGGGTCGGGTGCCCGTCCGCACATGCCGGCGCTCGATCTTCCGCTCCCACGCCATCACGTCGAGCAGCGAGACGAACGCGAACCGCTGGAGGATGTGGTAGGCGGAGTCGACTTCGTTCACCCCGACCAGGGGCCGGCCGGCGGGATGGCCGATGGCGACGGCGATCTCTTCCGCGGTGTAGGCGTTCGAGGGATGACCCGCGAGGAAATCGACCACCCGACCCGCAACGGCGTCGTGCGTCTCCCCGGAGACGAACTCCTCGCGGTCGATGGGCATCGGGCCGAACGATGCCACCCGGGCAAAAGAGCGTTCCTCTTCGATTGTGAGGGAGTCAGCCGCGAAGGCCCCAGAGTTCCGAGAGATGCGGGATCTCGCCGATGCCGTGGACGCTTCCCGGCCGCCACAACGCGGATTCGGGGGCGAACCGGTCCACGATGACCTGGGAGGCATCGAGGGAGGATCCTGGGGGGAGCTCGAGCCGGAGGACCGATTCGAACGCGACCACGTCCGAGCGGGCGGAGCCCGACCACGAGACGATGAGGCTTACCTCCTCCTGCTGGAGCAGCTTGAGCCACCCGCGGGTGGCGCTCTCCCCCTCCGGGTAGTACTCCGCCAATCGATCGGCGTTCGCCAACACCAGCGGTACCGGTGCACCGGTCCGGACTACCCGGCCGAGGATATCCCGGAGGAACGCGGGGATGCGCAGCTCATCGGCGAGCGGAGGGGCCGAATGGGTCGGGTCGCCGGACCCCACCGTCCACAGGGCGAGGTTGGCCGCCGCGTCATTCGGCTTCAACATCTCGGGTCGTCGCGCGATGAATCGCAGCTCCGGAGGTATGAGCGCGAGCGCCCGACGCTCGAGGGGGGAAGGCGGGTCGAACGGGTCCCGGACGTCGAGCCAAATGAATCGGTCGGCGACGCTCTGGGCGACGGCGAGGGCGAGCAGGTTCACCCGAGGCCGGTCGGCACCGGCCACGAGGAGGTTGATGGGCCGCTCGTACCACTCGGCCGGGAACGGCGTCGCTGAGTCCATGGGCAGGGTGTACCGGGCGGGTCTGGGGGGATAATGCTTCGGAGAGCGTCGACTTCACCCCGAATGCGGCTCCGCCGCGGAGTATTTGGCGGATGACTCGCCTTCTTTTGGTCGCGTGCCGCCCAACCTTCGCCTCAGCCTGACCATCTTCTCCATCGGCTTCGCCATCGAGGCAGGCATCGACCTCTACCATCTCATCACGGGCTCGACGCAACTCATCGCCGGTGGTTCGCTCTTCATCATCGGCGGCGTGGCGACCGTCGTGGGCCTCCTCTTCCTGTGGATCGGGAGGCATGAGTGGAACGAGCTGCATCAGGCGCGGGTCCGTCACGCGCATCTCACCTTCCTCCTCCTCATCCTCCTGGGGGCCGCCGCCGGGGGACCTGTGGCCTGGTACCTCTATCGGACCCCGGGCTCCTTGCCGGGGTGGGTTCCCGCGGAGGTCGGGATCGCCGCCGGCATTTCCGTGGTCGTCACGGTCTGGCTCTACGTGGTCATCGTCCTCCACCTGGTGGGCGGGGGCGGGAAGGCGGTCCTGGGACTGTCGCTGGTCACGTCCCTCGTCCCGGCGTACCTCGTCGCAACGGCCATCGACCGCGACCTGGCCGGCTGGGTCGCGGCCGCCGGCGCCGCCCCCGCGAGCCTGGCGAGCCAGGTCGAACCGCTGTTCGCACTCTTCTCCTGGCTGTTCGCCTCGTACCTGCTGCTCCTGGCCGCATTCGCCGATGCGCACCGGCGCGTCGCGCGCGGATTGGCGGCCCCGACCTAGACCGCCCTGAACGGCAGACGTTATCCGCCGGACGGCTGACGACAGGGACGCATGCCCGAGGAGAAGCCCGCCTCCCGCCCGTCGAGGGCGTTCGCGGAGCTACCGCTCAGCTCGTCCCTCCAGCGCGGCATCTCCGACCTAGGGTACCGGGAGCCCACCCCGATCCAGTCGCTCGCCATCCCCATCGCCGTCGGAGGGAGGGACATCGTCGGGACCGCGCAGACCGGGACGGGAAAGACCGCGGCGTTCCTGCTGCCGATCCTGGAACGGCTCCTGGCCCACCCCACCGGCGGCACGCTCGCGCTGGTCCTCACCCCCACCCGCGAGCTCGCGCTCCAGGCCGAGGGATTCGTCCGCCAGCTCGGGCGGCACACCCGGCTCCGGGGGATCGCCGTCTACGGCGGCGTGGGGATGGCCGACCAGACGAACGCGCTCCGCCACGGGACCGAGATCGTGATCGCGACCCCCGGCCGGCTCCTCGACCACATGAGCCGCGGTTACGTCGACTTCTCCCGCCTCAAGATCCTCGTCCTGGACGAGGCGGACCGGATGCTGGACATGGGCTTTCTCCCCGACGTCCGGCGGATCTTGGACTCGCTTCCGCGCGAGCGCCAGACGATGCTGTTCAGCGCCACGATGCCCCCGGCCATCGTCCAGCTGGCCCACGACTTCCTGCGGGACCCGAAGACCGTTCAGGTCGGGTCCACGACCGCCGCGGCCGTCGGCGTGCACCACTTGGCGCTCCCGGTCCCCTCGACACGGAAGGTCGCTCTGATGCTGGAGCTCCTCCACGACGAGACGATGGACAGCGTCCTCGTCTTCACACGGACCAAGCGACGCGCCGACCGGGTCTCTCGGGACCTCGCGCACGCGGGGGTTCGAGCCGTACCGATCCACGGGGACCGGAGCCAGGCACAGCGCATCCACGCGCTCGAGGGGTTCCGTTCCGGGCGCTACCGGGTCCTGGTCGCGACCGACCTCGCCGCCCGGGGCATCGACGTCGAGGGGGTCAGCCACGTCGTCAACCTCGACATCCCCCACGAGCCCGAGGTCTACATCCACCGGGTGGGCCGGACCGCCCGCGCCGAGCGGCGCGGGGACGCGTACAGCCTCGTCAGCCCCGAGGAGGAAGAGGACTGGGCGCAGATCGAGCGGATGCTGGGTGACCGGGTCGAGCGCGCGCGCGTGCCCGGCTTCGATTACACGGCTCCGGCGACCAGCTCCCCGTATCCTCGTCGGGAGGGTCCGCCTCCCCGCCGGGACGGACGGGCTCCCTATCGGATGCGGCGGTACCGTCGACACTGAAGGGCCGGAGCCGGCGCTCCCGCCGTTCGGCCCCCGGCCCCGCATCCCTTCGCGACGAATCCGTGAAGTAGCCGAACCTGTCTCCGCGCAGCCATGCCCGAACAGGGAGCGAAGGGGACATCCGACCAGGCGATCGCGAGCATTGTGCAGATGAAGCCGCAGAAGGTATCCGTCGCGGTGACGCTACCGATCGGCGGTCGCTCGGAGAAGACGGTCATCTCGCTCGAGTGGTCCCGCGAGGACACGAACATGCCCCTCAGCGAGCTCCTGAAGCGGATCGAGACCCACGTCGCGCAGTACGGGAACCCCTAGCCGAGGCGTCGCGTCTACGGGCTGACCGGGCTCGTGGCCCCGGTGTCCCCAAGCTGCGCACGACGGGCGCGGATGGCGTCCTGGAGCTCGGCCCCGAGCTTCGCCCCGATCTCCACGAACCGGGCCGCCGTACCTCCCGTGAGCTGGAGCCCCGACCGCGAAGCGCCTCCGGGGCGGGCCTCGACGATGGCGGAGGCGCGGGGTTCGAGGAGGGTAACCCCCTGCAGTTTCAAGCGCCGTTCGATGAACCGAGCCGCGCTGCCCGATAGGGCGCCGCCGGCGTGGGTGTCGAAGGCGAAGGCGTACTTTCCATGCAGGTCGTAGGCGCCCATGAGATTGAAGAAGACCCGCATGTGGTGGGAGGCGCTGAAGAACTCGGTCGGCCCGCCGACGATGAGGAGGTCGGAGCGCTCGATGACATCGGACCGCACATCGGGAACGAAATCGAGTTCCGCGACGATCCCCGGAACTCGATGCAACCCCTCCACGAGAGCCTGAGCGACCTGGGTGGTCGTGCCGTGTCGACTATCGAAGATCACCGCGACGTGAAGGTCGGTCATGCTCCTACCGTTAGCTCGCGTCCCCGGCTACATGAACGGATAGTCAAATCCCGCTTACCCCCATCGTTCGCCGGCTGAAGCGGCCTCCACCGTCCCTCTATATGGGCCGGCGGGGCATGGAACGGCGATGGCAGGCATCAAGGCCCTCGCGAAGATCTGGCAGAACGGCAGCCTCGTCGACTGGGATGCCGCCCGGGTGCACGTCCTCTCCCACGGTCTCCACTACGGATACTCGGTCTTCGAGGGGATCCGGTCCTTCTCCACCCCCCGGGGACCCGCCGTCTTCCGCCTGGATGAGCACCTCGAACGGTTCGTCAACAGCGCGCGCATCTACCGGATGGCGCTCCCGTACAGTGCGAAGGAGCTGCGGACCGCGTGCGTCGACCTCCTTCAGGCGAACGGGATCGCGGAGGCGTATCTCCGGCCCATCGCGTTCTCCGGCTACGGCCAGATGGGGCTCGACCCTTCCCACTGCTCGATCGAAGTGGCCATCGCTGCCTGGGAGTGGGGGCCGTATCTCGGCCAGCAGGGTGTGGACCACGGGGTTCGCGCCACGGTCTCGAGCTGGGCCCGCATCGACTCGCGGTCCATGCCGCCCCAGGCGAAGTGCGCCGCCAACTACGCGAACGGGGCGCTCGCCAAGATGGAGGCGACGGCCGGCGGGTACGACGAGGCGATCCTCCTCAACAGCGCGGGGATGGTCGCCGAGGGCCCGGGAGAGAACATCTTCAAGGTCAAGAACGACATCGTGAGCACCCCACCGGCGAGCTCGGGGATCCTCCGAGGGATCACGCGGGACAGCGTGATCCAGTTCGTGAAGGAGGAGGGGCTCACGTTCCACCGCAGTGACTTCACGCGCGAGGATCTGTTCACCGCCGACGAGCTGTTCTTCGCCGGCACCGCGGTCGGGATCACCCCGATCCGCGAGATCGACGGGCGGCCGATCGGCACCGGGAGTTACCCCATCACGCGGCGGCTGCAGGTCCGCTACGACGACGCCATCCACGGGCGGTCCGCCCAGCACGCCGACTGGTTGACGTGGACCCGGGGCGACCTTGGAGCCCCCCCGCGAGCGCCTTAACCCTCCGCGGTTCGGGGTCCGCCCGAGCGGATGATCCCGAACCCGATCGACCTCGTGAACACGTACCGGCTCGAGGTGGCACTCACCGCCATCGGGGGCGTCGCGTGGGTCGCCGCCGAGTACTACGGGCGGTGGTCCACGTGGCAGCAGGGCGCGGCACGAAAGCCGCCCAGCACCCTCGACCGGGGCACCTACCCCGCCATTGCGCTCTCTATCGCGGTGGGGATGATCTCCACCGCCCTCGCGTTCCTCTTCGGGGTCGGCGGTCTCTTGCCATCCTGGGCCGCGCCGCTCGGCCTGGGACTCGTCGCCGTAGGCCTCCTCATCCGAGTGTGGGCCTTGCGCACCCTGGGGAGATTCTTCACCATGCCGATCACGTTGCGGGCGGACCACGAGATCGTGCAGAAGGGCCCCTACCGGTGGTTGCGCCACCCGGCCTACACGGGGGGCTTTCTGACCGTGGTCGGCATGTCGATCGCCCTCGGGCCGTGGGTGGGTATCGCCATCACCGTCGTCGGCTGCCTCATCGCCTACGTGTACCGGATCCAGGTCGAAGAGGCGACTCTCCTCACCCGGTTCGGGAACGACTATCGCGCGTACTCGGCCACGACCTGGCGGCTCTTGCCTCTCGTCTACTGAACCCGATCGCCTCGGTCGAAATCCTTCTGAGGCCCGAGCCTCTCCGCGCGGCGTGAAGCGGCATCCCGTCTACGTCGTCGACGCGTTCACCCACGAGGTGTTCCATGGAAATCCCGCGGCGGTCTGCCTGCTGCGGTCCGATCTTCCGGATGCAACACTCCAGGCCATCGCATCCGAAATGAACCTCTCCGAAACGGCGTTTGTGACGGCGCCGGACGGCGACCTGTTCGCCGCCACGACGTTCGGGCTGAGGTGGTTCACGCCGAGCGTCGAGGTCCCGCTGTGCGGCCACGCGACCCTTGCGAGCGCGAAGGTGCTGATGGATGAGCTCGGCGTCGATGCAGCCCCGATCCGATTCGACACGAGGAGCGGTCCACTGTTCGCCCATCCGCGGGTCGGTGGGATCGAGCTCGACTTCCCCTCGAACGACCCCGTCCCTAGGCCGCTCCCCGACGGGCTCGACCGGGCGTTGGGGTCGGCTCCGGTCGAAGACGCCGCCGCCGTCGTCGATCGGGGACTCTGGGTCCTCCGGTACAGCCACCACCGGGACGTTCACGCGCTAACACCGGACTTCACCCAGATCCGGCGGCGATTTCCCGGGGCCCGCGTGATCGTCGCGACCGCGCCCGGCGAGGGGAAGTATGACTTCGTTTCCCGATGCTTCGCGCCGAACGACGGGATCGACGAGGACCCGGTGACGGGGCTCGCCCACACCGCGCTCGGCCCATACTGGGCTCGAATCCTGGGTCGATCCGAGTTCACCGCGTTCCAGGATTCCCGGCGGGGTGGGGAGCTCGAACTGCGGATCGCTCCCGAGGGACGGATCCGGATGACCGGGCGCTCCCGCCTCGTGCTCCGCGGCTATCTGGACGTCCCCGAACCGGGTTCGTGACGGATCCGCCGGCGGGTACCGCCGGCGGGCGCGTGAAGATGGTCAATCCGGTCTGACGGACGCGGCATAGTTGTCCATACGAATCGCTCCGAGGTATGCCCGCTGTTCGAACCGCCCCCAAGCTGGACCAGTTCGCCCTGCACCGCACGGAGTACAGCGCCACCCCCGCACCGCGGTTCGTTCGTCTTCCCCGCGCGAAGTATCTCTCCATCGAGGGCGCGGGGCGCCCAGGCAGCCCCGGATTCCAGGAGCGGCTTCAGGCCCTCTACTCGGTGGCCTTCACGCTCAAGTTCCAGCAGAAGGCGAAAGGGCGCGACTTCCGGATGCTGATGCTGGAAGGGCTCTACGACCTGAACCCCGCCGCGACTTCCGGTTCCTCTTCAACTCCGATCTCGTGGACGCTCCTGCTTCGGATGCCGGGGTTCGTGCGCGCATCGGACGTGGCGCGGGCCGTACGCCAGCTCCGCGAGAAGGGTAAGCCCGCCCTCGTCTCGGAGGTCCGCCTCAGCCGGCTCGAGGAGGGACGCTCCGTCCAGCTGATGCACGTCGGCCCGTACTCGGCTGAGGACCAGTCCATCATGGCTCTCCAGGAGTTCGCGCGATCGAACCACGTCGAAGTTCTCGGGCGCCACCACGA
>DASQHP010000071.1:0-23360 GCA_035632035.1 Thermoplasmata archaeon | reverse complement strand
AGACTAGGCGGGGCCAGAATCCCGCTCGGAAGGTCCGGATCGAAGGGCCGGCCGTCCCCCCTTCCGTCGTGCGAAGACAACGTACGCGGCGACGCCGGCGGCAAACCCCGCCGCGACCAATCCGACCGCCTCGAGGTCCCCGAAGAGGGCTCCGTTCGACGGGGACCCATCGCCCGCGATCACGATCGTGGCAACGCCGTCATCCACCTGCCCCCGGGAATCCGACACGATGCCGAGGCCCGTGTACCGACCTGCGGTGGCGTACTCGTGGGACGGATTCGCTCCCGTCGCGTTCGACCCGTCACCCAGGGTCCAGGCGTAGGCGAATGGGGGTGCTCCGCCGCTCACGTCGACCGCGTACACGACGGCGTGCCCGACCTCCAGCGATCCCGCTGGGGCTGGGGGGCTGACCACCAGACGCGCGAACGTGTCAATGGTCCCATTGAGCGTTCCCGTAACGACTGCGCCGACCGCGTCCACGACCCGGACGCTCACCCCGAACGTCCCGGGCGTCCCGTAGACGTGGCCTGGAGTCGGGCCGGTCCCGGTGGTGTTGTCCCCGAACGACCAGGTGAAGTTCATCGGGGCGGTCCCCCCGTCGACCAACGCCGCGAAGCCGACGGCACACGGCGTCGGACCCTCCGACCGGTTGGCCCCGATCGAGGCGGCGGGCCGGTCGTGGATCACGAGGCCCACCGGGGGGGTCGGAGCGACGTGTCCGAGGGCATCGGTGACGATGGCGACGGGGGCGAAGAAACCGGGCGAGACGGACGTGCAGTTGACGTGGGCCGCGAAGGAATCCGGGCAGCCCGGGGGGAGTCCGGTCCACGTGTAGTTCGTCACGGTCGTCCCTCCAACGAGGCTGACCGACATCTCGACGGGGAAGCCGACATCGGTGATGGACGGAGTGATCGAGAGCGTCGAGGCAAACCGGGCGAGGACGGTGAACGCGGCCGTCGCGTTCGTCCCATTCCCGAGGGAGTCCGTCACGGTCCCGCGCAGGAGGTAATTCCCCGGTATCTCCGACTCGCACAGAACCGTCGCGGAGTTCGCCGTGGGGCAGTCCAGGGGCCCATTTGCCCAGGTGAAGCTGAGGGGGCCGTATCCGCCGGTGGAATGGGCCACGAACTCGGCCGGCTCATCGACACCGACCACCGGTGGCACGACTTGGACGGTGACGGCGACCCGCCCTCCCAGAGTCCACGTATCGTTCAGTTGGAGCGCCGCCGCGCCGCCCCCCCACCCGAGGATCTCGCCGTCTGAGGCGTCGTACGCGAGCGCCATCCCGGACCGAGGAGACGGTGCGAAACCGGCGTCATACCGGGTCCAGGAACTCCCGGACCGAGAATACGTGAAGTTGCAGGGACCCACCAGTGGGAGGCCGCAGCCGCTGCCTCCGAAGGCGACCACGTTCCCGCCCGGCGCCGTGACCAGCGAGGACGCATCCCCGGCCCCGACCGGGGGACCCCCGAATGGTCCTGCCCACGCCCCCGCGGCGAACGTCCACGAATCGTTGACCGGGCCAATGGACGTCCCCCCACCGACCAGCACCGCCCCGCCACCGCTCGGGGAGTAGGCGAACCCCGACTCGGCCCGCGCGGTCGGCGAGCGCCCCGGGGCTTCGCTCCAGGATCCGGCGTGGAATGTCCAGGTCCGGTTCGAGTAGCCGCTCGAGTTCCAGCCGCCGAAGAGGACGCCCTCCGAGTCGGCGGAATCCCAGACCGCGGACGCGTACGATTCCTCCGGCGGAGCTCCGGCGAGAAGGCCCGTGAGATTCGACCAGCTCCCGTTGGAGTAGGCCCAGGTCGACGCCCCCGAGGGGGAAGCACCGCCGACCCAGACGACGCCGGGGATCGCGGGGTCAGGGAATAGTGCGGCCCCCGGGACCGGGGGCGGGGCGAGGCTTGAGCCCGTCGTCACGTTCGACCAGGCTCCGAGCCGGAAGAGCCAGGTCGCTGAGAGCCCCGCGACAACGCCCCACCAGAGCACTCCCTGGTTGGCGGGGTCGGACGCGAGCGTCCCAGGCACCCGGGGGGGACCGACGAGGGCAGGGAGGGGCGCCCAGCGCGGCCCAGCCAACCCCGATGGGGCGGCGAGTCCCCGCGTGCCGGTCGAGCCGGGGAGAGCGACCAACGTTCGCAGCGCGAACCCGCGGTGCTCCGCCGGGACGGAGGGTGCGCCGGGGACGGTGACGCTGATGAGCCCGGTCAGGACGAGCAGTGCGACCGCCACCACGGCCGTTGGTACGGGCCAGCCGCCGTGCGCCACGCCCCCACGAAGCGCGCCCGTAGGTTAACTGCCCCCCTCGGCCGCCGGGCCCCCGAAACCGGCCCCCCGCCGGCAGGGAAACCATTCAAGCCAACTCTCCTTGGCGGACCGGGGATCTACGATGCGCGTGGGAGTGCTGGGGAGCGGAGACGTGGGCCGGACGCTCGCCACGGGGTTCGCCGGCGCCGGCCACGATGTGTGCATCGGCTCACGGTCCGCGGCGAACGCCGAACTCGCCGCCTGGAAGAAGTCGAGCGGCGCGAAGGTCTCCATCGGCACGTTCCGGGACGCGGCCGCGCACGGTGAGGTGGTCGTCCTCGCGACGCTCGGCTCGGTGGTCGACTCCGTGATCGACCTTGCGGGCGCGGACGAGTTCCGCGGCAAGCTGGTCCTCGACGCGACCAACGCGCTCGATTTCTCTCACGGGATGCCGCCGGGGCTGTTCGTCGGGACCACCGACTCCCTGGGAGAGCGGATCCAGCGTCGGCTGCCGGAGGCACACGTGGTGAAATGCTTCAATACCGTTCCACACGTCCTCATGGTCCATCCGAAGCTCAAGAACGCCCCGTTGGAGATGCTCATCTGCGGGAACGATGCCTCGGCGAAGAAGCGAACGACCGAGATCCTCCAGTCCCTGGGGTGGACGGGAGCGATCGACGTGGGGGGCATCGAGTCAGCCCGTTGGCTGGAGGCGCTGGTCCCGCTCTGGGTCCGCGTCGGGGCCACCCTGGGGACGTTCGGGCACGCGTTCGTGGTCGCCCGCAGCTAGCGGAGAATCCGGCTCCCCGGTCGAGCGGAACCGCGCGGGCGCGGTCAAACGGCGTTGACCCGCCCTTTTTGCCCTGGGGCCGTGCAGTCCGAGCCGCCGAGGGCACTCCGGTCTCCACCATGTTCGACCACATTCTCGTCCCGTACGACGGTTCTCCCAACTCCGACCACGCGCTGACCCTCGCGATCGAGCTCGCGAAGCGGTTCTCCGCCGCGCTCGAGCTGATCAGCGTCTCACCCATCGTGGTGCCGGTGACCGGCATCCCGAGCTCGGCCCCCCTCTCCGAGCAGGAGACCCGCATGTTCCGGGAGATCCTGGCGCGCGGCCGCCAGAAGGCGGTGAAGGCCGGGGTCGTGACCGTGACGACGACGTTCCGCGAGGGGAACGTGGTGGAGGAGCTCCTCAACCATGTCGAGCACGCGAAGCCGGAGCTCGTGGTCATCGGAGCCCGGGGGCTTTCTCGGTTCCGGCGACTTGTCCTGGGCAGCGTGTCGACCGCTCTCGTCCAGCACCTGAGGGTGCCGGTCCTCGTCGACCACCTTCCGCCCGAGTGAGCCGCCTACCACCCCACGGGGTGGCCTCGGTTCTGCTCGTCGAGCCAGCGTCGCAGCGGGTCGAAGTACTCGAGGAGGGCCGACGCGTCCATGCGGCGCTCCCCGGTCGCGGCCTCGAGGGCATCCGGCCAGGGCCGGCTCTGGCCCATCTCGAGCATCGCCCGCAGGCGGTCGCCGGCCGGCCGGGAACCGTAGATCGAGCTGCGGTGGAGCGGGCCGGAGCCCCCGGCGGCCCGCACGAACGCCCGGTGGAACTGGAACTGGAGGATGTGGGCGAGGAAGTAGCGCATGTAGGGCACGTTCGCCGGCACGTGGAACTTCGCGCCGGGGTCGAACTCGCTCTCATCCCGCACGAGGCCCGGGGCGATCCCCTGGAGCTTGCGACGCGTCTCCCACCAGGACGCGTTGTACGTGGACGGGTCGATCTCTCCCGAGAACACCCGCCACCGCCACTGGTCGATGGCAAGGCCGAAGGGAAGGAACGCGATCTTCTCGAGGGCCATCCCGAGGAGCAGCCGAAGATCCGCCTCGGGTCCCGGTACCTGGTCGACGAGCCCCACGGTCCGGAGGTACTCCGGCGTGACGGAGAGGGCGATGGCGTCGCCGATCGCCTCGTGGAATCCGTCGTGCGCGCCGTCCCGGAAGAGGAACGGCTGACCGGCGTACGCCCGCTGGTAGTAGTTGTGCCCGAGCTCGTGATGGATCGTCTGGAAATCCTCGCCGGTGATCTCGATGCACATCTTGATCCGAAGGTCATCCACGAGGTCGAGGTCCCAGGCGCTCGCGTGGCAGATGACCTCCCGATCCGCGGGCTTCGTGAACATCGACCGCTCCCAGAACGTGGCCGGAAGCGCGGGCAAGCCGAGGGACACGAAGAATCGTTCCCCATAGCGGACCATCTCCGCTTGGTCGACACGGTGGGCCCGGAGAGCGCGGGTGACGTCGGGTGCCCCTCCGCCGCGAGCCGGAAGCAGCCGGTCCACTAGGTACTCCCAGGACTGGGCCCACATGTTCCCCAGCAGATGCGCCGGCACGGGGCCGGTCGGGGGGACCACGGCCGGGCCAAGTTCGTCGACGAGCCGCCAGCGGACGTAGGCGTGGAGCGACTGATAGAGCGGCCGGACCTGCTCCCACAGGCGCTCGACCTCGAGCCGGAACGCCTCCGCCGGCATGTCGTACTTGGACCGCCACATCGCCCCCGTGTCGGCAAAGTCGAGCTCCTTCGCCCCGGCGTTCGCCAGAGCCACGTACCGCTCGAACGGCCGTCGCATCGTACGACCGATGTCGTGCCAGCCCCGCCAGACGTCCAGGAGGAGGGCCGGATCCTTCTGCTCCGCGAGGATGCGGCCGAGCCCCTGCACGTCGAGCGGCGTGGCGGTCCCTTTCGGCGCGTACTTCCCTCGGCCGTACGTCCCGGTCATCGCCGCGACGAGGGTGGTCAACTCCTCCGCCCCCTTCGGGTCCGAGGGTGCGATCATCGGAAGCGACAGCGGGAGCAGCGCGAGCTTCCTGCGCGTGGGTTCGGAGAGCAACTCCCCCGCGTAGGCCCGGCCGCGCTTGGCGGCCACGACCGTCGCCTGGATGAACGCCGCGGTCGCGCGGGCCGACATCGCCTCCGTGTCGGGGGTGATGTAGGTGTTGTAGACCCAGTCGGCCTGCTGCATCGATTTGGCGAGTTCGAGAAGCTCCGACTCGGCGTCGCGGACGAACGCGTCGGCGGAGGGGGCGGAGGGGGCCGTCATGGCGGCGGCGGGAGAGGCCATGGCCGTATCAAGCCGCGGACACGGCCTACGCCCGAACGAGGGGTTCGGAGAACAGCCATCGATGGGCCGGCAGCCGGCCGTTCACCGCATCGACGTCGCGGAGCAGGCTGGCGACCTCCTCACCGGGGACGGTGAGCCGGTAGCGCTTCCCCGAGACGGTCACCAGCCCGGACACCACGAGCTGCTCGAGATAGAGGCGCGTCCGATCCGGCTCGCCGCCCGGGTCGACCTCCCGCTGGAGCGCGTTGAGCTCGAGCTCCCGGCGGTCGAGGCGCTGCACCAGTAGACGGCGTTGTGGACCCCGCACGCCGTCGAGGCCCGGAGGGACCGGCTCTCCCCGGAGGATGCGCCAGAGGGCCAGGAGTTCGGGCGTAGCGAACATGCGTTGGTCCGCGATCACCACGATGGGCTCGGACGGGCTCCGGGGCCGCACGACCTCCTCGGTGAACCGAAGGAGACGCTCCGGTGACTGTCCGGCGATCAACGGCCACGAGAGGTGGACCACCGTGGGTCCCTTCTCCGGAGCGGATCCCGCTCGGGGAGCCGGCCCAGAAGGTGGTCCGCCGCTGGAAGGAATCGGGAGGACCGTGTCCGTCGGTAGTCCAGCGACGGCCGCGCCCCAGATCCGGCGAGGTGGAGGAGGGCCCACGACGAACGTGGAACGAACCGAGCCAGGCTCCCATGCGGGCGCGACCCGGTAGCCGAGCTCCACGTCCTCCCGGACGAACCCGAGGACCCAGAGCACCTGCTTCAGCTGGAACGGCTTCCCGATGAAGTTGAACGCCCGGTGGCGAAGGCTGCTCGCGATCGCCTCATCGGACGGCTGCCCGGTCAGGATGATCGAGCGGACCCCGGGCCAGCGCACCGCGACCTCGTCCAGGAGGACGGTCCCGGATTTGCGGGGCATCCGAAGGTCGGTGAGCAGCACATCGAACCACTCCGCTTCGAGAGCAGCGATGGCGGCGTCGGCCGATTCGACGGGCACGGACTCGTGGCCCTCCTCGCCGAGGAGGCTGGCGAGCTCCCCTCGGAACAGCGGATCGTCGTCGGCGATGAGGACCCGCACAGGCCCTCCTACCGCGGCCCCTTCAAAACTTCGACGCGGGGGGACGGCGCAGGAGTTATCTTCCCGGGTCCCTCGAACGACCCGGTCTCATCGATGCCGACCCGGACCCGTCGCCGCACCGCCCGACCGACGACCCGACCCCGCCGGGCGGGCCGGGGGGCCGGCACGGGGGAGGTCGCCGACCGAAGCCTCGGGTTCTACGCCTTCCACGTCCGGGACGTCATGACCCGCAAGGTCGTGACCGTCGGCGAAGCGGACTCCCTCGAGGAGGCGGCTCGCCGGATGGTCATCGCGCGGGTCTCCGGTCTCCCGGTCCTCTCCCGAGCCGGTCGGCTGGTCGGGGTCGTGAGCCAGAAGGACATCGTCCGGCTGCTGAACGCCCGGGCCGGCCTTACGGTCCCCCGCGGACTGTTCGACCTGCTGCTGGACAACCGCACCGGCGAGACTTCCGAGATCGCCGCCGCGGCCCGCCGGGTCCTAGAGGAGGCGCGGGTGCGGGATGCCATGAGCCGCCCGGCGATCTCCGTCCGCGCCGACACGCCGCTGGACGAGGCGATCGGGCTCCTCATCTCCAACAAGATCAACCGCCTGCCGGTCGTCACCCAGGGGGCCGTCGTCGGGATCGTGACTCGCCACGACCTCCTCGCGGGCGTCAGCGAGTCGCTGTAACGGCCGCTGGCGCGCGGGGTCAATCTCGATTGACGGGACGATTAACCCCACCGGGGGCGTGGACGACGTGGGACTGATGCTCCGGCGGGCTCCCAACTGGGAGCTCGACAGGAGGGACCTGGAGCATCAGTCTCACGACGCTGACGGGGCCGAGGAGCCCGGCCTAGAGTTCGAAGGGTTCCTCGGCCCGAGGGAGGCGCACGCGGGCCCCTTCTTTTCCCAGAAGTTCCCGGTATCGTTCTGGCGTCTCCGAGTGGACCGGGACGACGACCTTCGCGGAGGCGCGCCGCACGAGCTCGACGAGCTCGGACTCGGTGGCGTGTCCGGATGCGTGGTATCCTGGTTCGAACCTGAGACCGTTCGCTCCGACGTGGAAACCGACCTGGTGGAGGCCGGCCCACGCGATCCACGCCTGAAGGCGATGGAAGTCGAACTCCTGCTCCTCCCCGTGGGCTTCGCTCGATGAGTAGAGCCAGAGGCCGCCGGGGGTCGCGCTCCGCAGGTCGACCAGGTCGTTCGCGTCGAAGAAGCTGAAGCACAGGATGTAGCGGCCCGGCGAGGCCGTGAGCTCGCCGGCTCCGATGAAGGCGTCCGGCGCCGAGTCGCGCACCCGCCCCTCCCACGCCGGAGGAACCCGCGCGCTCGGCTCCTCCCAGATCCGCATGCCGCTGGAACCGAAGTCCACGGGGACACCGGGATCGGTGTGGCGGAGCAGCTGCAGCAGGTAGGCATCCTTCCCCGTCACGACCAGTTGGCGGTCGGTGTCCCGGGCGACCTCGCGGAACGTGGAGAGGCGCTCGATGTTCCGGGGCCCGAAATCCGCGATGACGAGCCGGCGAGCGAACTCGCGGACCTTCTGGGTCGCGTTGCGCCGGACCTCCTCCTCGCTCGTCCGGACCTGGGCCTCCGTCGAACCGGCCGGCCGGAGCCGGGTGCCCTCGACCAGAAGAACGTCGGGATGGGTGCGCTCGAGGCCCCGGAGGAACGCCTCCGTGAGATCACCCCGGGACCCGTGGAACCGGAGGTCGCCGGTGTAGGCGACGCGGGATCCGTCCACGTCCAGGACGAACGCCGCGGACCCCAGAAGGGAGTGGTCGACCGGGAACGGTCGGACGTTCCAGGCGCGGATGAGCGGGTCCGACTCCGCGGCTCCCGGATCCGGGCCCGCGAACTCCCCGTGCTTCGCTGGAGGCGCCCGGAGCGACTCGACCAGTCCGCTCGTGAACTCCCCGAAGAGCCGGAACGGCCGGCGCTGGCGCGCACGGCCCCGGTCGGCGACCAGCAGACCGTCGGCCCGGCTGCTCCGTTCGTTCACGTAGGCGTACTCGGTGCTCGCATCGGTCTTGCCCGTCTCCTGGACCGCGCGCAGCGTCGCGACGGTGGCGGGGGAGGCATACACGGGGATCTCCGGGTCGAGGAAGGCGAGCGCGCCACAGTGATCGAGATGGGCGTGGGAAAGGAGCACCGCGGTCGGCGCGTCGCCCGGGAACTCCGAGTCCCCCGCGGGAAAGTCGGTAGCGGGGAACAGGTCCGAGCGGTAGAATCCTCGTCGGCGGGGGAGCAGCCCCAGCGCGAGAAGGTCCGTCAGCCCCCGGCTGGCGCGGGGGTGGAGGAATTCCTCGTAGTACTGACCCATCCGTTTGTAGTTGGTCCCGAAATCGAGGAGGAGCCGTCCCTCCGCACCCTCCAACAGGATCTTCGTACCGCCGATGCTCGACCCCCCGTCCAGCACGGTGAGGCGGGCGCCGGGAGGCATGTTGGCCCGGGGATGGGGGGCCCTCCGATAAACGCTCGGGGCCGACCTACGCGACGGGGATCCGGTGCTCCGCGGCCTGGCGGGTCTTCGGGATCGTGAGGGTGAGGACACCGGCGTCGAACTTCGCCCCGACCTCTGTCCCGATGATCGGCTGCGGCAGCTCGAGGATCCGCTCGTACCCGCGGTGGGAGCGTTCGCGTAGCACGTAGCTTCGCTTGACCGTCGATTTCTCCTCGCCCGCGTCCGCGCGCACCTCGATGCGCTGGCCGACCACCTTCACGCTGACCTTCTCCCGGGGTACGCCCGGCAGGTCGAAGCGGGCCTCGTACGTCGTCCCCAGGTCTTCCACGTCGACGGCGGCAAGGGCGAGGTCCCGCGAGTGGGGAGCCAACCCACGGCTTTCGAGCCAGGGGTCGACCATCGTCCGAAGCCGGCTCCGTACGACGCCGAGGTCCTCCTCCATCGCGCGCATCTGCTCCCGCAGGTCGTGGAACAGGTCAGGCTCTTCGGACACCGGACGGATCTTCTTCGATTCGGTCGCCATGCTCATCCCCCGCGGACGAACTCGCGGACGGCTCCCCGAGCGATAACCGTCCGCTCAAGCGGCGTTGACCCAAGGCTCAAGAGCCCCGACCCCGAGCTCGACGGCATGGAGGCGCACGCCGTCTGGACGGGGGGCGGCCGTATCCAGCTGGATGACGGGCGGGGCCACACCGTCGTGGTCGACCTCCCCCTCGACGAGGGCGGGACCGACACCGGGACGTCCGGCCTCGAGCTCGCGCTCCTCTCGCTCGCGGCGTGCATCCTCACCATCTTCCCCCTGGTCGCCCGCCGTCGCAGGCTGGCCTTCGACTCGATGGAGCTCCATCTCACCGGCCATCGGGGTCCCCGGGCTCCCACCATCGAGCGGGTCGAGGGGGAGTTCCGCCTCGGAACCGCGGCATCGGTGGAGGACGCGGAGACCGCGCTCCGCCTGACCACCCGGACCTGCCCGGTCGGAGTGCTTTTTGAGCGCTCGGGTGTGCCCGTCACGGTCCGGCTCGTTCGCCTCGAGCCGGTCCCGGCGTAGGCACGCATGGCAACCCGACCCATCTCCGAGATCGCGGACCGCCTGGACCTCGCACCGGCGGACCGGATCCCGCGACGCCGAGACGTCCTCAAGATCCCGGTCCAGACGGTGAGGGACCGAGTCCGTCCGGAACGGCGGGGGAAGCTCGTCCTCGTGACCGCCATGACGCCCACCCCGCATGGCGAGGGGAAGACCGTCACTTCCATCGGGCTCGCCGAGGGGATGGCCCGGATCGGACGGCGGGCCGTCGTCTGCCTGCGCCAGCCGTCGCTGGGCCCGGTCTTCGGCATCAAGGGGGGCGCTGCCGGGGCGGGTCGCGCGACGGTCGAGCCGTCGGTCGCGATCAACCTCGGGCTCACCGGGGACATCGACGCCGTGGCCCATTCCCACAATCTCCTGGCCGCCCTCCTCGACAATCACCTCGCCCACGGGAACGCGCTCGACCTGGACCCCGCTCGGGTGCGGTGGCCGCGGACCCTCGACACGGAGGACCGGGCGCTCCGGCACATCCGGCTCGGCCTGGACGATGCGACCGGGGCCACCGCCCGCGATTCGAGCTTCGTGATCGCGGCGGCGAGCGAGGTGATGGCGGTGCTGGGACTCGCTCGGGACTACGCGGACCTCCGGCAGCGGATCGGCCGCATCCTCCTCGGAGAACGGCGTGACGGGCGTCCGGTGCGGGCCGACGACCTCGGCGCCACGGGGGCGGCGGCCGCCCTGCTGCGGGACGCGCTGGAGCCGAACCTCGTTCAGACCGCGGAGGGCACGCCGGCGCTCGTCCACGGAGGGCCGTTCGGCAACATCGCCCACGGGACCGCCACGCGGGTCTCCATCGAGTTCGGTCTCTACTCGAGCGAGTACGCCCTGGTCGAAGTTGGATTCGGAAGCGACCTCGGCTGCGAGAAGTTCGTCGACCTGGTGGCACCCTACGCCGACCTCGCCGCGGACGCGGCCGTCCTGGTCGCGACCGCGCGGGCGCTCCGGTACCACGGCGGGGAAACGGCGGCCACTCCCGGCGATCGGATGCTCCACCTCAAGTCCGGGCTTGCGAACCTCGAAAAGCACGTGGAGAACGTGCGGCGGTACGGGCTCCCCGTGGTCATCGCTCTCAACCGGTTTCCCGACGACGCCCCCGAGGAGCTCCGGGCGATCCAGGAATCAGCAAACCAGCTGGGCGTCCCGATCGAGCTCTCCGATGCCTTCGGCCAGGGCGGCGCCGGGACAGAATCGCTCGCCCAGCGCGTTGTCGAGCTCGCGGGGCGGGGCGCCCGGAGCCGACCGGTCTATCCACCCGGGACCTCGATCCGGGACGCCGTCGAGCGCGTCGTCCGGGACATCTACGGGGGCGAGGGCGTGGATTGGCGTCCCACGGCGGCAGCGGACCTCAGCGAGATCGAACGGTGGAACGAGACGGGCGGCCCCGTCTGCATCGCGAAGACGCAGCTCTCGCTCTCCGACGACCCGCACCGGTTGGGCCGTCCCCGCGGCTTCATGTTCCGGGTCGACCGACTGAGCCGCTCGGCGGGCGCTGGCTTCACGGTCGTGCAGTCCGGGAAGATCTCTCTGATGCCCGGACTCCCCAGCGTCCCCGCGGCCCGGTCGATCGACCTGGACCCCGACGGGACGGTTCGCGGAGTGCACTAGCTCGCCCGACCGCGGTCAATCCGCTTCGACGGGGCGGATATGATTCGACCTCCCCGTGCCGGTGTCATGCCGCGGGTCTCGGACCCGATCCGGAGCGCCGGCGTGCTGGCGATTGCCGGAGCGGTCGAATTCATCGTCGGCCTCTTCGTGGCCGAGTCGATCTATCCCGGATACCACGTCGGGGCGAACCCCATCAGCGACCTGGGCGCGACGTGTCGACCGGATGTCGCGTGCGTGGTCCAGCAACCGGCATCGATCCTGTTCACGGGTCTCATGCTGACGTTGGGAGCCCTTGTGCTGGCCGCGGGCGTCCTCCTCCAGCGGTACACCTGGTACCCCGGAACCGGTTCACTCCTGATGGCGGGCGGGCTCGGGATACTCGGAGCCGGGGTCTTCTCTGAACAGTCGGGGCTGCATGCCCTGTTCGCCCTGGCGGCGTTCTTCTTCCCGCCGGTCGCGGCACTCCTCGGCCTTCGGCTCCTTCCCCCTTCCCTCCGATCCGCCGGCGCGGCGCTCGCCGCCCTCTCGCTCGGGGGGCTCGGCTGGCAGCTCCTGGGTTCCATCGCGGGATCTTCCTGGTTCGGCCCGCTCGGTGACGGCGGGGTGGAGCGGGTGATCGTCTACCCCGTCCTTCTCTGGCTGCTCCTCCTGGGCGTCTCCCTCGTGGCCGGTCGGGAAGATATCCCGTGGTCGGTCTCGTCGCGGCGGCCCTCCCCCGCCTCCACGTCGCCTCCGGTGTCCCACGGGCGCGTCAATCCGGCTTGACGCGGGGCTCTTGAAGTCCCCGCGGTTGGATACGGGCTAGGACGGCGACCACCAACGGACCGTCGGGCTCCCACCCGATTCGGCCAACGGGCTTCTCGCGCCTCAATGTCCGTTGCCGACAGGGAGGGGACCGTCCTGTGGCCCGCGGTCGCCGTCTCTAACCCCCGGACGAGGAAGAGTCCAGCGCCGCGCTTTTCTGCTCCTGGCCGACCCAGAACGCCTAGGTGCTTTCAGCCCCCCGACGACGGGTGGGCGCCGGTGGCGGGGACGAGGATCAGCAGCCCAATGGGAACTACCGTGAGCACGCCGAGCGCGAGCCAGGCGTCCGTGTAGCCGCGGGTAGAGACGAAGATGGCGAACAGGTATGTCAAGAGCGCCCCGCCGACGATCTGGATCGAGTTGAACAGGCCGATGGCGAGGGGGACCTCCGACCGGGGGATCCCGGGGAGGTACGGCGCCAGCACGTACATCATCGCGTAGATGGCGCCATAGCTCAGCGAGAAGGCGATGGCGACCCCCGCGACGGGTCCGACGCCGGCGAACGGCACGGCGAGAAGTAGGGCGCCGGCGGCGGCCGTCGCGATGACCATCTGTGTGCGTCGGTTCGTGTAGCGCTCGGTCAGCGCGCCGCCGACCGGTCCCCCGAACAGGCTCGGGAACACGAACAGGGATGCGACCGCCCCGGCCAGCGCCGGTGCCCAGCCGCGGACCACCTCGGCGTACGGCACGAAGTACTGGCCCGCCGACAATGAGGCGCCCTCGAGCCCGATGAACGCGAGCCCGATCGCCCAGACGGCCCGCGACCGGAGAGCGGCCGGGAGCCCCCGACTAGCCGGTTCGGAATCGGCCGCCCCGCGAGAGGGCACGAGGGGGACCGCGATCGCGAGGAGGGCGAGCAGGAGGCCACCGCCCAGCGCGAGCCCGCCGCGCCAGCCGATCAAGGGGATCACGAGCGACGTGACGAAGACCCCGAGGGCGGCCCCCGCGCTGAACGCGGAGCTGAATGTGCCGACGGCGACCCCTCGCCGTCCCTCCGGCTGCAGCCTCGCGACCAGGCCGATCGCCGGGGAGAAGAACAGAGCGGCACCCGCTCCGGCGGCCGCCCGCAGAATGACCAGCGTGAGGAACGTGGGAGCCGCGGCCGCGGCGAGCCCCCCCGCGCCGAGCAGGAACGCGCCCCACAGCGCGACCGTCCGGGGTCCGAGCCGTTTTGCGAGCAACCCCGCGGGGACCTGGAACGCGCCGGCGCCCACCAGGAACGCAGCCAGCAGGACGCCCCATTCCGCCGGTCCGACCCCAAAGGTCGAGGAGACGCCCGTGAGGCCCGGGCCGAGGTCGAACCAGTTGTAGGCGTAGGCCACCCTCAGCCCGATGAGCGCGAGAGTGGCGCGACCCTCCACCCCTCCCCACGAGCCGGCCGACGACGCCGTGGACCTTCCCCTCGGGGCATCGGAGCGCCCGATGGGCTAATCCTTTCCGGGCCCCGCGGCGGGGCGACTACCCTTCCGAGAGCAGTTCGGCGAACCGCTCGCGCAGGTACGGGGCCATCTTCGGGAACTTGGCCGAAAGATCCTCGAGCGTGGCCACGACGGCGGTGCGCACGCGGGGACGGGGATCGACGGCGAGCTCGGCCAGGCCCTCGATCGCCTCGGTGGGGAACTTGGGAGCGATCGCGCCGAGCACCCGTGCCAGGTCGGCGCGCACGCCCTCCTCGGTGTTGGGGGTCCAGGTCCGGACCCACCCCGACACGATCGATGGGTAGAGACCCAGGACGTACGGAAGGACGTCGACGCCCGCGAGGCGGGCGACCCGGTCGCTCCGGTCGCCGAGGAACAGCTCGAGCCGGCCCGCGAGACGACGGGCCCGGACCTCATCCACCGTCGCTTCGGACTGCCGGCAGGCGAGCGCGGCTACCTCACGGAGCCGGTCGTCGGGGTCGAGCGCCCACTCCTGGGTGGCATCGAACACGGTCTCGAAATCCCCCTCCATGAGCCGGGCGAGGCGCTCGGCGGTCGCCCGACGGACGGCGGCGTCGTCCGAAAGGGCGACCCCCCGGATCTCTTCGATCGTCCCGGTGTCGGCGGCACGGGCGGTTCCTGGGGGATCCACGGGGGCGGCTAGCCGACGGGGCACAAAAACCTCGGGGTCGAGCGGGTGAGCACCGGCCGAGTTAACTGCGGGACTCGCTCACGCGAGGAGCCGGCAGGCGAACCCAGCTCCATGGAAGACGGCGAACTTCCCCGGGACCCGTTGCTGCTCCTCGCGGACCCGCTCACCGGCGGCGGGGAATGGTCGCTCCTTCGCCCGCTCCTCGTAGCCCCGTTTACCCTCGTCGAGCCCGACATCGGCGAAGGTTCCGAGCGCGCGGCGCGGCAGCACGCTCCGGCTCGACCGTACGACCTCGCGCAGACCCTCATCGGAACCGGTGAGTATCCCGCCCACCTGCTCGCGTCGACCTTCGCGGCCGGACCGGCGCTTCACCTGGCCGTCGAGCGGCCCGACCTGCTCCGGAGCCTCCTGCTGTTCGACCCGGTGGTCGTGGACCCCACGGGTCGCGAGGGACTGGCCGATGTCGCTCGCCGGTTCGGGCCCCTCGCCGAGCGGCTCATCGCGAGGCGGTGGGTCGAGGCCGAGGCCGAGTGGCGCTCCGTCTTCGCCCTTCGCCCGCGCCGCTCTCCATCCCCGGCCTCCGCGGAGGCGCTCATCGGGCCGGGTGGCGACCGGTGGCTCGCCGAGTGGAAGGAGCCCGGCCCATGGGCGATCCCTGCCGGGATCTCCGAGTTCCTGCCGCCCACGCTGCTGCTCGACGGGGAGGGATCACCGGAGTTCGTGCACGACGCGGTTCGCGCGCTCACGAACCGCCTCCCGAACGTCCGACACCTGAGGCTGAGGGGCGCCGACCATCTTCTTCCGCGGACCGACCCGGCGCGCGTCGCCGGCATCGTGATCTCGTTCTGCCTCGAACGCAACGTGCCGAGCGCCTGACGGTCCGCAGGGTTATCTGCCGGGCCGGATAGACGGGCTGTGCCGAGCCGCCGCCGGCAGCATGGAGCCTCGATCTACCGGCTCCGGGCCGCCACCGTTCGCGACCTTCCGACGCTCGTCCGGCACCGGCTCGCCATGTTCGCCGACATCCGGGCGACGGCCAGCGACCTCCTCGCCCGCCATGGCCGGACATATCGCGCGTGGGTGCGACCGCTCATGGCTCGAGGGGAGGTCGTGGGGGTCGTGGCTGAAACGCCGAACGGCGAGGTCGTCGCGAGCGGCTGCGTCTGGTTCCAGCCGACGCAGCCCCGCGTCCTGATGCCGAGGCCCCGGGCGCCGTACATCATGTCGATGTACACACAGCCGGACCACCGGGGCCACCGGATCGCCACCCGCATCGTCGAACGGTTGATCCGCGAGGCGCGTCGGCGGCGCTACCCGCGGGTGACCCTCCACGCATCCGACCAGGGTCGGCGCGTCTACGCCCGGCTCGGCTTCGAGGGGACGAGCGAGATGCGGCTCTGGCTGGACAAGCGGGTGGAGCGCGTGATGCGCGGTCCGCGCCGTCGAGGATAAGAGAAGCGCGCGGCTCGCGGCCACCGATGTCCGCCGATCCTCTCCCGCGAGTCTGCCGGTTCCGCGCCGACGCCTCCCCGGAGAGTCCCTCCTACTCCCCGCTCCCCGATGACGGGTTCTGCATCTCCCTCTACGTGCTTCTCCGCTCCCCCCGCGACGGCACGGGGGTCGTGGCGGGACGCCTCGACCCGGGGGCCGACTGGCCGTCCATCGGGGCGATCCCGGCGGAGCGGCTCGAGCGCCTGTCGAAAGGATGGATGCTCCCCTCACGCCATCTCCGCCTCTTTGAGGACCCCGACACCGCGGCGAGGTCGATCCTCTCGGAGCAGCTCGGTCTTTCGGGGATCGCCCTTCGGGGCCCTCGGATCTTCTCGGAGACCTACCGTCGGGAGGGCACGGGCCGGGACCCCCACTGGGACCTCCAGCTCATCTACGAGGGGTCGTGGCCGATGGGACGCCCGCTCGCCGCCGCCCCGTGGCGAACCCTCGAGCTTCTCGACCTGAGCACGACCCCGGCGGAGTCGTTCGTCCGCAGCCACGCCGACATCCTGGCGCTGGCCGGTTCGCCGGCGACCGGCCGCTGACGGGTCCGGGCCCCGATGCGAAGTTGTATTACGCTGGACCGAATCCGGCAAGATCGGAGATCCCATGGCGCCCCATACGGCTCTCGAAACCGAGGCGTTCGTTAGCGGACTCGTCGGTGCGCTCGCCAACAAACACGGCCAGATGGACATCCGACTCGACAAGGTCTCGCTGGGCATCCCAGGCAGTCCGCTTGGGGTCGAGCTCAACGGGACCGTGAGCGTCGTCGTCCACATGCGCGACCTCACGGACGAGGAGCGAAAGGCCCACATCACCCGGAACGTAGCGGCGATCCGCGGGAAGTAGCGGGACGTCCGGGCCGGTCGCACGCGCCAGCGGGCGCGTGCTGGGGATCGACCTCGCCGGTAGTCCTCATCGGGCGACCGGCGCGTGCCTTCTGGCGCGCGGGAAGTTCACGCGCTGCTGGGTCTTGGGCGACGACGCCGAGATCCTGGACCTCGTGGACCACCTCTCCCCGGCGCTGATCGTCGTGGACGCCCCGCTCTCCCTCCCCCGGGGCCGCGAGAGCCTCGAGCGCGCCGGTCCGCCTCACCTGCGGGCATGTGACAAGGAGCTGCAGCGGCTCGGGATCCGGTTCTTTCCCGTGACGCTTGGACCCATGCGGCTCCTGACCGCGCGCGGCCTCCGCTTGAAGGCGGTTCTGGATGCGCGAGGGATCCCGGCGTTCGAGGGGTACCCGGGCGGCACGCAGGATCTCCTGGGCTGGCCCCGCAAGACCACCGGCGTCGTCCACCTCGAGCGGGCGTTGCGGCGGGCCGGGTTCACGGGAGCGGTGGTCGATCGCCACCTCACCCACGACGAGCTCGACGCCGTCACGATCGCGTGGACGGGGCGGCTGTTCCTCCGGGGCCGGGCCCGGCTGATCGGCGACCCGTCGGAGGGCGTGATGCTCCTTCCGGACATCGACCTACGCCCGACGATTCCCTGCCGAGCCGGGTCCGTTTACCGTGGGAAAGCTACGCTCGCGTCGAACACCCGGGGTTCATGAACCCGAGGCGGGTTCCTACTCCGAGGTGCGTGGCCGGTGAGCGACCCGAGAACGAGCGGCCGTTTCTCGTGCGCCTGTTGCGACTGCTCCTCGTGCTGCCGGTGCTGCGCGTGCTGCCAGACGCCCTCCGTGGGCTGCTGCCCACGCTGCGAAGATCCTTCTCGGGCGTGAATCCACTTCCCACGAGGAGCCTGGGGACGCCCCCGGGCGAACCACCCGTCGGCGGATCCACCGGGAAGAGGAAGGCCCGCTAGACACCGGCTCGGGGGGGCCGCGGGTGTCGGAGCTCCCGGGCGAGCGCCTCCCCACGGGGGGTCAGCTGGTAGACCTTGAGCCGGCGGGGCTGGCCCTGGACGTGGCGAACGTCCTCCACGATGACGCCCGCCGCGACCAGGCGGCGCATGACGTTCGTAAGCGCGTTCTGCCGGATCCCGAGCGCCTTGGATATCCCCGGCTGCGTGAATCCGAGGGCGGCCACTTCATGCGGACCGAGGATCCCCTGGGAGCCCAGGTGGAGCACGACGCGCTGGGAGATCCGCAGCGCTTCCGTCGTCGGAGGTTTCGCGGGGGCTTCCGGGGTCGGTTCGGGTGAGGCGACGCCCTCCGAAACGGACGGCGCGGCCGGCGAGGGTTCCGACGTTACCGGCGTGGAATCCGCCGCGACCGGCCCGTCGGCCACCGCGGCCACCGGCGCCGCGGCGGGCCGTCGGGAGGCTCGACGCTGCCATGCGAACATCGCGGCGGCGCCACCCCCGGCACCGAGGGCGCCGCCGATTCCGACCATGAGGCCGTCCGTCGTCCCGAAGGCGACGGGGGCGGCCGGGTTGGAGCCCGAGACGTTCACGTAGACCCGGCCGAGCGCAGAACGCCCGGAGCTGTCGGTGGCGTTGAGGAGGACGACGTAGTGGCCCGGCGTCACGAACGTGTAGGGCACGGAGATGCCGCTCCCCTGGTCGCCGGTGCCGAAGGTCCAGACGAGGGAGCGGTACGTTCCGGTGCCCCCTGCGACGTTGGACTGGAACGTCACCGTGAGCGGAGCGGAGCCGCTGGACGGCGCCGCGGTGGGGGCAACAGAGAGCGCCGCCGGCGTGACGGTGAGGGAGAGAGATGTGCCGTTCACGGACGTCCCCTCGTGCACCGTCACAGTGACGAGGAACGTGCCGCCGGCCGCCGGGTAGTGGTGGACGGGCGTGAAGAATCCGGGGCCGGAGCCGTTCGAGTACTGACCGTCCCCGAAGCTCCAGTTGAACAGCGTCGGCGTGCCCGGGACCACGGTCGCGAAGAAGGAGACGAGAAGCGGGTCGGACGTGGAGGGAGAGTAGCCGAGCGTCACCCGGAAGGGCGCGGTGGTCGGCGCCGAGCTCGCGCCTACCGGCACGGCCAGGGTGAGGGCGGCCAAGAGAGCGCCGAGGGGACCGCCCCACCCCCTCCAGAGCCCCCTCCGACGACCGCCAGAGGTGGATCCGGTGCGCCTACCTCTGCTGCTCCATTCCGCGGACGAGCTGTTCCCCTTCCTTTCGAAGCTCCTTTTGTCGACGACGTTTCGTGCGACGACCGACCAGGATGCCGCCGATCGCGGCCCCGCCGATCGCGAGCCCGACCAGGATCCCGGTCGGCACTCCGTAGTAGGCGCCCGGGAGCCCCGCGAACGAGGTCGAGGGCGATACGCTCACCGGTCCGAGCTGCTGGGTCGTTGCGTGCCCCACGCTATCGGTGACCGTCACGGCGGGAGTGAACGTCCCCGTCGCCGTGTAGGTGTGCGTGACCGGGACGCCCGGGACGGACGACCCGACCGCCCCGTCCCCGAAGGACCAGGCGATCGTGTAGGGAGCGGTGCCGCCGCTCACGGCGGCCAGGAACTGGACGATCAGCGGCGACGCCCCCGACGCGGGAAGGAGCGAACTCTCCACCATCACGTTGGAGGCGGAGGCGACGACCACCTCCACGGTCGCCCCCGCGACGTCGGCACCGGTACTGTTCTGCAACGTACCGGTAACGGTGAAGTTGCCGGGCGTCGCATAAACGTGGGAGAAGGAGAACGGGACCGACCCGGTCCACCCGATGGGACCGGTCCCGCAGGTGGGGCCGTCCCCGAAGCAGACCACGAGCGAGTAGGGACCCGCGGCTCCGTTCGAGAAGGCGTCGATCTGGACGCTCATCGGCGACGTGCCGTGGTCGGGAGTCGCCTCGAGAGACAGGTTCGGACCCGGCGGCACTCCGCCGGTCGACACCGTCACGGTGAAATTGCCGGAGCCCGAGCCACCGCTCGAGTCCCGCACGGTGGCCGAGGCGAGGTAGGTGCCGGCGGAAAGGTAGGTGTGAGCAACGGGCGAGCCGGAGCCCGTCCCGCCGTCCCCGAACTTCCAGGACGTCGAGAACTGGCCGGAGACGTTCCCGCCGGTGACGTTCGCCCACAGGAGGAGCGAGAGGGGCGCGGGCCCCGTGGCGGGATCGGCTTGGACCTGGACGGCGAGCGTGCCGGCACCACCGCGGACCACGATCGTGGCCGAGGCCTCGTCGCTATGGCCGTTCGTGTCGATGACCTCGGCCTGGACGAAGAACGTCCCGGCGCTCCGGTAGATGTGGGTCACCGGCGAGCCGGACGCCTCGGCGCCGTCGCCGAACTCCCAGTCGGCATGGAACGGCGGGCACCCCGCGGTCACGTTCGCCGTGAACGTGACGCTGAGGGGGGCGACCCCCGAGGTGGTGGAGGCGTTGATGGAAAGCGACGGCGTCGAATTGCACACGAGCGGAACCACCGCCGTCATCACCGGGAGCGCTCGCGGGGTCGAGACGGCCAGGGATGGGACCGCGAACCCCGCGATGGTCATGAGGACCAGCACGGTCGCGGTTCTGGCCCCTACACGGAGGCCGCGGAGAGCCCGTCGCCGTCGGCGCGAGCTGGATGACCCCCGACGCACGGTCGTCTCGAATCCCGGGGACCTGATAACCGTCCCCACCCCGAAGGGGAAAGGGTTGCCGGGGAGCCCGGCCGCGGTTCCTGGGGCGGGTGGCGCGGCAGGCTCCCCGGCGTAGGTCAGTGTCTCGGTCACGGCCGAAGCCCCCTCAGGGCTCCGACGGTCCGCGGCCACCGGACGCGGGACGACCTCCGGACGGCTTCGTCTGACGGGCCTGGCGGACCACGATGGCGATCCCGAGGCCGAACAGCGCGGCCATCCCGAGGAGGACGCCGTCGCCGATCGAGAGCGACGACACGCTGCCCAGGAGCCCGTTCGCGCCCGCCGAACCCCCCGAGGGGGTGGCGGCGCCGGATTCGGGCGGCGCACCGCCGTTCCCCGAGCTCTGGTTGGTCCCGTTGCCTCCGCCCGAGCCGCCGGAGCCCCCGCCCTCGGAGCCCGAACCGCCCGAGTCCTCGCCGGACCCGTTGGTTCCGCCCGAGCCGGATGCTCCGGTCGAGTTCGATCCGTAGCTGCCGGACGCGTCCGAGCTGCCGCCCGAGGAGCCGGTGCCACTGGAGTTGCCGCTCGAGTTGCCGGTTCCGTTGCCGCTCCCATTGCCGGAGCTGCCGCCGGAGCCGCCGGACCCACCGTAGCCACCGGATCCATCGTCGCCGGAGGAGTTGCCGGTGCCGGATCCACCATCATCGGTGGACCCGTTGCCGCCGCCGGAGCCGCCGGTACCGTTGCCGGAACCCGAGCCGGAGCCGTTGCCGCCGGTCCCGTTTCCGCCGGTTCCGTTGCCGCCTTCCGAGCCTGTGCCGTTGCCCGAGGTGTTGCCGCCCTCGGATCCCGTTCCGTTCCCGGATGTGTTCCCGCCGGAGGTGTTCCCGCCCTCCGAGCCGGTGCCATTGCCTGACGTGTTGCCGCCCGAGGCATTGCCGCCCGAGCCTTCGGATCCCGAGGTGTTCCCGGACTGGTTACCGCTCTCGTTCCCACCGGTCGAGCCGGTGCCGCCCGTCCCGTTGCCGGAGCCGTTGCCCGACCCGTTCGCCGGGGTCACGAGGAGGTTCACCGCGTGGGCCGAAGCGCCTGGGTGACCCAAGGGGACCCACGGGTGGAGCCCCGCGAGGGCGCTGCCACTCGAGTACGTCCCATACCCCAGCACGAGCCCGAAGGTCACAACCCCCGCCAGCGCCAGCAGTGCCAGGGTGGTCCGCGGGCGGGGGGCGGGGGGAGCGGCTGGGCGGTCCCAGGGTTCGTTCGGCGCATGGCGGCTCTGGCGGTTCGGCGAGACCCGGAAGGCGGTCATTGGACTGCTCTTGGCGCGTCCGCGATTCAAATACCCCCGGGGAAGATACGCCACAGATACGCTGTGGCGACCCCGTTACGCCGCGGGTCGCCCTCGAGAACGTCGGGTGGCGGACCCGCGGATGGAGCGGCCGGCAATCGCAGGCGGGGGTCTGAGCGGGCGTACCGAGGCTCGTGGCGCCGGGATGCCGCGTCCAGGTGAATCGGAGAGGAACACAGGTCTATAATCTCCAACCGGCTCGCCGCCGAGCCATGCGACCTCTCGGGCGACGGATTGGGACCGGCTTCACCCTGGCCGGCGTCGCTCTGCTGTGCCTGATTGCGACTCCACTCGGGTCCATTGATGCCTTGGCCCCGGCACCCCACCCCCAGTGGTCGGCTCCCGTCTCACCGACTGCAGTAGCGGGCATGGGGCGAATGGTGGGCGCCGTCGCGGGGGAGCCCGCATGGCATCCCGCGATCCCCTCGGGTCCCGCTCCCACCCCGCTCGCGGGCTCGGTCGACCCGTACATCCCGCGCGCCGGGGAACCGGCCCCGATGGGGATCACCGACTTCGGTGTCGCGCCGACGCCCGGCGGATACACCCCGTACAGCTACGCCACCTCGGAGTGGTGGGCCGACGCGAACATCTCGAAACTGCTGGCGAACGACGGGGTGAATCTCTCCGGCCATGCGTCCGTCGGGTTCCAGCTCAACGTGGTCGTGAAGTTCCACAGCCCGACCGCCGGGGACGTCGCCTACTGGATCCAGGACGTGGCGTCGGTCGATACGATCTCGCGCACGATCGAATTCGTGGACAACATCTGGAACATGAGCTCGACGTCGATCTACAGCAGTTCGGTCGCGGGAAACGGCAGCGTGAACAACGCGGGCGGGATCCAGTGGTACGCGGACGCCCCCAACTGCGCGGGCCTGCCCGGCGGGTACGCCGGGAACTGCGTCGTCATGCAGTACCCCACCCATCTCACCATGCGGGTCACCACGGGGCGGTTCGGCGGCGTGCCGCACGTGACGTTCCAGTACTACGTCCCGACGACGGGATGGGTCACCTACGACAATGCCTCCTTCCCGTTCGCCGCCGGTTCTACCGACGTCGGGTTCGTCGTTGACGGGACGCAGTACACTCCCATCGGGATCTACTACGACGCGGAGTTCGACTACACCGGGCCCAGCGGGGGGATCATGTACGACCGGAGCACCGCCATGCAGCTCCAGCTCGAGTTCTGGAACGGCCACAACCTCGAGTCCCCTCCCACTACCTTCGATTTCGGCGCGAACACGGCCGAGCAGATCTCCAACGTCCGGGCCCTCCCTCTCCTCGGCGTCTCCAACGGGAGCCTCGCGTCGAACGTCACCACGGGCCCGGGGCGACTCTCGGCGCTCTACACGCGCGCCAACGTGTCGATCCTCAACGTGACGACCCCCACCGTCACCCAGGGCACCCTCCTCGTGGGCGGCGAGCGGCATCCGTTCGTGGGCTCTGAGGCGCTGCTGACCCTCGCGCCGGGTCGCTACGACATTGCGCTCCTCAACTCCTCGGGGGTCGTGAACTCGGCGAACGTGACCCTCAGCCCCGGTGGCTACCTCCATGTGGTGCTGGGAGCGTTGACGCCCTACCCGGTCACGGCGCTCGAACGAGGACTACCGAGCGGCTCCCTGTGGACGGTCCACCTCGCG
>DASQHP010000070.1:0-8103 GCA_035632035.1 Thermoplasmata archaeon | reverse complement strand
GGTCGGGGGTCTCCGGAGGCTCCGGTGGAAACGCCGGTGGCGGCGCGGTGGGCCAGAACGCCGGCAATGGCGGCAACGGCGGAAGCGGTGGGGCGGGAGGAGCCGGAGGAGCGGGAGGCCTCGCGGAAGGCGGCGCTCTCTTCAGCTCGGCGACCCTCACCCTTCTGACCGACGTCTTCGATTACAACTCCGCCGTGGGCGGAGCGGGCGGGCTCGGCGGGACTGGAGGGACAGGCGGCGCCGGCGGCCAGGGCCTGACCGGCGGCTCCGGTGGCGGAGGCGGCAATGGTGGCGGCGGCACCACCGTCGGTTCGGGCGGAACGGGCGCGAACGGCGGCAATGGCGGCAACGGAGGCACGGGCGGGAACGGGGGTTCCTCGGGCCTCGGAGGAAACGGGGGCGCGGCGAACGGGGGGGCGGTGTTCAACTCAGGAGCGACGACCCAGAGCGGCGTGACCTTCGCCGCCAACAGCGTGGTCGGCGGCAATGGGGCTGCCAACAACTGCGCGGCCGGCACAGCGTGCCCCGGAACCGGTGGCGCGGGCGGCTACGGCGGCGCGGCGGGAATTGGCGGAGCCGGTGGCACCGATGGCAACGGGAAGAATCCCGCCACCAGCGGCACGAACGGCAACGCCGGTGTGAAGGGCGGGATCGGGTCCATCGGCGTGAACGGCCAGGGAGGAACGGCGGGTTCTGCCAAGAACCAGAACCAGGGCTGAACCGAGTCCCGGGCAGGCACCAGCCCCGCTGTCGTGCTCACTCCCTGGGCGCCGGCGACGGCTCGGGGTCCCCTAGGGGGGACCCCCCGGCCGAATGGATGGCCCGTCGCGGGATGGCGGACGAGCAAGCACCCGCCGTTCGCGTCGGCGATGCGGTATTCCGCGACCGGGCCCTGCGCCCGACGTGGATCACACGGGGTCGCCAGCGGCCTCGCCGGCTCAGATCTTCCGAACGCTGCGCCGTGAGGCGGTGCGTTGGCGTAGATCCGCTACCGGCGAGGTCGGTCAGCTCTTCCGTGGGGACGGCATCGAAATGGTCTGCGTGGTCAAGCAGGGGGAGAAGATCGATCCGGGATGGTTCTCGTCCGCGCGGCCCGACCTCATCGTGGTGATCGACGGACAACTGTGCATCGAGTTCGACGACCCCGGTCGGACCTCTCGGGTGCTTCGCCGCGGAGACGTGGTCGTGCTCCCGCCCCGAACGCGGTGTCGCGCCTACCGGTGGCCCCGCTCGTCCCGTGGCGCGGCGGTGTTCATCGCCGTCTATCCGTGCGGTGGTCGCGAAGGCGGCCGCGGGACATCTCGAACGACCGCGGCCGCCCACGGACTTCACCCCGGGGCGCCGCGTGCCGGAGGGCGAGCTCCCAGAAGGAAGCGTCCGGAACTGGGTTGAACCGATAGGGCGGGATCCGCGCGAATCCGACCGCCGCGTAGAGCCGCTGCGCCCCGGTCATTGACGGAAGTGTGTCCAACCGGATCGACCCATATCCGGCGGCGCGGGCGAAGGCGATGGCACGCCGCGTCAACCGGAGCCCGACGCCACGGCCCCGGGCGCCCGGAAGCACGTAGAGCCGCTTCAACTCGGCTCGGCCGCGGCTCAGGGGACGGACGCCCACGCAGCCCACCGGTCGCTGACCGATGAACGCGATCCAGAGCCCGCCACACGGCGATGCGTAATGCCCCGGGAGAGAGAGGAGCTCCTCCGCGAACCCCTGGAAATCGAGGCGGATCGACAACGAGAGTTCGTAGGATCGGAAGAGCCGGCGGACCACCTCAACGCCGCCCGGGGTCCGGGTCGCGGTCCGGATCCGCACACGAGGGCGCGAGACCCGGGCGGGGAGCCGGCGACCCATCGATCAGTGCGATCGCAGGAGGCGCTCCCACTCCCGCCGGGTCGCCGCGACCGAACCGGGCACGCCCGTGAGCAGATGCTGGATCCGTCCGTCGCTCCATTCGAGGAAGGCCTGAGGGATCAGATAATCGGCGGTCCAGTCGCCGAAGCGGAGAACGAGGTCGTCGGCGAGCCGTTCCTGGTCGCCGTCGTCGATGTCGAGAATGCGCAGCGGAACGTGGAGCTGGGCCGCCAGCTTTCGACCGAGTTCCACGGAGAGCGGGAAGCAATGCGGGCACCACTCGGCCATGACGAGGTCCAACCGGGTCGGCTGAGCGGTGGACATCGCACCGGCGTTGGTACCCCGCCAGCTACCTTGAGCTCGCGCCCCCTCATCCACGGTTGATATAGCACCGGCCGACTCTCGGGCGGCGTTCGTATGCCCGCGGCGAAGAAACGCAGCCCCCGCAAGCGTGCACGGGGGCCGCCGGACCCGCGCGCCGAGCCGGCTCCCCCGCCCCCGACGCCGCCCCCGACCCCGGTGCTGACGGGCGGCCATCGACTGGCGGCGTTGCCCGAGCCACCCCACACGCACCTCGTCTGTCGGGCGTGCGCACGGATCGTCGAGGTACCGATGGAGTTCGACCAGCAGCAATCGCTCGAAGGACTGCTCCTGCGCGCCCCGTCGGGCTGGATGATCGATTCGATCACGGTGTCGATGACGGGGGCATGCCCCCGGTGCCGCCAGGGCCCGGCCGCGTAACCGCATCCGGAACAATCGGTACGACGCTGTGAGCGGGTTCTTCACGAGTCCGCAGGTGGCGTGGGGCCCCGGGGCCATCGAGCAGCTGAGCGGGCTCGGGGCCCATCGGGCGCTCGTCGTCGTGGACCCCAACCTGGCCCGGTCCGAACGGCAACGGCGGATCGTGGAGGAGCTTCAGAAGACCGACACCGTCGTCGAGGTCACCTCCGAGGTCACGGTCGAGCCGACCCTAGCCTCGCTCGAGCCGGGTCTCGCCCGTGCCCGCGGCCATCGGCCCGACTGGATCGTCGCGGTGGGCGGAGGCAGCACCATCGACACGGCCAAGGGCATCTGGATCCGCTACGCCCGGCCCGAGGTGGCCCTCGACGCCGTGACGCCGCTGGTCGATCTCTCGCTTCGCACCGTGGCCCGGTTCGTCGCCATCCCCACCACGTGCGGGAGCGGGAGCGACGCCACCTGGGTCGCGCATCTCCGGGAGGAGGACGGACGCATCCTGGATGTCGGCGCGCGCGAGCTCATGCCGGACTGGTCGCTGCTCGACCCGACGCTCACCGACTCTCTTCCTCCCACGACCGTCGCGGAGGGCGGAGGCGACCTGCTCGCCCGCGCCCTCGAATCGATCGCGTCGGAGTGGACGAATCTCTTCTCCCACGCCCTCGCCGTGGAGGCGGTCGGGCTCGCCATCTCCTCCCTGCCGGCCGCCGTGCGCCCCCCAGGCGACCCCGAGGCCCGCGAGCGCCTGCACCAGGCTTCGACGCTCGCCGGCCTCGCATCCGCGAACTCCCAGCTCGGAGTGGTGCACGCGCTCGCGCACGCGATCTCGAGCGTCGTGCACGTCCCCTACGCTCGGCTCACCTCCACGCTGCTCCCCTACGGGATCGAGTTCAACTTCCCCGCCGCTCGGGAACGGTACATGGGCCTCGGGCCGGTCATCGGTCCCGCCTCCGTGCAGAACCGGTCCGCCCTCACGGAGCGACTTCGCTCCCTGTGGGGGACGGTCGGCCTCCCGACCACGCTGCCCAGGGCCGGGGTCCCCGCGGACCTTCTGACGGCGCGGCGGGCGGAGATCGTGGAGCGGGCCCGGCGGTCACCCGCCCTCGTCTCGAACCCCCGCCTTCCCTCGGTCGACGAGCTCGGGCGGCTCTTGGACACGGCGGCCCAGGGTGGCGCCGTCGGGTTCTGAGCCGTGGTCCGTGCGAACTCGTATCGAATAGAGTGTCTATAGTGTCTATATTCCTACTACCAATGCTGGCTTAACGCCCCACCGGGTCCGGCCGCCGATGGCCGTCTCCGGGCCTCCCTCGGCCGCCCGTCCGATCGACGGGGGGACCCGCGGTCTCCTCCACGAACTGGACTCCGCCCGCGTCCAGCGGTTCCACTTCCGAACCATCGTCGTCGCGGGGATGGGGTTCTTCACCGACGCGTACGACCTGTTCGTCATCTCGCTCGTCATCCCTATCCTGGCGAGTCTCTACGGCAACCTCTCGACGACGGAGACCGGACTGCTCGGCGCGTCCGCCCTCCTCGGCGCCGCGGTCGGCCAGATCCTGTTCGGGCTCCTCGGGGACCGGCTCGGGCGCAAGCGGGTCTACGCGATCACGCTCACCGTGATGGCGATCGGCGCCGTCGGGAGCGCGTTCTCCGCCGACTTTGGTGGCCTCGGCCTCATCGGGATCCTTCTGCTCTGGCGATTCGCCCTCGGCGTCGGGGTCGGCGGCGACTACCCGCTCAGCGCGACCATCATGAGCGAGTACTCGAACGTCCAGAGCCGGGGCCGCCTCGTCGCGACCGTGTTCGCGATGCAGGGGTTCGGGCTCCTCACCGGTGCGGTCGTTACGCTGGGCGCGGTCTACCTCCTCCCGCTCGACCTCGCCTGGCGGGTCGTGCTCGGCCTGGGCGCGGTCCCCGCCGTCATGACCGTCTACTTCCGGACGCGGATGCCCGAGACCCCCCGGTTCTCGATCGCGCGGGGCCGCACGCGCGAGGCGGCCCAAGCCGTCCACTCGCTCACGGGGAGCTCCGTGACGGTCTCCGGCGATCGCCCTCCGGTCGAGGTTCCCCTGCGCCGCCTGTTGCGGACCTACGGCCCCATTCTCCTCGGGACGGCCGCGAGCTGGTTCCTCCTCGACATGGCGTTCTACTCGACCAACATCTTCAACCCGACGGTTCTGAGCTACATCGGCTTCGGCTCGAAGGGATTGGTGGGGGTTGCGAAGGTGCGGTCCCTCGCCATCGGCAATGTGCTCGTGAGCCTCGCCGGGGCCGTCCCGGGATACTGGGCCGCGGTCGCGCTCATCGACCGGGTCGGCCGTCGGCCGCTCCAGTACATCGGGTTCGCGGTGATGGCCGGCGCGTTCTTCACCCTCGCCGTGGCCTACACGCCGCTCGTCGGAACGCTCTCCGTCTTCCTCGCGATCTACGCGGCGACGTTCTTCTTCGCCAACTTCGGGCCGAACACGACCACATTCGTCTACCCGAGCGAGGTGTTCCCGACGACGTTCCGGACGACGGGCCACGGCATCGCCGCCGCCTCGGGGAAGGTGGGCGCGGTGATCGCCGTCTTCCTGTTCCCGACCCTCATCCTCACCTACGGGCTTCCGCTGGTCTTCGAGCTCCTCGCCCTTTTCTGCTTCCTCGGGTTCGTCACGACCCTCGCGCTCCTCCCGGAGACGTCCCAGCGGTCGTTGGAGGACGTCTCCGGCGAGGACGAGCTCGCGGTCCTGGTCCGTCGCTTCTCGACGTACCTGAGGGCGCTCAGCATCACCATCTTCCAGGGCGCCCGGGCCCTCGAGGATCTGTTGCGGGAACCCGGGACCGACCGGGACGCGAAGGTCGCTCGGATCCGCTCGATCGAGCACTCTGCGGACGAGGAGGTGCACCGGATCTTCGTGGAGCTCAACAACCGCAAGCTCTCCGCGGACGTCCGGGCCGACGTGGGCCATCTGGCGAGCGCGCTGGACGATATCGTGGACGGGATCGAGTCCGTCTCGGCGCGGGTGGAGACGTACGACCTGCGCGCCTCCTCGCCGGAGCTCGTCCAGTTCAGCCGGATCGTCTCCCAGTGCGCGGAGCTCGTCGGCGACGGCATCCTCGCGCTGGATGAGCTCTACCGCGGTGTCACCGGTCGCCTGGAGCACGTGATCGTGGAGGTGAACCGTCTCGAGAACGAGGCGGATGACCTCCTGCGGACGCTCCTCGCCCGCCTGTTCCGCGAGGAGACCAACCCCATCGAGGTCCTGAAGTGGAAGGACTTCTACGAGCGCCTCGAGGTCATCACCGACCGGTGCGAGGACGTCACCGACGTCTTCCAGGACCTGAGGGTCCGCTACGCGCCGGGCGCCTGAGCGGCGACCCCGCGCCCCTCTCCCCGCCGCCGCACGAGGACGGGCTCGTCCCCGCTGGTCGCGGTCGCCACGGCCTGGTTGATCGCGATCTCGGCCAGGTCGCTCGCGTAGAAGGCGCTCCGCTCGAGGCTCTCGAGCACGTAGGCGATCCCGACCGCGAGCCGGCCCCGCTTCGTCCCGAGCTCCCGCAGGATCTTGTCCCGCTCTTTCGTGACCCGCTTCGCGTTGTCCACCACTGCGTTCGCCCGGGCGATGTCCTTCTTCTCGAGAGCGTCCAGGGCATCGGCGAGGGCCGTCGCGGCGCTTTCGGCCATCTGGTCGAGGGGACCCAGCACGGAGGCGGGCGGCATCTCCTTGCCGAGCACCGAGACGGTCTCCGCGATCCGGACGGCGTGGTCGGCGATCCGCTCGAGCGTCCGGGAGGCGAGCAGGTACGTGGCGCATTCCGGCAGCGTGAGACCGACCGCGGTCAAGGACCGGGCGTCCCGGAGGGCGGTCGTGACCTGCTTTTCGACGAACCAGTGGAGCCGGTCGACCTCCCAGTCCCGCTCGATGACGTCCTTCGCGATGGAAGCGTCCAAGCCGTGGAACGCGGCCATGGCATCGGCCTGCATCGCCCGGACCATCTGGTGCATCCGTCGGATGACGGAGGGGATGGGGAGCGGGTTCGCGCCGACCACGTCCTGGACGACCACGGCATCGGCGGTCTCCTCCAGGATCTCGGGCCCGATCATCCGCTGCGTGAACCCCCGGATCACGTCCCGGGTGCGCGCCTGCATGCGGCCCTCGGTCCGGATCTCGAGGAGCGGGGCCCCCGCGATGTACTCGGCGACCAGGAGGCGGAAGAGATGTTCCGGCTCCATCGAGTTCGAGACAGGGACGACCGACCGGGACGTCTCGGCCCGCTCCGCCTGCTCGGCGTACACGGTGAGCGACCCGTCGGACCGCGGCGTGAACAGCAGCACGTCCCCGGCGTGGAGCCCGCGGGCGAGGACCCAGCTCTTCGGGAGCGAGATGATGAACGTCGAGCCGCCGGTCTTCTGGATCCGCCGGCCGTGAAACCCTCCGGTGCTCCTCATGGTAGGGTCGAGTCACTTGTCTGTTCACTATATAGTTTCATCCGCGGCCGAGGATTTCCGGGGGTCCGGCGGCGGTGCGCGCCCCGTTGACCGGGGATTCGCCGTCGCATCGACCCGGCGCCCGTTCGCCTAAATACCGAGGCCCTCCCTCCCCCGCCGTTCGTCCCGATGAGCTCCTCGTCGCAGTATCCCCCGCGCCTCCGGGGGCGGTCGCTCGAAGTCCGCCCGGGTGAAACTCTCGTGCAGGCGCTCGCCCGCAAGGGCGAGTGGCTCCTCGGGCGCTCGATCCGATATCACCGCCCACGCGCCCCGCTCTGCGGCGTGGGCGCCTGCAGCCAGTGCCTCGTCCGGGTCAACGGCCAGCCGAACGTTCGGGCGTGCCGGTACTCGCCCGTCGCCGGCGACCGGATCGAGGTCGAGAACGCGTGGCCGAACCCGCGCTTCGACCTCTGGTCGGTCCTCGACCTCGCGTTCTACCGCGGCATCGACACGCTCCACGGGTTCCGCCGCCCGAGGTTCGCGACGCCGCTCTACCACCGGATCGTCCGACGCCTCGCCGGGGTCGGTCGGCTCGCGCACCCCAGCCTGGGAGGGCGACCGGGGACGACGCACTCCGTGGAGGTCGACGTGGCTGTGGTCGGGGGTGGCGAGAGCGGCCAGGCCTGCGCAGAGCGGCTGCGCACCGGAGGCCGGACGGTCCACGTGATCGACCGGGGCCGGGCGGGCGGGCCCCGGACTCTCACGAGCGGTCACACCGTCGCCTTCCTCCCCCCTCCCACCGCCGATGCCGCGCGACCGTTCGTCCTGCTGGGAAGCCGGGAGGATGGAGCCGGCCTCCTGGTCCATGCCTCGAAGGTCGTGGTGGCGACCGGGGGGTACGACGCGAACCTCCTCTTCGACGGGAACGACCGCCCGGGTGTCGTCACCGGGGACGGCGCGGAGGCGCTGGCGGGACCCGACGGGAGCGCGCCGTTCCGTCATGCCGTTCTGTTCGGGGGGAGTGAACGGACCGCCGAGCTCCTCGACCGGTTCGGCGAGCGGGTGGAGGCGATCGTCGCCCCCGGCCCGATCCCGCCGACCATTGCCG
>DASQHP010000069.1:0-2415 GCA_035632035.1 Thermoplasmata archaeon | reverse complement strand
TCCTTGGTCAACCGGCCGGGACGCAGGGGGAGGCATGCCGACGGGTCGGCTACTGCCCCGAGCACTTCCAGCTCTACGACTGGATGACCGGGGAGGACTTCGTCACCACGCTGCTCCGGGTCGACGGCTTTTCCAAGGCCGAAGCGACTCGCCGCGCTCGGGACGCCATCGAGACCGTCGGGCTCCACGAGGCCGGGCACCGGCGGATCCGGGCGTACAGCCGGGGGATGCGCCAGCGCATCAAGCTCGCGCAATCCCTCGCGCACGACCCCGAGCTCCTCCTGCTGGACGAGCCGCTCAATGCCGTGGACCCACTGGGGCGACTGCAGCTCCTCGCGCTCTTCCACCGCCTGATGGCGGACGGTCACCACCTAGTCGTGAGCTCGCACGTGCTCTACGAGGTCGAACGGCTCACCCAGAACATCGTCATGATCTCGAACGGCCGGGCACTGGCCCAGGGGGATTTCCACAGGATCCGCGAGCAAATCGACGCGCGACCCCACACGATCGAGCTCACCAGTCCCGACCCGCGCGCGCTCGCGCGCGCGCTGTCCGCCTGGGAGCACGTCGTGGCCGTCGAGTTTCCGGCCCCGGGCCAGCTCCGCGTGCGCTCGCGCACACCGGAAGAGTTCTACCGCGGACTGCCGGATCTGGTCCTCGACCAGGGCCTCACCATCACCTCGATGCGCGGCGCCGACGAGAGCCTGGACGCGGTCTTCCGGTACCTCGCGGAGTGAAGCGGATGGAGGTTCCCAGGATGTTGGTGGTCGCCGCGCTCACCATCCGAGCGTCGTTCACCGGGCTACGCCCCATCGCCCTCGCCGTGCTGGCGAGCATTCCGACGCTCATCGTCGTGGCCGTCCTCGCGGGACGAGGCTCGACCGACTCCGCGGCGTCGGCCGCGTTCGGCCTGTTCGGCACGCTGACGCTCCGCGTCGTCCTCATGCTCATCGTGCTCGTCCTGCTGACGTCCCAGTTCCGATCGGAGATCGAGCTGGATACGCTCACGTACCTCACAACGCGCTCCATCCCCCGCGCCCAGGTCGCCGTCGGGAAGTACCTGGGCGGGGTCTCAGCGTCTCTCGCGCTGCTCCTGCCCGCGGCGCTCGCCCCGGCCGGGGTCGCCGCGCTGGCGGGGGCTACCATGCCCTCCGTCGCCACGCCGGAGGCGATCGTCGTCGTGACGGTGTTCGCCACTCTCGCCTACGGGGCCGTGTTCCTCCTCTTCGGGCTCCTGACCCGCTCCGCGCTCATCCTAGGGTTGATCTACGGGTTCCTGTGGGAGGAGCTCCTGCTCTTCCTGCCCGGACAGTTCCCGCGGCTCACCGTGCTGTACTACCTCGGGGCGCTCGCGACGCGGATGGCGCCGACCGGCCCGTTCAGCGGCCCTCTGCCCCCCATCTCGCTTGCCGCGGCGGCGGCCGCCCCGCTTCTCGTCGCCGTCGTGTTCGTCGGACTCACCGCCTTCCTCCTGCGCACGATCGAGACGGCCCCCCAGCGGGTCTCCGCGTAGGATTCGCAATCGATCGCGAGATTTGCGACTAACCCTCCACGGCCTCGAGGGCGCAGCCCCGGGAGCACACGTTCTGGAATGCTGTGCGACTTTATACCGGAAGCCAGATGCCGCTGCACCGGGGTGGCTAATTGTTCGACGGAGTGGGATCGAAGAGGGGCTGGGGTCTGATTGGGTTCGTGGCTGCGATTCTCGTCGTGGCGGTCCTTCCGACCGTCGCCGCCGGACAGGGGGTCGCGTCCCCAACGCCCGACTTCCGTGTACATTCTTCCGGTACCGTGGTCTCACCGTGCACGTTCACGACCTTTCAGTCCGATGTGCTCGCCGGCGGCACCGTGACCTTCGGCGCGGCGTGCAGCCTCACGATGACCTCGGCCATCACCATCCCCTCTACCCTCACGGTGAACATCACCTCGGGCGGGTTCACCGTGTCGCTCAGCGGCGGGTCCTCGAACCAGCTGTTCATCGTCAAAGGCGGTCACCTCAACATCACAGGTATCACGCTCCAAAATGGCCGGGCCACCGGCACCGCAGGTCTCGCCGGCACGGCCGGGACGATCGGTGCGGCGGGCACGAACGGCGTTACCGGCACGAGCGGCACGGGCGGCACGGGGCAATCCGGGGGAGCCGGGGGTGCGGGGACCGCGGGCGGGAACGGCGGTAACGGAGGCAAGGGCCTCGCGGGCGGCGCGGCTGAAGGTGGGGCGATTCAGATCGTGAGCGGCACGGTGATCCTCGTCCAGGACTCGATCCTCTCGAACGAGGCGGTCGGAGGGGCGGGCGGCAACGGCGCCACGGGCGGCGGCGGGGGCTCCGGTGGGTCCGGCGGCACGGGCGGATTCGGGGCCAGTCCATCCAACCCGTCCTCATCGGCCGGCGGGGCCGGCGGCACGGGAGGCAAC
>DASQHP010000068.1:0-3097 GCA_035632035.1 Thermoplasmata archaeon | reverse complement strand
TGCGACTCGTGCCCGGTGGATTGGTAACCCGGTCGTAACTCGAAGAGCCCCGCCCGTAACTCGTCGCGGGGGGCGCAAGCGCGGAGGGCGCCTCGCTCGATGCGGCTTCGGAGAGCATGACGCGGAACGGACTCGCACCGGTCCCTTCGGGTCGGAGAAGTTAGGTCGGGGGCCTGATGGCCCCTCGAACCGGCCATCTGGACGCCACCAGTGCCGCCACGCAGGCCGCGAGGGAGAGGGTCACGAGGTAGGCCCAAAGCCAGGCGAACTCTCCGGAAATGACCGCCGGGGCGATCGACCTCGCCGGGTTCAGGGAGCTGCCCGTCCAGGGTCCGATGAGGAGGGTCGACACCCCCACTACGATCGCCGGGAGGAAGAGCTCCCCTCGGTTGGGCGGACGACCCAGGCGGCTCAGGTAGAGGACCGAGAGGACAAGAAGGAATGTGAAGGCGAACTCGAGCGGGAAGATCCAGCCGGGTCCTCCAGGCCCCGGGATCGTTGACCCCAGGTGAGCGGCACCGCCGAGCACGAAGAGGACCACCAGGCTTCCCGCGAACGCTCCCGCCACCTGGGAGGCCACGTAGGGCGGGACCTCGCGCGCGGGGAACCGGTCGGACGCGACCAGACCCAGCGTGACCGCTGGGTTCAGATGAGCGCCGCTCACGAACCCGACCGCCTGAACGGGGATGGCGACCGCCGCGAACCAGGCAGCGGCAAGGATCCATTGCGGGACTCCCCCTGCGTTCGCGCCGGCGACGATCGCGCCGGTGCCTATCGCGACCAGAGTCGCCGTCCCGAACAGCTCGGCAACGCACCGCGTGGAAAGCGAGGGGCTCACTGGGCCGAAGCTCCCGACTCGATCTCATCCCGAAGCGCCGCCACCCGCCGGCGGATCTCGTCCCGAACTCCCCGAAAGGCCGCATCGTCGAGGTTCGCCGGATCGGGGAGCTCCCAGTCGGTTAGCCGACCGCCCCGAAGTCGGGCCGGACAACTCTGGTGGTCGAGGCAACCCATCGTGATCCGGATGGAGGCGCCGTCGATGGCCTCATCCGTCAGCCGCTGGGGCGGATGCTCCGGCATCTCGACCCCGATCTCCCGGAGCATGGGGGCGGTCCGTCCATTCGCCTGGCGGGCCGGTTGGGTCCCTGCGGAGTTCGCGATCCACCCGTTCGGTGGGTCGGCGTTGAAGATCGCCTCCGCCATCAGGGAGCGGCAGGAGTTCTCCACGCACACGAAGAGAACGGCTCGCTTCCCGGTCAACGGCCGCCGTCGCAGCCGCCTGGGGGGCAGGTCGTCGGGTCGCCGGGACAGCCGGTGGGGCCAGAGCACTTCGGTTCGGACATGGGGGTCGCATCTACTACAGAGACTGAAGCAGTCATAAACGGGCACTACGTACGTACGCAGTGTCGCAGGGTTGCGAGGACGCCCTCGAGTGCCCGTGCCCCCCCATCGGCATGATCGACGTGGTCGGGAAGAAGTGGGCGGTGTGCGTGGTCTCCCTCCTGGGAAAGTACGGGACGGTCCGGTTCGGTCCGATCCAGAAGTGCCTCTCGGGCGTCAGCCCGGCCACGCTCACGGCGACGCTGCGGGCTCTGGAACGGGCGAAGCTCGTTCGAAGGACGCCGGCCGAAAGTCCGCGGGGTCCGGTCCAGGCCTACGCTCTCACGTCCTCCGGCCGCTGACTCTACGAGCGGCTGCTGCCGCTCGCGAGCTGGCTGCGGAGCGTCCCGTAAGGGCTCAGTTCGTCTGGTTGGCCGCCGGCCAACCGGCGAGGTACTCACTGAGAGGCCCCCGCCAGAGGTCGACCCCACGGATCTCCGCGAACAGGGGGGACCGTTCCACCGCCTGACCGCCGATCACCAGACGGGTCCTGGGGAACGCTCGCCGAAGGCGTCGAGCGAGACCCCGAGCGGCCTCGAGGCAAGCGGGCTGGGTGACCGAAATCAGGACCCCAAACGGCATGCGGGCCCGGACGAACGACTCGGTTGACTCGGCGGGGGCCGACGGACCGATATTGAGGACCCGGTACCCTTTCTCCAGGAGCGGTCGCTCGGCGAGCACCAGCGGCAGGGTGTGGTACTCCCCGTGCGGGACACAGACGACGACCTCGGGCCCGGTCAACGTTCTGGACCGCAACGGGCCGTTCAGGTGGGCGAGGAAGCTCGCGAGAATCGACGTCGCGAGATGCTCTTGGCTCACGGTGACCGCTCCCTGGGACCAGCGTTGGCCGAGGTCGCGCATGGTCTCGGAAATCACTCGGTGGAGGAACTCCTCCTCTCCCAGCTCGCGGATCGCGGCCCGGGCCACTGCTCTCGCCCGCGCGGGGTCGCCGAGGAGCAGGACATCGGTGAGCCGGGCCTGGTGCCGCTTGGCGGCGGCCCGTACCCGCTGCGACTCGGCCGCCTTCTTTTCCTCGAGCGCCCGGAGCACTTGGGAGGTCCGGTGCTCCTCCGGGAGGTGCTCCGGGCGTACTCGGTCCAGACGACCGAGGTAGCTCAGGACGCGCTGGCGTGATTGCCCCCTCGCCGCCTGCCAGACGTTCTCGACCAGGTAGGCATACGGCCGGCCCCGGACCTGCTTGACCCGTAGGAACGCCATCCTCTCCCTCCTAGAGCGTCGACGGCGGGGTGCCCGCCCCGAAAGCCGGCCCGCGCGTGCGGCGGCCCTTCCCGTGCCGTTCGACCAGGGTCAGCATCGCCGGGAAGAAGAACGGTCGGACGACGAACGTGTCGAGCACCAGCGAGATTACGAACGCGATCCCGACCTCCTGCAGGAACGAGATCGGTTGAAGCGCCAGGGAGCCGAGCGAGGCAGCGAGGATCAGACCCAGCGCGCTGACCACGACGCCACTACCGGCGATCCCCCGGCGGATTCCTTCGGTGGGTCCGTGGCGCTCCTGCTCTTCCCGCACACGAGTGAGGAGGAAGACGGTGTAGTCGTTGCCGAGCGACATCAGGAGGACGAACAGGATCAGCGGAACCAGCCAGAGCAGGGCCGTGTGCAGAAGGTAGGTTGCGATCAGATAGAGCAGGCTGGTCGTCACCGCGATGCTCAGGAAGACTCCCGAAACTGAGATGAGGGGGATCCACGCGGAGCG
>DASQHP010000067.1:0-3663 GCA_035632035.1 Thermoplasmata archaeon | reverse complement strand
GGGTGGACACTCCGAGTACGTAACCATCCACTCGAGGCCCGAGGCCGCGACGCTACCGCGGGGGGCGACGAGGATCAGGCTTGCGTTCGCATCCGGGTGGCTCGCCAGGTAGGCGTACCCGCCCGCGCTGGCCGCGGTCGTGCGGCTCCCGTCCAGGTCTCCCGCTCCCGCAGGGATGGCACCATACTGGGGAGGTTCGAACGGGCAAGACGTCCCTTCCAACCGGGCCGCGAGGGATGCTACGCCTGCATCGACGTCGATCAGCAGGAACTCCCCCGTTCCGTTCGTGTACGCGAACGTCCAGGTCTCCGGGGATGACGTGGTGATGTTCGAGCCACTCGGCACGTTCCGGTCGGGGAGGTTCGACGCCGAGACCGTGCACCCCGCGCCGCGCAACGGGAAGGGGGTGAAGTTCGCGGTAAGCGACGTGGACACGTGGGGGACGAACGCGACCACCCAGGTCAGATTCGCGCTCCCCGACCCGAGCCTCTGAGCCTCCGCGTCAGCGGCGAGCCGCGCTGATTCGAACGCGGTGGGAGACGTCGTCCCCCCGCCACCCGTGCCGGGGAGCCATCCGAGGTAGGTCAGCGAAGCGACCACTACGATGACCGCTACCGCCGCCGCGACAAGGGCGACCCACGTTCCCCGTCTCCGACGACGAGCGTGGGGAGTTCCCCCGGAAAGGGTGGGGGCGGCCACCGGGCTGGGGGACCCGACCCGCGGACCGTCAGCGCTCAATTCCGGCCTCCCCCGGTCCAGCGACGAGCGCGGAAAGGGTTCGCGGCGATGCTCAGCCGGTCGGGAGGCTCACGCTGATCGAGCCGGAGAACGAACCGACCCCCGAAACTACGAGCGTTGCACCGCCGAGGTACTGGCTCACGACGATCTCGAACGTCATGGGGACGCTGACCGTCAGGGACCCACCCAGCACCCAGCTGGTGGACGAGAAGTAGAAGGCCCCCACAGGGCTCGTGCCCGTCGTGTAGACCTCCACCGCGGCGGCGATGCCGAGATTGATCGGGGTCCCGCCCTTCTTGACCGCGAAGGAGAGGTCGTTCAAGGTGAGGCCGGAGGCCGACTCGACCGAGACGTTGTAGGTCCACACGTACGTTTGATTGTAGACGGTCGGCGTGCCCAGAGCCAATGCGGACGAGATCGGGGTCCCACCGCCCCCGGGGCCGGTGGTCCCGTTCCCGCTGAAAAAGCCCGTGCAGGTCGTGGTCGTGTTGGACGCGCTCTTCAACGCCCCCGTGGTCGCGTCGATCGTGGCCGTGAACTGGGCCGCCGTACCCGTCGCCGTGGAGGAGAACGCACACGCAGAGTAGTCGAACGACCAGGTGGACGGGGTGGTGAAGCCGAACGCGCTCGCTCCCGCGATGAGGTTGAACGCGGCGAAAGCGCCGGGATGCGCCGCGATGAAGGCCGACCCGCCAGCCGAGTTCGCGGTCGCGGCCGCCGCCGTCGAGTCAACGACGTTGCTCCCGATCGTGGTGATGAACCCCAGCGCCCCCATGAAGCAGTTCGAGCCGCCGAGGGTCCCGATGACGGACGCCGACCCGCTGATGTCGTCCACCAGCAGCACGGTGTTGCCGCTGCTGTTCTTGAACAGGAAGAGCCAGGCATCCGACAGGCCCCCCGATACGTCGGACATCGCGCTCACGCTGATGGTCGCGGGAGCCGTCGCGGCGAGCGTGGTCGTGCAGCCGCTCGAGGTCACCACCCCCGTGAGATTGGACGTGGGGACGCTGGCCGACGCGCTGGGCGCCACACCGGCGGCCCCGAACAGGCTCCAGCTCCCGCCGGGGTACCCGTTGGCGGCCGACTGGGCCGCGGCCCGGCTCCCACTGAACGAGCTAGACGCGGCGTTCCCGCCACTGGACGACTTGAAGAACGGGAGGACCCCCGTCAGTGCCAACGCCAGGATCACGACGATCACGACCACGACGACCACGACCGCGATGAGCATCGGGCCGCGGCTTCGCCGCGGAGCGGGCGTGGGGTAGCCCGGACCGCCCGGGGGGAACGGAGGCGGGGGGCCTCCGGCGCTGGACGACGGTGCGTCAGTGGGACCTGATGCCGGCGATGGGACTGCCATGGTGGTTCTCGGCACCGAGCACTATCTCGATAGATAAAACTCCGGGACCGGGTCTTACGGCCGGGGGTGCGCCGGCCGGCTCACGCCGGGAACCACTCGGGTTCGTCAGGGATCGTCCCCCACTCGCCGCCGCTCCGGTTCGCGCGGGCCCGTTCGTGGAGGAATCGGGAGGTCTTGACACGGTGGCAGGCGCGGCACAGGGTCTGCAGGTTGGAGTATTCCAGCGCCGGGCCGCCTCGCGCGACCTCGACGACGTGGTCGACCTCGAGCTCTCGTCGTCGGGCACGGCGGCCGCACGCCTGGCAGGTGTACCGGTCGCGGCGCAGGACCACGACCCGCGCGGCGTCCCAGAAGAACCGCCCGTGGAACTTCCATCGGCACTGGGCCGAGCAGTACGGCGTTCGTCTCGAAGAAAGCTCACGGTGGCACTCCACGCACTGACGGGCCAGTCGAGCCTGCCGGCGCTCCTCGGCCCCCGAACCCGCCCACCGCAGACTGTCGCGGATGATCCGCCGGGGAGAGAGGCTCGGTCCCGAGTGGAAACCGTCCACGGGACCGGTGGGCTTCCATCACGTACAAAATGGGGCCGGTCCACCCGAACGGAGGAGACTGTCGGCGACTTGCCCCGGGCGCTTCAAGTAGATTCGACCGTGCGGTAGGCGGGCCGGGGGGATCTCTACGGACATTCTCGCCGCGGCCCTGCTGGTCGCCGTCTACGCGTCGGTGGTCGTCCGCCAGATCTCGGGCCGGGGCCTCGAGGTCTGGCAGACGTTCGCGGTGGGCGGACTGGGGACCGTCGTCCTGGGCCTTTTGAGCCTGGGCGGCGCCGCCGCCGCCCTCCAGTCCGCCGTGCCGGTCCTCGTCTTCCTGTTCGCCCTGTTCGTGTTCGCGGTCGCGTTGCAGGACGCGGGGGTTCTCGACCATCTGGCCCGATGGCTGGTCTCCCGGGCCCAGGACACTCGGGACCTTCCCCTCGTCCTGTTCGTCGGATTCGGGCTCTTGTCGAGCGTGATCGTGAACGACGCGCTCGTCCTCCTCGGCGTCCCGCTCCTGTTCGCGCTCTGCCGTCGGGAAGGGATCCCGGTCCGGCCGCTTCTGCTCACGCTCGCCTACGCGGTCACGGTCGGAAGCGTCCTCACTCCGCTGGGCAATCCCCAGAACCTGCTCGTCTCCCTCTCGAGCGGCATGCGAGCTCCCGTCGTCGAGTTCCTGCGCTACCTGCTGGTCCCGACGTTGCTCAACCTCACGATGGGGGCGTTCCTCCTCCGGTGGGCGTTCCGGGGTACCCTCGGGACCTCCCAACCCCCGACCCGCACCCCGCTTCCCTTCTTCCCGCCCGGTGACTGGGGGGCCCGGATCCGGCGCGCCCCCGTGCTGATCGCATTCCCGCTCACCATCGGAACCATCGTGGGCACGGATGTCGCGTCCGACGTCGTGGGCTACACCGTGGCCCCGATCTACCTGATCGCCCTCATTGGGGCCGCCGCGGTGCTTCTTGGAACGACCCGACGACTCTCCGTGCTCCGGCGGGTCGATTGGTCCGTGCTCCTCCTGTTCGCCGGTCTCTT
>DASQHP010000066.1:0-3299 GCA_035632035.1 Thermoplasmata archaeon | reverse complement strand
TGCTTTCGCCGGCGTAGCTGGGGCGAGTGGAAGAGGGCCGTAGATGATCTCGAGCGATCCCTCGTCCGGGCCGCGGGCAGAGACCGTGGGAATCGCTTGCCGCGGTGTGAGTGCGGGGTACCTCGGTTCCCAAGTGCTTCGGGACATCAGCTTCTCGATCGACACCCCGTCGATCTACGTCGTGCTGGGTCCCAATGGCGCCGGCAAGACGACCCTGTTCCGGACGATGGCCGGCATCCTCCAGCCCTATCATGGGGAAGTCCTCGTGGGCGGGACGTCCATTGAGTCGCAGGGTTCCCGAAACCTGCTCCATTACCTCTCGCACGTCGATGGCATGCCGGATGGGTTGCGCGTTCGGGAGGCCCTTGAGTTCTACGCGCTGGCGGAACGGGCCACGTCGGCCGACGTCGACCGGGTGCTGGATCAGCTTGAGATCCGTGAGTTCAAGGACCGGTACTTATCCCAGCTGAGCTCGGGGCAGCGAAAGCGCGTGTCCATCGCCCGGGTGTTCCTGAGGGAGCGCGCCATCTACCTCCTCGACGAGCCGACCACGGCATTGGACCCCAAGGCCGCCCGGGAGATCCGCGAGCTGATCCTCAAACTTAGCCAGAACAAGATCGTCCTCTACTCCTCCCACAACCTCTTCGAAGCGCGGGAGATCGGGCGCCACGTTCTCCTGATCCGCGGCGGCCAGCTGGCCCTCTTCGACCGGATCGAGAACATCAAGGGGAGCCGCTTCGTGGTCGGTATCCGGCTGCTGGACGCGTCGGCGTCGTTGCCCGGCTATGACCGCCAAGGCAGTTACTTCCTGAAAGAGCTCTCGAGTCCCGACGAAGTCCCGAAGCTCGTCCACGAGCTCGATGCGGCGGGGGTGAAGGTTCGTGAAATCCGAGAGATGGACAATCCCCTGGAGGACCTGTTCGCCTAGCATCGTACTGCCTCGAGGCCGTGTGCCGGGGAAGTTGTCCCCCGAGCTCTAGGGCGACGGGCCCTCTCGTTCCACTCCCTGGGTAGCGTACCTACGCCCCAGGAAGTAGGCCACGAGCAGGACGATTTCGAGGATGAAGACAACGAGCGCACCGACGTGGGTGAATGCGACCAGCAGCAAGGGAAGGATCCCCATGAAGCCGAAGACGCTGAGGAGGAACAGGGTGGTTCCCAGCTTGTCGATGAAGCTGAAGACGTTCACCAGTCCGCCCCCCACTTCGAGGAAGGCGACCATCGCGACGCTGCTCATCGCGCCCACGATCGCCACGTAGGTGGTGATCAGCTCGAAGTACGCCTGACCGCTCAGGGGTCCGATCGAGTTGTGGAACGACTCGGGCGCGTTGAGGATCAGCACCAGAGCCGTGAGCGTGAGACCCGTGAAGAACCCCATGACGGTCAGAGCCTGCTGGTGCAGGACACTTCCCTGCGAGGTCGGCACGGACGAACCTTGGGCCCAAGGGAACCGATGAGTTACATAGCGCAGCCGGCACTCCGAGATCCCAGGCCGGACCGGCAGGTGCCTACGTCGGGGGTCGATCGACGGAGCGGACTTGCATCGCCTTGTCACCGGCGCGGAGCCACAACCATAGCAGGACCACACCCGGCGGGAAGAAGACGAGAGGCAGCAGCCAGATGTTGCTCCCGCTCGGGTAGTTCCTCCAGACATCCGTGAAGACGTAGCTGAAAGCGGCCATTGCCGCGACGACGGTGGCCGCGGAGGCGAGAGCCTCCAGTCTTCGAGGTTCGGGCCGGGGAACCCGGGTCAGCAGAACGCTCGCGAGGGCAGCGGCAGCGCCCGCGAGGGCGAGCCACCAACCGATTCCGGGTCCCCACGTCCAGGGTCCGTTCGTTCCGTAAAATGAGCTGCACGGCGAACCTCCCGAGAAGCAGACGCTGTACCTCCAATCGGCTTCGCCCGAGAATCCGGTGGAGAGCCCGAGGACGAGTGCGACGGGTGCGATCAACCCGATTCCCATGGACGCCGCGGAGAGACTCATCGACCTCAGAGGGGAAGCCACCCGGCCGAATCCGCGCATGTGACTGTAGATGGCGGCGACCCCGACCGCGATCGCCGCCAGGATGTCCAGCCACACGACGACGTACAGATCGACCAGATACTGCGAGGTGAACGAGAACGTTCCACCGTATCCCGCGGGACAACCGCTCCCGCTGCAGTCCCACACCCCGGTATTGTTCAGGAAGAGGTTGATCGACACGTTCGCGTTCGGCCCGAACACCGAACTGAGGTGATAGATCGGTTGGAACCACACTTCCGCGAAAAGGACCACAGCGACCACCATCGATAGTGTCGCCAGGGCGGCCCGGCGCGCGACAGGCACGCGCGGGGGAGGTGTTCGTTCTAGATAATGTCGCAGAACGCCCGTCGCGAGAGGCAGGTTGGTCCCCCCAGTCGGCCCAGAAGCATCTGTGGAAAGATCCTCGATTGGTCGGGCCGCGCCCCGGGGCGAGTGGCCGCTAGGGGGCGGTTCGGGTGTAATTCCTCATCTACTACCGCGCGGACTAGTCCCAGCGACGGGGGCATCCGCGTGGGTTCCGCGGAAGGATGATGAGCCGGTCGGAGCCGTTGGTCGCCGTGCACCCTCGGCACACCCTCCGGTCTATCCTCATTCTCCTCGGCATCGTCGGACTGCTCGTAGCGATGGTCTGGATCGTCGGGGTTGTGTCGGGGGTGATCACCGTGAACATAACTCGAGTCACTTGGCAGGTCGTCGGCAACGGGATCGCGGAGCCAGGCTACTCGTTCACGGGATCCTGCACTACAGTGCAAGGGAACTATCATCCCGACTACGGCATCAACTGTCAGCTGCGAGTCTGGGGCCCGAATGACACCGTCCTCAACACTCGAGGCTCGGTCACCGCCGCGGCGCCCTTTTCCGCCGGCATCGTCCCACCGGAACCCTGTTACACGTTCGGGTGTCCATCTCCGCCGCTACTCAACGTCGTGATCGTGACGCCGTGGGTCCCCGGCGCCTATTCGGTCCAAGCGGAAGTCAACTGGTAGGAAAGACTCCCTCGGGGTTGCCATCCCATTCGCCCATCCATGAGCTACGTGCAAGCTTGATTGCACCCACCGCCCAGCCGTTTGTGGACTGCATTTCCGGGGAGCGGCGCTGGCCGCAACGGACTACCCAGCGTTGCCGAACGTCTTCTCGAGAAAACCCAGGACAGTTTCCATGTATCGGCCCCGCTGTTGGAACGCGTGCGAGTGGTTGCTCCCTCGGAAGACAACGAGCTTCGATCCCCGGATGCCTCGCTGCAGTGTTCGGGCGCAGCGGGGAGTCACGTGGTCC
>DASQHP010000065.1:0-1897 GCA_035632035.1 Thermoplasmata archaeon | reverse complement strand
AGCTCTGCTGGAGGCCAGCGCCACTCCATCGTCCCCCCTTCTCCGGACGCATATGCGACCGTTGGAAGTGGGTGCGCCGGGGGCCCTCCGAAGCGTGGACTTTAAACCACTACCCAACTTCGGGCGTCCGCAGAAGCTCGTTGCAGCGGTCAACGACCTTCGTGGTTGGGGGTATCCCAGAAAGGCGGGAATCGAGTCGAAAGATCAACTTTGGTCCTAAACAATTGGGCTCGTAGTATAGCTTGGATATCACGGAGGCCTCCGGAGCCTCAAACCCGGGTTCGAATCCCGGCGGGCCCGTCCCCTTCAACTGCGGCGGAGAAGTATGCCGAGGACGTTCTGACGGAATATTGCCACAATGCGGGGCAACTACCCCGACCTACCCACCCCAGCCGGGCCGTCGTGTCCAACCGTCAGTCGGCCGACGGATGGATCTGGGATGCCCAGGAGATGAGCGCGATCTCCGCGTCGACTCGGGCGGAGTCGAACTTCCGGAGCTGCCCGAGGAGGCGCGCTTGGGTGGGACGGGGGATCCATGCGTCCAGATGGGCATGCAGGTGATCCGCCTCCCACAGCTGGAATTGGTCGATCCGCTCGGCTTCTGCCTGGAACAGTTGGGATAGGCGGTGAGCCGGATCGCTACGACCCGGCACCCCCTTCGCTATGAGCGCGGCCGCCGCCTCTTCGAACTGCTCCGCGCGTTGCTTCGCCTGCTCGAGATCGCGGAGGAGTTCACCGGCCGATGATCCGCCGCTCTTCGCGATCGCTCGGGCGACTCTCTCGGCGTCCGAATGATGGACCTCGAGGAGGAACCGGTGGTGGACATCGAGGGCCCGACGGACCCTCGCCAGGTCGACGGCCGTGCCCCGGTCCACCCCGCCTGCTGTTTCACGAAGTCGGGCGGTCATGATCTGGAGGAGTGTGCGCTGCCGGTAGAGCTCGAGGCCAAGGTCGTTGGACTGCGGACGCGAGTTCGCCTCTCCGGCCGATGGTGTAGGCACCCCCGCGGCGGGGGTTGACGCGCCGGCCCGGCTCACGCGAGCGCCTCGAGCGCGAGGAGACGCTGCCATCGGCGGTCCACGTTCGCCTGCATCTCCTGGATCTCCTCGGGCGTGAGGTGGCCGAACCGGCCCTGCCCTTTGAGGTACTCGGCCACGGGCTTCGTCTGAGCGGGCTTCCGGGTCACGTGGTAGCGGCCCGCTTCGTACTCGTAGAGCGGGAAGACGTTGGAATCGGTGGCCAAGCGGCCGAGCGCGATCGTCTGCTCCGATGAGAACCGCCAGCCCGGCGGGCACGGCGTCAGCGCGTGGAAGAACCGAGGCCCGTGGAGATCCTTCGCATGCGCGACCTTGCGAACGAAATCCTCGGGGAAGGCGACGTTCACGGTGGCGGCGTACACGGGGTCGTGCGCGGCCACGATGGCCATGATGTCCTTCTTCGGCTCGAGCTTCCCGCGAGCGCGGGCCGTGACCGGGGTGGTCGTCGTGGCGGCGAAGGCCGGGGTGGAGCCGCTGCGTTGCACCCCGGTGTTCATGTAGCCTTCATTGTCGTACATCACGTAGATCGCGTCGGTTCGTCGCTCCAGCATGCCGCTCAGCGACTGTAGGCCGATGTCGACCGTGCCCCCGTCGCCGGCGAATCCGACCACGGTGACGTGGGCGAGGTGCAGCGCATCGGCGGCAGCGCGCAGTCCGGAGATCGACGCGCCCGTCGCCTCGATCGGGTTGTCGAGCATCGGAACCTCGAGAGCGGTCGTGGGGTACGGGGTGCCGATGACGGTCCAGCAGCAGGCGGGAACAGAGACGATCGTCTCGGGTCCGAGCGCCTTCAGGACGTACCGCATGGCCAGCGCCGGGCCGCAACCCGGGCACGCGGCATGTCCCGAGTGCATGAGCTC
>DASQHP010000064.1:0-1788 GCA_035632035.1 Thermoplasmata archaeon | reverse complement strand
CCGAAGTAAATGGCGGTCGGAGAGTACCAGACCAGCACCTGGGTCGAGTCGTCCGCCGGACGCCCGTCCACGGGATAGTACTCGGAGAAGCCCGTGAGCAACGCGGCCTTCTGCCAGGGGGGTTCATCCAGCGAGCCGTCGACGTTGGCGGATGCGTCGATCCGTGGGGTGGCCACCGCGACGTTACCGGCGATGCCGGAGTAGGGACCCGCCGGAGGCTGAGCGGGAACAGCCGGGGGATTCGACGGGTGGTTGACCGCCAGGAGCCAGAGGAGGGGAAGCATCGACTGACGACCTCCGGGTGCGAGGCTATAGGGGGGAACGCCTCGTTTACGAGCCGTTCCCCCCCGGAGTTTCGTCCGGCTACTGCACGTACCGGAGGATGTCGTAGATGAAGTGCGGTCCGAACTTCAAGTTCTCGAGACTGATCCGTTCGTCGTTGCCGTGGACCCCGCGTTGAGCGTCATCCAACTCGACTTTGAAGGGAGCCAACCCGTAGGTGACGATGTTCAGCGCACGGTACGTGGGCCGGTCGGTCGCGCCGGTCAGCATCACGGTGGTGATCAGGGCCTTCGGATCCCGGTCGTGGGCCGCATGTTCGATGGCCCGGAACAGGTCGGTCTCGATGGGGCTCTCGAGCGCGGCCTTGGGGGGCAGAATCGTCGTCCAATGGACCGCGGTGTCGTTCACCACGTGGACCACCTCGGTCTTGAACGCCGCGGTGTCCTGATCGGGCAGGAGCCGGATATCGAGCTCCGCGGTCGCCTCGGCCGGAATGACGTTGGTCTTGTTCGAGCCGGAGAGGCCGGTCTCGGAGATCGTGTTCCGGAGGATCGCGTTCCACTCCACGTGTCCCAGAATCCAGGCCTTGGCGGCCGGGACCTTCAGTGCCGAGTCGACGTTGGCGAGCCAGGCAGCCTGAACGCCCGTGAACTGACTTGACAGGTCGTGGAGGTACTTCCGCACCCCCGGGGTGACGCGAAGGGGAGTCTCGTAGTGCGCGATGCGGTCCAGGGCGGCGACGAGCCGGGGGACCGGGTTGTTCTTGGTCGGCCGTGAGCCGTGCGACGGGATGCCGTGCACCGTCAGGCGCTGCCAGAAGGTGCGCTTCTCGCTCACGCTGACGCCATAATAGAGGAGGTGGCCATGATCGAGGGGGTTCGCGCCGCCTTCGGTGATCAGGAATTCCACGTCCTTGAGGAGATCCGGGTGCCGGTCCACGAAGGTCGCGGCGCCCGTTCCCCCCAGCTCCTCGTCGGCGTTCCCGATGATCACGATGTCCCGGTTCAGCGTCATTCCGGAGCGCTTGATCGCGAGCATGCCCATCAACGCCGCGATGCCCTCGCCCTTCATGTCCAGCGCGCCGCGGCCGTAGAGGAATCCGTCCTTCACCACGCCGCCGAAGGCATCCACCGACCAGAACGCGGGGGTGACCGGCACCACGTCCATGTGGCTCACGAGAGCGATGGCTTTCTTCGAGCCGTTGCCCCGGAGCCGGGCGTAGAAGTTCGCGCGGCCCGGACCCAGCTCGGTGGTATCGAGGATCTGCGATTCGATCCCGTTGTCGGCGAGGAGTTTCTGGAGGAAACGAGCGGTCTGGAGCTCGCTCCCCGGCGGGTTGGTCGTGTTGATCTGCAAGTAGGCCGCGAGCACCCGCTGGGTCTCGGCGCCCAGGGAATCCCAGTTGATCGGCGTCTGGGTCGTCTGGGCCGTCTGGGCCGTCTGGGCAGGCAGGGGAGTGGCGGCCAGGAGTGCAAAGAGGGTGACGGCGATGCGCTTCATGGGATG
>DASQHP010000063.1:0-3960 GCA_035632035.1 Thermoplasmata archaeon | reverse complement strand
TACTGGAACGACCCCGGGTACGACCCGAGGCTGGTAACGCTCGCCCAGCTGGTCCCGCCGTTAGTCGAGGAGTCGAAGGCGATGGACGAGCTCGGGGCCGAGTAGACCGGGTAGTTGTACGGGCAGAGTTCTCCGTAGTTGCCCCACAGGAAATTCGTCATCCACGTCACGTAGATCGAGTTCCCGTTCGCCGAGACCCACGGCTGGATGTCGGGGTAGTTCGCCTTGGGGCAGGTGTTGTTCGAGTTGTTGGTCACGGCGGACAGCACGGAGGGAGTGGTCCAGGTCGTCCCGTTGTTGTAGCTCTCCGAGACCACGATGCGGTCGTACGGGAGCGCGTCACATGAGAGGTCGGGGGGAGTCGGGTAGTAGGAAATCGGATAGAGGGTCCGGTTCGTGGTGTAGTTGTACTCGTCGTACGCCAACACCAGCGTTCCGTTCGAGAGCGAAGTGAGGCTCGGGTGCATCGCGCTCGAGAAGTTCTTGTCGTATCCCGTGCACACGGGGTTTCCGAGGTAGACCGGCTTGCTCCAGGTCTTGCCGAGGTCCTTGGAGACGCTGAAACCGACCTCGGTCGTGGCATTGGAGGCCATCGCCGGGCACGGGGAGAAGGTGGTGAACGCCGTGTACGCGACCGCCATCAGCCCCTGGCTGGTCAGGTTGATCGAGGGGTCGACCGTCGCGTTGTAGGTGTCCGTCGAGTAGGCCGTCGGGACCGTGATGGCGGGCGGGTTGGGCATCGCGACCGTCGTGAAGAACTGAGCGCGCCCGGTCGCGGTAGAGGCTGCCGGGTGCGGAGAGAGCGTCGCCCCAGCCGAGGAAGACGCGGAGCCCGGCAGGTGGATCGTGGCGGCACCCGGGTCGACCAATGGCGAGGAGGCGGTCGCGTGGGCGCCCCCCGTCACGGCGAGCGGAGGCGGAGCGGTCAGGGTCGCGGAGGGCGTTCCCGCTGCGGCGAATCCGGAGCCCAGCATGAGGGCGACCACGAAGAACGCCCCCGGCCCCATGATCCGGCTCGCGATCCGGCGCCACGTCCAACTCCCGGAACTACCTTCTTTCATGTTCGAACCTGCACGAGCATCGTCACGCGTCGACATCCTAGGCACCTCCCTCGGCGCCGGGGGGAGAAGCCGGTTCCTCGGACGCGGGAGCGCCGCCGGTGTCGGAGGGTCCCTCCGACCAGGGCTGGTCGCTGACCGCCGGTCGCGGACCCCCGCCGCCGCGGCGCCCGACCAAGAGGCCCACGACGAGCCCGATGACAAGGCCAACGGCCGCAAGACCGATCCAGGTGGTCGGCGCCGACCAGGTCGAGGAGGTCACGACCTTCGCCGCCGGGGGTGCCAGAGCAAAGCCGGCAAGCTCCGTGGTCGGCCCCGTCACGTGAATCGTGGTGACGGAGTCGGTCCCGCTGTAGGAGAGAGGTCCCGAACCCGTCCAGCCGATGAACACGTACCCCTCGTTGGGGGTCGCGTTGATCGTCACGACGGTGCCCGCGACCGTCCAGCCCGACGTGCTGGTGGGCTGGGCGATCACGCCTCCGTACGACGCCTGGATGCTCAGCCAGTAGCTGACGGAGTACGTCAGCGGGATGGTCTGGTTGTGCGTTACGGCAAGGGAGGTGGGAGCGCCGAGCGGAGTGTACTTGGTGAGCCCGTCCGGCGAGTAGGTCGTCGCGACCAGCACCGCGTACGAGGGCTTCGACAGAAGCCCCGTCACATTGAGGTCGCTACTGGTCGAGGAGTACGCCGTCCCTCCGAACGTTACGGTCCACGCGGAGCCCGCGGCCAGAGCTGAGGACAGGTGGAAGTCGACCCAGAACCGCGGCGGAAGCGGGACGTACGGGTGCGCGAACGCCGCGATCTCGGACATCGGGTTCAGCATGACGAGCCCGACGCTCTCGGTGGGCCCCGTGTAGCTGCCGGCGCCGGACCCGTTCCACCCGAGGAACGCGTACGTCGGATTGACGGCCGCGGCCAGGAGCACCGAGGTGCCGTTCGCGACCCAGACGCTCGAGGAGTAGACGTTCCCGCCGACCTGGGCTTGCGCCACTCCGCCCGCCGTCTCTCCCAGGGAGAGATAGTACTGGGGAGAGAAGCTGAGAGCGACGACCGTCGCCCCGGTCGTGCAGACCGTCGCGTGGTAGCCACCGGGCGCGTACCGGACCAATGAGCTTCCGTTCTGGTAGACGTACGGGATCGACAGGTTGTAGGTCCCCAAAGGCCCGCAGGGATACAGACCGCCCACCAGCAGAGCCGGCTGGTTGGTCGAGTAGCCCCGTCCGGATAGGTAGACGGTCCACCAGGTCCCGGCCGGGACCCCGGACTCGGTGAACGTCAGGTTGAACCGGTTCTGCGGGAGCGGGAAGAAGCTCGCGAGCTCCGTGATCGGTCCGTTAACGCTCGAGATGTTCGCGTACGAGTCGGTTCCTGAGTAGGAGCCCAGCCCCGTGCCGGTCCATCCGCCGAACGCATAGGCGCCGTTGGGCGCGGCGTGGAACGACGCGCTTGACCCCGCTGCATACCACAATGTGCCATGGACTCCCGAGATCGCGCCCCCGATCCCGGCGTTCGCGATCACCCGGTAGGCGTTGACGTAGGTGACCGAATACGTGGATCCGGTGGTGACCGACCAGGAAGTGGGGACACCCGACGGTGTGTAGCCCACCGACCCGTTCGCGGCGGCCACGTTGTAGGCGGAGGTCGGGAACGTTCCCGAGCGCGTCGTGATGTTGATCCAGGGCGTCGACGAGCTGTACTCGGTTCCGTTGAACGAGAAGTGCCACGTGGTCCCGTTCGTGAGACCGACGGCATGGAACGAGACCGTCCCTTCGCTCGAAGCCAGGTCGACGTACGAGAACGTCAGATTGACGACCGGTTGGTCGGGTACCACGACGTGGGATCCGACGTCGGGCTGGCCAAAGTACTCCCACCCCGCGGTTGTCGAGGTCGCAGTGACGTTGGTGATGGGGTACCCGCCGTTGGTGAGGTCGGTCACCGTCACCGACTTAGTGGCGGCGGCGGAGTACGGTTGCCCGTTGAAGTCGAAGGAGTACGTCGAGGTCGATGGGAGGCCCAGAGACTGGACCGTCTCGTTGTAGAGACCGAACCCGCCGACCCAGCCCGTCTCGTTGATCGGGCCGTCCATGGTGAGGTTCAGGAAGATGCCGCTGCCATTGTAGGCGTGCGAGCCGGTTCCGTTCCAGTAGTTCACGTAGCTCGTCTCGTACTGGTACTGCTGGAACTGGATCTTCGTGCCGGTGGGGAAGTACCAGCCGATCGGGACGTAGGAGAAGACGTAGCTCGACCCGTACTCTTCCCAGTACCGGTACCAGTTGCACGTGAAGAAGCAGTCGAACCCGCCATAGATCTGGTAGGAGGTTCCGTTGTAGCTCGAAGTGAGGTCCATGTAGCCCGTGATACTGGGCTGGATGAACAGGATCAGCTGGTAGCTGACGGAGAAGTTGAAGAACACCGTGCCGTTCGAGTTCAACGTCAGGACACCCGAGGGGACGCTCGAGGCCGGGCTGATCTGGGTGCCGTAGCCCGCCGCCAGGTTGTCCGGATTGATCACGATCGTCCCGCCCTTCGGAACGTTGGTGATCAGGAGCGACTTGCTCGTGGTGGAGAACGTCTGGCCGTTCAGCTCGAACTTCCAGGTCGTCCCGGGCGCGAGGTTGTTGGACGTCACGTTGAGCGTGACGTTCGCGCCCGCGAACGGCTGGGCGACCGCGAGCAGCGTTGGGTAGGTGTAGTTGAAGAAGTAGATGCCCCCGATGTACGCGCTCGTATACTGGTAGTTCTCGGGCAGCGAGTAGCTAATCAGCGGGGTCCCCGAACCGCTCGCGATCACGCTCGAGTGGTACCCCTCGAACTGGTTCGTCGCGCAGGCGCTCGTGCAGTAGCTGTAGCTCTTGTCCGCCTCCACGAGGGCCGGCTGGCTCCAGCTCGCCCCCTGGTCGGT
>DASQHP010000062.1:0-5751 GCA_035632035.1 Thermoplasmata archaeon | reverse complement strand
GCGAGATGCTCCAGCATCTGACGCTCGAAGGTGAATTGCGGGGGGAACTCCCGCAACGCTCGCGCCGGATCCCGGTGTTCCGCGTAGGCCCGGCGCGCCTCGACCCCGACCGTGTCCCCGTCCGGCGGAACCGCGGTAAGGTACCGGTCGACCGCCGCGGCGACGGAGCCACGCACGAGCGCTTCCCCCACCGCGTGGGTCACGGGACGGACCTCGCCGAACCGCTGCGGACCGAACAGGTTAGCGAAGCCTCCGAGGGCGCGAAGCTCACCGGCGGTCGACCGCACCATCGGAGCGCTGCCCGCGGCCTCCGAGTGGGCCATGGATAGCCGGATCTCGAACGAGTTGCCGAAGTGGTGGCCGAGGGAGAGCCCGTCGCGCGAACGGTACGCCTCGACCACCTCGACGCCGGGAATCTCGATGGGTCCCGACGGGGGCGGTCCGCGGTAGGAAGCCAGCCGTTCGGCCACCGCTCGCCGGTCCTTGGTCCCGGCCCATTGGATGGCGTGGGGGGGAAGGCGGAGGACACGGGCCAGCCGACGCGAAAGCTCGTGCTGCTCCCAGTCCCGGCTCACGACGCGCAGGACGGTGAAGAGGCCCGATTCATCGGGGACAGGATGCGCGCTGATCTCGGTAACGCGAAAGTCCTCCGCGATCCGCTTGAGCTGCGCCGGAATTCCCGGAGTATCGGTCAGGAAGAACCCGAGGCCCACGGCGCGGTCCGATTCGGAGGGCCGCCAGCTGGAAGGCACGGACGCGCGACCCGGCCCTCGGTATTCTGCTTTACCTTCCGGCGAGGGCCGCGGCTCGGAGGAACCCCTTATACCCCTCGCCCCGCCATCCATCGATGGCGATGATCCAGGCGACGGCCCGCATCCTCCAGAACGTGGTCGAGCTCAAGGTCGGCGCCGAGGAGTGGATCGCCCGCCCCGTCGGAAGCGGGAGCAGCGCCTTCGCCCGTCGCCTGTCGTCCCTGTTCTCCACGGTCTACGAGACGTTCCGGCTCGTGGAGCCCGACACCGTCCACTCCACGGTGAGCTACCACCCGAAGAAGGACGAGATCCTGATCCAGATCGGCGAGCAGAAGTGGCGGACTCGCTCGAGCCTCTTTGGTCCGATCACGTTCGAGTTCGGGGGACTCCCCTACGAGCTCCACGAGAAGCTTACGGGCCGATTCGGCATCCTCACGGGCGGACGACTGGTCGCGAGCGGGGAGCTCGGGTTCCGGTCCTGTGCGCTGCGCGACTCCCCTCCCGAGCTCGAGGGGTTCTTTGCGGACCTCGCCCTCGGGCTCTTGATCCGGACCCTCGTCTGGGAGATGTTCCGCTAGGCCGGGCCGGCACGGGCGATCCCGAGGTCCCGATCGAGATCCGCGTCGGCGGACACCCGGTGGCGCTGGAGGAATTCGGGCCACGCGGAGCTCGCGTGGATGTCGTGGGAGGCGAGCAGCCCGGATGGACGGAGAGAGGGCCAGGCCGTCTCGTACTCCCAGCGCATGGTCGCGTACTGATGCAGGCTGTCGTGGAGAAACAGGTCGAGGGTCGGGCCCTTTCCGTCCAGGAGCCCCGGCAGCACCTCGTCCGACCGGCCGAGGTGCAGTCGCCACCGGTCGGCGAACCGCTCCGGCACGAGCCAACCGACTCGCCGGCCCGCAAGGGGAGCTGCGGGCGCCGCGTCACCCCGCCGCAGCGCGAAGACGTCGATCCCGATCGAGTCAAGGTGCCCTTCGCCATTGCGCTCGAGCGCTTCCAGGAGGAGACGGGTGCTGTACCCGGAGCTGATGCCGGTCTCGACCAGCCAGCGGGGCTTCATCGCCCGCACGATGACATAGAGGAGGGGCGCCTGGCTCAGGGCCCCGGCGATCGGAAGGTCGGAGACCTCCCGCCGGAGCTCCGCGTGGAGGGGGGCGAGCTCGTCGAAGTAGGCGTCCAGCTCGGAGAGCGGCCGACCCACTACCCGGGCCATGGGCCGGCGTGCGACCCGGTACATTGGACGCCAGAACAGGAACCTCGGATGATCCCGGAAATAGATCTCCTGGGTGCGCAGCTCACGCACCCAGATCCAGTGTAGCCAAGCGAGGGGATGTGCGAGGAAGTGGTAGACCCGCCGCTCCAGGCGGGCGCCCGCTCCCTCCCCGGACGCCATGGGTTCCCCGGTCCGCGAGCGAACGGGCGCGCACCTTAACGGTGCCGATGGGAGGGACCGGCTTCACCGCTCCGCGGCGGCGGGGTGGTCGCGCGAACGCTCCTCAGGTGGCGGCGGTGTAGACCGACGTGAGGGACGGTGAAGACGTGGTAGGGGATCGGGACGAGGATCAGGGAGCCGACCACTACGGCGATCGCGGCCAGCGAGTACGCGAGGTTGACCCCGTAGGTGGCGAACAGGTACCCGCCCAACAGCGTCCCGAGGAGGCCGCCGGCCCCGGCCACGGCGTTGTACAGGCCAAGCGCGCGGCCGCGACTGGAGCGACCGACGAGCCGAACGAGGAAGAGGGTGCTCGCGGTGCTGATGAACGCCCAGGTGACGCCCATGAGGGCGTTCAGCACCGTGACCCAGCCGACCAGGGCGGGGCTTCCGAGCCCGAACACGACGTAGGCCGGCCCCCACAGGAAGAGCGCCATGAGACCGATTCGGGCGGTGAGCGACTCGAGGAAGACCGACTTCGGTGAATGGGCGTCGACAGCGCGCCCGGAGTGGACGAAGAGCGCCGTCGAGGCCGCGCTCGCGCCGAGGTAGGCGATGAACACCGCCGCGTCCCCGGATAGCCAGCTTCCCGGGTGGCTGAAGCCGGCGGTCTCCCACAGGAACACCGGGAACGGGCCGTAGAACATCTCGAAGCCCGCGGTCATGACTCCCAGCGCGGCGAGGAAGAGTATCTCCCGGCGCGGGATCGGGTCGGCCGTCGGGCGGGTCAGGTCGATGAGGTTGAGAATGCGGCTGCGGAAGTGACGGACCCGCTCCAGGACGCCGCGGTGGAGATTGAGGAGGTCTCCGAGCGATCGGCGCTCGAGACGGACCGTCGGTTCTTCGATCCACGCCCACGCGATGAACGCAGAGAGCAGCGCGAGGGCACCGGAGAGGATCAGAAGCCCGGTCATCACGGTGATGATCGGGGAGTGGAGCCCGATCACGAACAGCCAGATGAACCCGAGACCGAGACCGACGGTCGTGCCGAGCCCGGAGATGAGGCCGAAGAGGCCGATATCCTGCGGCCACCAGCGCTTGTGGCGCGTCTCCAGAAGCAGCATGGTCCCGATGGGGGCGCTCGCGGCGGAGGCCAACCCCTCCGCCACGTTGAGCCAGAAGTAGGTGAGGAGGTCCTGGGCGAGGGCGATCAGGATCAGGCTGACGCCGGTCGCGAGGAACGAGCCCACGAGGAAGAACTTCCGGTGGGCGACGCGGTCGGAGAGGTTGCCCCAGAGGATGGTGAACGGGACCTGGCTCATGGCGCTCGCAGCGATGATGATCGTGACCGCGAACGCACCCGCCCCGAAGTGCTGGAGCGCGAGCAGCGGGATCAGGGGGGTGGCGATCCCATCGGAGATCGCGAGCGGAAGATAGGCGAAGAACCAGAGGTCATTGGAGGACGGTCGGATCGAGGCGTGGGTCTTGACGTCCACACTCGACCTCCCGGTCCCGTGACGGCCGTGATTCAGCGACGGGCGAGGGATAAAGGCTCGGTCGCTCCGGCAATCGGGATAGCCCGGACGGCCCCTCCTGCATCCGATCCGACGGACCTTGGGCGCACCGGTCCGCGAATCAGGCGGTCGGAACGCCCAGGGTTGTGAGCAGCTGGTTCAGCTCACTATCGTCGATCCATTCGACCTTGAGGTAATCGCGGATCACCGCGTCGGCCACATGGAGCCGACGGGCCTCCTCGACCACGAACCGGTACGCCTCGACCTCCGTGGGACGCTTCACGTAGCTGTAGCGGCGGTCCCACAGCTCCCGGCCGTCGTGCCGCTGCAGAACGTGACAGAGCTCGTGGAAGATGTCGAGGAAGAGGATGAGCGGGGGACTCTCGCGGAGGTGGGACTCTCCGATCACGATGCAGTCGCTACCCTTCGGGGTGAGCACGGGCTGCCATCTCCCGCTCGCCTCGCGCGGGATCTCCCAGGGCGCGATGTACATCCACGCGTCGTCGCTGACGAGCTCAACGGTGGTCTCCCGGAAGAGCGTCGCCCGGTTCTCGCCGTCCACGACCAGTCGTTCGGCCGTGGAGAGCTTGTCCATCCCGGGGAACGCGGCCAGGATCGGGTGCCGCCCGAGCGCGAGGTCCCGCGTCACGCGGAACCCCGACGGGGGTTCCCCTCGGGGGGACGCGCGGTGCCTGGGCATGCGGCTCCGGAATCCTTTAGTCGCATAAGCCTACGCGTGACGGAGGACGGGGATGGCTCGGAGCCGGCGTCCGCCGCGACCGGATTCACTCTGCGACGTCCCGGGCGTGAGGGTCGGCAACGCGGACGACGTCCGCCGCGCGACGGGCGTGACGGTGGTGCGGTTCGCTCGGGCCGCGCCGACCGTGCTGCTCGTCCTAGGAGGAGCGAGCGCGACCTACGACACCTCGTCGCTCGCGCTCGACGCCACCTTCGGCCGACGCTGGGCGATCTTCTTCGCCGGGGGGAGCGTGTTCGGGCTTGACGCGGGACGCGGGGTGCGAGACGCCCTGCTGCGCTCCGGTGAAGGACATCGGGTGTTCGGCCATCGACGAAAAGTGGCTCCCGTGGCCGGCGCCACCCTCTTCGACTTCCCGCGCGACGCTCACTCCCCGCTTCCCGACTACACCCGCCTCGCTGAGAGGGCCACCGATTCCGCTACCCGGTCGGTCGTACCGAACGGGCGGGTCGGGGCCGGCCGTGGCGCCCTGGTTGGAAAGTATCTCGGCCGGGGCCGGGCCTCCCCAGGCGGGATCGGTTCGGCCGCCCGCCGCCTTGTCGGGCTCGGCTGGGTGGGTGCGCTCGCGGTGGTGAACGCCGTGGGGGCCGTCCGGGACGCTGAGACCGGCACCTGGGTTTCCGGCGCCCGCGAACGGGACGGCACCATCGTTCCCCCCGGTCCGGGTCGCCGCCGTGAGGTCGGGCGTTCTCCCACCGCCGACGGCACTACCCTCGTTTCCGTCGTCACGGACATCGGGCTCGACCGGCCCCGATTGTTCCGCGCGGCCAAGATCGCCGCCGGCGGCCTCGCCCGGTCCATCATCCCTGTGGCCACGGCGACGGACGGCGATGTCTTGTTCATGTCGACCACCGGCGAGGGACGGCGAACTCCGCCGGAGCAGTACCCCGGCGCGTGGGCAGATCAGGCGGGGTGGGCCGCAGCCGAGGCCATCGCGCGCGCCGTCGTACGCGCCGTCGCCGCGCCGCCGGGCTAGCTCCCGCTCGGGACGTCGGTCGCACCGGCGCCCGTCGGGCGCCGCAGAGAAGCTCCCCGCAGCCCTCGAATGAGGTCGGCTCGGGTGATGATGCCGGAGAGCTCCCCTCGATGCGCGACGAGCACGGCGGCGTACCGACCGAGGAGTCCCGTTAGAAGGTCGGCGGGGAAGGACGCATCCACCTGGGGGTACGCCACTTCCTGGATGTCGCGCACCCGGATGCGCCGCCCGTCGGGCCGTGCGAGGCCCCGAAGGAGGGCCGTCTCCGAGATCCAGCCGGTCACCCGGCCGGCGTCCACGACCGGGAGCTGAGAGAAGCCTCCTCGCTCGAGGAGCTGAGACGCACGCGAAAGATCCGCGCTCCCTTCGATCGTGACCAC
>DASQHP010000061.1:0-7251 GCA_035632035.1 Thermoplasmata archaeon | reverse complement strand
GCGGCCGGCGATCGTCGAGGGAGAGTGCGTATCGGTCGATCCCGAAACGGACGAGATCCGTCCCTTCCAGGATGTCTCGCGCCGCCGGGGTCGCAAGTACGACATCGAACGGATGCAGGCGGAGATCCCGGTCTGCGTGTTTCTGTTCGACGTCCTCCTCGTCGGGACCTCGGCCGTGATCTCCGAACCGTTCCCCGAGCGGAGGGCGCGCCTCGTGAAGATGGTCCACCCTTCGGAGAAGGTCCGGGTCGCGGAGCAGAGGATCGTCCACTCCGCGGACGAGGCCCGCGTGTTCTTCGACCAGTCGATCGCGGACGGCTGCGAGGGGATCATGGCGAAGTCGGTCGCTCCCGGCAGCTCCTACCGGGCCGGCGCCCGCGGGTTCTGGTGGATCAAGTACAAGCGGGACTACACCGCTGGGCTTACCGATTCGATCGATGGCGTCGTGGTCGGGGCCTTCCAAGGCCGGGGCCGGCGAGGGGGAAAGTACGGCGCGCTCCTGCTGGCGGTCTACAATCCCGAGCTGGACCAGTTCGAGTCGTTCTGCAAGGTGGGGAGGGGTTTCGATGACGCGACCCTGGAGGCGATACCCGAGAAGCTTCGACCGCTCGAACGGGACACGCCGCCCGAAGGGGTCCTGACCGGCCTCACACCGGACCGCTGGGTCGAACCCAAGCTCGTGATGGAAGTGAAGGGGGCGGAACTCACCCTGAGCCCGATCCACCGGGCCGCCTTCGGGCAGATCCGACCTGCCGCGGGGTTCGCCCTCCGGTTCCCCCGGTTCACCGGTCACTGGCGCGACGACAAGGAGGCGACGGACGCCACCACCTCCGCCGAGCTCACGGGGATGTACAAGGGCCAAGTGAAGCAGGTCGCAGCCGCCTCCGACGACTCCTCGGAGCCGGCCTAGGGGCCGCCCGTTCCGTTCGGAGGAAAGGACTAAAAGGGGGGCCCGCCGTCGCACGTCTCGGGACGATCCATGCTGGTCGAGATGACGGAACTCCTTGGTCGCCAGATCTACACGCCGGACGGGAGGCTGCTCGGCGAGGTCGACAACCTCGTCGTCGACGTGGAGGGGTCGAAGCTCGACGGGCTGTTCGTCCAGGAGACGAGCCCGCTCTTAGTGGACGATTCGAAGCCCGTCAACGTTCCGTACCGGTGGGTCTCGGCGGTCAACGACGTCGTCCTCCTGAAGTACTTCCCGAAGCGCGTCTCGCTGAAGCGGGGAGCGGCTCGCGCCGCGCCCGCTCCCGAGGCGCCGGCCGCCGTTCCCGCCCGCTGACGGAGCGGGGATAGCCAAGCCCGGAAACGGCGCAGGACTTAAACGGGCCCGGGAACCCCTCCCGGCCCCGGTGAGATCCTGCCGCGTAGGCGTTCGCCGGTTCAAATCCGGCTCCCCGCATCGTCCCGCGTGAACCGGTCAGAGAGGGTCGGGTGAAACGCTCCGAGCTCATCCGGCGCTTGGCGGCCATCCCACCGTTCCCCATCCCCCGGCCCGAAGTGGAGCAGGTCGCCACCCCGCCGGAGATCGCCGCGGATCTCCTGTTCGAGGCGGTGCGCCGGGATGACCTCGTCGGCCGCCATGTGCTCGACCTCGGGTGTGGAACGGGGATCTTCGCGATCGGCGCCGCCCTCCTGGGAGCGGAGTGGGTCACCGGAATCGAGGTCGACCCCGTTGCCCTCGGGGTCGCCCGCGCGGCCGCCGTCGCGGCCGGCGTGACGGTCGAGTGGCGGAAGGGCGACGTCGCGGACACGACGGTCGATGCGGACACGGTCGTGATGAACCCGCCGTTCGGCGCCCAGCGGGCGCACGCCGACCGAGTGTTCTGGGACGCCGCGCTGACCCACGCCCGCCGTGCCGTGTACGGGTTCGCCCTCACCGAGTCCCGAACCTTTATAGCGCGACGCGCGGTCGCACGCCGAGCCCGCATCGAGGAGACCCAGCCGGTCGCCTGGCGGTTGCCGCGGACGTTCGGCCATCACCGCCGGCGCGCCGTGGAGCTGGCCGTGGACCGTTGGGTGCTTCGGATCGGAGAACCACCATGAATGCAACGACCGAAGACCTGGTGCTGCCGGGAGACTACCTCGGAACGGCCGAGGAGTTTGTCCCAGGCCACGGGACCTACGAGGACAACGGAAAGATCTACGCCGCTCTCCTGGGCCGACGCTCCGTCGACCCCCGGGACCGCGCCGTTCGCGTGGTCGCCCTGAACGCCATCCCGCAGCTGGAGGAGGGGGACGAGGTCTACGCGCGTGTCGAGGAGGTGAAGAGCGCCATGGTCGTCGTGAACGTGCTCTCGCTGAGCGGCGGGCACCGCGCGGTTCCCGGCGCCCCCGAGGGAACGATCCACATTTCGAAGGCGAAGGAAGAGTACACCGAGAGCCTTGGGAGCGAGTTCGCGCCCGGGGACATCGTCATCGCGAAGGTCCTCCAGAGCCGCCCCACCATCAAGCTCACGACCGCGATGCCGCCCCTCGGCGTCGTCGCGGCGCACTGCACGAGCTGCCACGCGCTCCTGACGATGGGCGGACGGGAGCTCGTCTGCCCCCGATGCGGCCACCGGGAGCACCGCAAGGCCGCCCGCCGCGTGGCGGACACCGCGGAACGCGATGGCGGACCCTCCCACTGAGGAGGCCCGCCTCGCGCGGCTCGTCCGCGCCCACGACCGCTGGCGGGGCCGCGAGGTCCTGAACCTCCTGCCCAGCGAGAACGCGCTGTCCCCGACCGCCCGCCGCTACCTTTCGAGCGACCTCGCGGGCCGCTACACTCTCCCCCTTCACACCGAGTTCGAAGGAGAGCCGATCGACAACAGCTACGCGGGAACCCGGTACACGGACGAGATCGAGGCGCTCGCCAACGCCGCCGCCGCTCGCCTGTTTCACGGCCGGTTCGCCACGACGCGGCCGCTCTCGGGCCACATCGCCGCCCTGAGCGCGCTCGCGCCGCTCCTTCCGAGGGGCTCCAAGCTCCTCGCCATCGAGCCCGGACGCGGCGGCTATGACGGCTACGCCCCGGGGTTCATCCCGGCGATGTTGGGCTACGTTGCGCGGCCCATCCCCGTTGCGAGCGCGTCCACCCGGCTTTCCGCCGAGGCGGCGGTCGAGGAGATCCGGCGGGAGCGCCCGAACGCAGTAGTGCTCGGCCAGAGCTTCTTCCTGTTCCCGTACCCGCTCCGAGAGATCGCGGAGGAGGCGCACCGCCACGACGCTCTCGTCTTCTACGATGCCTCCCACGTGCTGGGCCTCGTCGCCGGCGGCAAGTTCCAGGACCCGCTGCGCGAGGGCGCCGATGTGTTGTACGGCAGCACGCACAAGTCGTTCCCGGGTCCCCAAGGCGGTCTCCTCGTCACCGACCGGGAGGATCTGTTCCAGCAGCTCGACCCGGCGCTGGTCTGGCGAGTCTTCGACAACGCCCACTGGCATCGGATCGCGAGTCTGGCCCAGACCCTCCTCGAGATGGAGCGCGTGGGCGCGGAGTACGCCCGCACGACGGTCGAGAACGCGCAGGCCCTGGGCCGTGCCCTCCACGATGGAGGTCTCCCGCTCCGGGCCGAGTCCGAGGGGTTCACCGAGTCCCATCAGCTCCACATCGACCGCACGGCGCTCCAGGCCCGCCACGGGGTCCTTCCTGGGGCGCTCGGCCGCCGATGGGAACATAACCGCCTTTTGACGGACCTCGTAGGCCGCCTCGGGACGGCGGAAGTCACCCGCCTCGGGCTTGTGCCCGCCGACATGACTCGCCTCGCCCAGCTGCTCATGCGGTCCGCGTTCCGCGGAGAACGGGTCGGGGCCGAAGTGCTGGCGTGGCGACGCTCGTTCGCGCGCCAGCGGTTCGTCTAAAGCGCTCTCGCTCGCCCGAGTTAAAAAAGGGAGAAAGGAAGGGGTTGGGACCGGGAGATCCCCCGGGGGTCTACATCCCGTGGGCCTGCTTCTGGTGGTCCTTCAGCTCGCCCTCGGTCGCGAACGACTGGTGGCAGATGCTGCACTCGTTCGTTCCGGGCTTCGCCTGCCACGGCTGCGCGGGGGCCGACTTGGCACCGCCCCACATCATGCGGCCGAGCAGCATCGCCACGATCATCCCGACGATCAGACCCACCACGAGGAGGATCGCCGCCGAGACGCCCGGCGATAGTCCGCCGAAGAGCGAGCCGGAATTGGTGGTCGTGTTCTGCCAGATCGTCTGGTTGTAGTAGACGATCCCGCCTCCCGCCGCGCCCGCGCTGACGTTGAACGTCAGGGAGAACGTCGGCGTTCCCGCGGCGGCCCCGGCGGCGGTCACGATCGCCAGCACGACGGTGTACTCACCTGCGATCGGGTTCTCCCAGATCGCGCTCGCCGCGTGCACCGCGAGGCCCGCGTCGAAGACACCCGCCGAGAAGACGACCGTGCCGGTCCCCGTGGCGCCCTGGTAGACGGTGACGTTCGCCGCGGAGAGGAAGTCCGCCGTGTACTTGGCCGCGATGGTGATGTTGCCGGTCGAGCTAGGCGCCGTGGGCGACGGGCTCAGCCAGCTCACCGAGTTCGGGTCAAGGACCGGGTACACGTAGGCCGCCGCCGCGACCGTCCGGGGCTGGGACGAGGGGTCGGTGAAGTTGGAGTACGTGTTCCAGACGATCACCTGGTACTCGCCGATCGGCAGCTGTCCGTTCACGAAGTTGGACGACGTGAAGTACGACGAGTCGATCGAGAGGCTGTAAGCGTTGGTCGAGTTGAACGTCACCGAGTTGTTGGCGATGGACTGACACGGCGCTCCCAACCCGAAGATACTGTTGCAGCCCGACTCGATGAACCGCAGCTCCACCGTGATGGTGGCGTTGAAGTGGTTCACCGGCGCGCCGGTGTTCCCACCGTAGCTCGTGGTGAAGTTCAGCCAGAACGGAAGGGCATCGTAGAGCGGGATCGAGTTGGTGATGAGCGCCCCCGCGTTGGTGATCGCAAGCGTCGCCGAGACCGGCGCCGAGCTCACGTTCAGCCAGGGGAGCGTCTTGTTCGAGGTGTTCTGGACCTGCATCCAGACCGTGAAGGCGTACGGCGTGACGGGCAGGGTTCCGCCGTTGTAGTTCAGCTGGGAAAGCGCCGCGTAGTCGACGTTCGCACTGTAGTTCACCTGACCGGCGGTCACCGGCTGGCTCAGGTTCGCGATCGTGTTGGCGCCGTTCGTGACGAGAAGGCTCAACGAGACGTTCTTCGCCGTGATGGTGGCGTTCTTCACGGTGATCGTCCAGGTGACCATGACCGGGACGTCCTGCTTACCCGTGTAGGAGGACGTGATCGTCGCGGTCCCACCGACCGGGCCACTGGGCCCGGCGAGGGGGCGCGTCGAGGCGGGGTGGGACGAGACAACAGCCGGCGACATGTGGTTCGCAACGGGCCCCGCGACCGACGGAGCGGCCGGGGCCTTCAACGAGGGGGCGTGGACGGCGGCGACCGCTGGAACGATGAGTCCCAGGAGGGTCGTCAGAATCACCGCGGCGATGGTCAACGTCCCGATCGTTCGCCCTGTCGCTCGGAGCATAAGGGCCCTGACAACTTACATGGCTTAAATGTCACGTAGAACACCCGTTGAACACCGCCGGTGGGGCGCGTGACTCCCCGGCGGGCCGAGGGGGCCGGAATGGGTTGCGGGACGCGGACTACTCTTCGATCCCGTGGACGATCTTCTGGTGCTCGTGGAGCGCGAACTCCGTCGAGAACTCGTCCTTGCAGATGGGACAGCGGATCGCGGCCGCGGACTTGTCCTGGCCCTCTTCCCACGGCTTGGGAGAGGCCTTCGCCGGCCCGCCGGGTCCGTTGGGCATCCGTCGGAACGACGGCGCGGCCCAGAGCCCGACCATGAGGCCGAGGACCGACGACACGAGAGCCAGGATGACGGCCGTCACCGCGGGATTCATGTTCCCGATCGGCGACTGCCCGCCGGACGCGTTCAAGTACACGAGCCCGGCCGTTTCGAGGACGCTGATGTTCTCCTGGGCCGTGTAGTTCCCGTACGGCGTCCCGAGCGTGAGCGCCACGACGTACTTCCCGCCCTGGACCGCGGTCCAGGAAGCGGCGCCGCCCCGCAGGCCATCGCCGGGGATGAACGCGAGGACGTTGAAGATCGGGGTCCGGTTGTTGGCCGCGGTGTAGACCGAGAGGTTCGCGTTCTCGATGTACTGGCCCGTGTACGAGTACGAGATCGTCACGTTCCCGAGCGGGACCGTCTGGTTCGCGGTCGGGCCGTTGAGGTACGCCTGGACCGGGTAGAACACGAGGTAGGTGTTCTCCTGCGCGGCGATGCTGCCGCTATGGTTCGCGTTCAGCCAGACGATGATCTGGTACTGGCCGGGCGGCAGGCTTGAGCTCCCTCCGTAGAAGTGGTTCAGGTTGAGCAGGGTCAGGTTGAGGAGCTGGTAGTAGTTGGTGACGCCGTCCCGGATCCGCTCGGTGTAGTTCACGACCGTGGGGCACGGCGAGAACGAGCCGCCGCAGTTGCCGCTCACGTAGCGGATGTCCAGCGTCTGGTTGAACGTGTGGTTGTTGACCTGCTGCGCGGGGATGTCGAGGCTCCAGGTCAGGTTGAACGGCAGGCTCGTGTAGCCCAGCATCGGCGCCATGTTGACCGCGCCGATGACGAACGTGTGCCGAGCGGTGAAGATGTGGCCCACGCTGTCGTTCACGACGATCTCGAGCGAGTGCACGCCCGGTGAGTACGTCCCCGTCAGGTTCACCGACGAGTTGTACGTCTGGTCGTACGGCGGGACATCGGGCGTCAAGGAGCCGGCGTAGACCCCGTCGACGTACGCCTTCGCGTCCACGACGTGCTCGACGCCCGTCGACCAGGCGTAGCCGAACCCATTGATCCACGGGTCGTTGTTGGGGAGCGAGACCTGGACTCCCGCGTTGATAGAGGCGCCGACCCCGAAGAAGTCGCGCGTGACCTTCGAGGTCGTCTGCGTCCACGCCTTCACGGGGTCGGGAAGCACGAGCACGGGCACCGAGGTGTAGTTGCGCTCGAACGTGTCATTGAACTGGCAGGTGATCGTCTTCTTCGGGTTCGGCAGCGTCGGGGCGCACGGCTCCGTGTAGCTGAACGTCCGGTTGACGGCGCCGGGGATGTCGGCGGCCACGTAGCCGAAGCCGCTGAAGTCCGTCCCGTTCGGGTAGACGAAGAAGTTCATCGAGGTGTTCTGCGGGATGTACACCATCGCGTTGCCGCTGCCGTCGGTGACCGCGCTGGTCCCGGAGGTGTTGGTGTCTCCGACGACCCCGAAC
>DASQHP010000060.1:0-4424 GCA_035632035.1 Thermoplasmata archaeon | reverse complement strand
CCTCGACTCGGCCCGGGTCGACTTCGTCACGACATCGGGGGGTTCCGGCTATTCCGTGACCGGTCCGAACACTCCCGCGACCGCCCCCGCCCCGTCCTCCGCCGGTCCGTCCGCCACCCCGGGTGCCGTCCCGGCATCGGGTTCCTTCGAGGAGCAGGCCCGAGCGGAGCTGAAGAAGGTCTACGACCCGGAGATCCCGATGAACATCGTCGACCTGGGGCTGATCTACGCGGTCGAGCGCGATGCGGCGGGCAAGGCCCAGGTCCGCATGACGATGACCACGCCGGGTTGCCCCGTGATCGAGATGCTGCTCGACCAGGTCCGGACCGCAGTGGCCTCGATTCCCGGTACCGCTTCCGTGGACGTGGAGATCGTATGGGATCCGCCGTGGGGACCGGACCGGATGAGCGAGTTCGCGAAGCGCCAGTTGGGCTTCGCTTGACCAGCTCCGCCTAGGCCCGCAGACGACGGATCCCCTCCGACCATCGCCGAAGGTTGGGGAACCTGGCCGGGATGGGCTCTCCCACCTCTGCGAGCGGGGCCAGCGCGCCAAACACCCCGAAGTCGGCCACGCTCGGCTCATCGAGGAGCCAGGGATGCCCATCCAGCATCGACTCCACGAGGGCGAGGTAGGTATCCCGCTCGGTCCGGAACTCCGGTTCGCGGGCGCGAAGGTCGGCGAACGGGCCGCGCGACCGCGTCTGGAGTTCCTCGAAGACCCATCGCTCGACATCGTCCGTGAACGTGGCGGGCACCCGAGTGACGACGCTCCGCCACACCCGCTCCTCGAGGACCTGGTGGCCCCAATCCTCCAGGGTCCGGGCGAGCCCCGCCTTCCCCGGTGGGAAGAGCGTCGGCTCGGGTTCGAGCCGCTCGAGGTAGTCGGGGATCTTCCGCCATGTGACCACCTTCCTACCATCGACGAGCGCGGGAACGAAGTCCTGGCCGGTCGCGCGGAGGAGGGCTCGCTTGTCGTGGTAGGGAACATAGACCGAGCGCACGCGGAGACCCTTGAACGCCGCCATCCGGTCGACGGCCACACAATAATGGCTGATCGGGTAGCCGTACAGCCTCAGAGTGCGGGGCATGACGGCGGCAGTCGGCCACGGTGATAAACCTCCGTCGCACGGGCTGGCCCGCTGCCGCCGACCCCTCGCGGTAACCGTTAAGGAGCAAAGCCGCTCTCCGCCGCCCGTGTCGCTCCGCTCGCTCTCCGGCGGACCTGCGTCGTCCGAATCGAGGACCCTCCGGATTCCGGGTCATTGGCCGGCGGTCGTGCTCGTGGTCCTCCTGGTCGGGACCGGCCTGCTCGGCGTCAGCCCCAGCCTCGGAGCCGCGACTGCGGTCCGGTCGACGGTGGTCCACTCTCCGCTCGATCCGATCCATTCGCTCTCGCTCGCCCCCTCCTCCTTCCTCGCCGCACCGCGGGCCGGCGCAGCGGTCCCCTCGCCCGCCGCCTCCCAGATCGCCTCCGGGACGATCGTCAGCAACGGTTCGATCCTCCGGGGGAACGTCCAGCCGTGGAACCTCGCCGTCCCAATGGGGATCGCCTACGACCCGTCCTCCACGAGCGTCTGGGTCTCGGGAGCGTACTCGGGCTCGGTAGGACGCTACGACGCCCAGAACGGCACGCTCCTCGCGGGAGCGTTGACCGGGACCACGGCCGCCTATCCAACGGCCTACGGCGGCGCAGCCACCGAAGTGGCATGGCTGAGCGGGCATAGTGAGATCGCCATCGCGTCTCCCAGCGCGGCGGCCGTCGTACTGGCGAGTGATGTGACCGGCACGGCCCTCACCACGATCCCGCTCGCCGTCGGAAGCGTCCCTTCCGGTCTCGCGTACGACAGGGCCGACTCGTACCTGTTCGTGACCGACCAGCGGTTGAACCTGGTCTGGGTCCTCAATCTCACGTCCAACCTGATCCAGGGCTTCTTCTCCGTCGGGTCCCAGCCGTCCGCGGCGTGGTACGATTCCGCCACGGGCGAGGTCTACGTGGCCAACTACGCCTCCTCCAACGTCACGATCTTCAATGGATCGACGTGGGCGATCGAGTCGTGGGTGCACGTGGGCACCGGTCCTGTGGGCTTTTCGCAGGTGGGTTCACGGATCTGGGTGCTGAACAAGGTTTCGGGGAATGTGACTCTCATCAGCGATAGTTCGAGGACGAGCGTCGGCTCGGTCTCATTCACGGGTCCCGGCTCGGCCAACGGCCTCGTCTACGATTCTGCTCGCAATACCATCGGGGTGCTCAACTCGCCGACCGGCGACCTTCAGCTCCTGAACGGCACGACGGGCAGTTCCGTCGCGACCGTCGTTGTCGGTGGAACCCCGTTCCGCGGCTCCTACGACCCGTACCACGCCGAGTACGACCTCACCAACATCGGCCGGAACACGCTGGACGTCGTCAACGACGGATCGAACGCCGTGACACGCTCGACCGTGCTCGGGTCGGCGCCGATGGCGACGTTCTACGACGCGACGACGCAGTACGTCTACGTGGCCGACGCGTCCGTCTCGTGGCTCAGTGTGCTCGACGCCCGTACCAACACCGTGGTCTCGACCATTCCGCTCTCCGCGCCGGGCATCGACCTCGCCTTCGCCGCGTCCGTCAACACGCTCGCGGTCGTGATGTCGAACGGCGGAGTCGCGTTCGTCAACCCGGGAAGCGGGCAGGTCTCGGGCACGTGGCGCCTCACCAACGGGAGCCTCCTGATCCATGCGACCTACGGCAATGGGGAGTTCTTCTTCACCGGTGGCCAGCCCTACGGGCAGGTACCGTTCAACGACGTCTTCGTGGTGGGCGCCTCCGGGTTCTCCGAGCTCGCCGCCGTGGGCGGCGGGGCGTACAACAGCGGCATCGCCTACGACCCCGTGAACCACTACGTCTACGTGGCCACGAACACGAGCCTGCTCGTCATCAGCTCATTTTCCGACAACCGGGTGGCCAACTACCCCATCGCGGGGGCGATCGGGCTCGAGGGGATCGCCTTCAGTCAGGCCTCCAACGCTGTCGTCGTGGCCGACTGGTCTACGGGCGAAGTGCACGTCTTCAACATCACCACGAGCTCGGAGGACACGCGACCCGTGGTGACCCTGGCCAATCCCGGGACGGTCACCTACGTGGTGGACACGAACAGTTTCTACGTGGCGTCCACGGCCACCAACACTTCCCTCAGCCTGCAGGATTTCGGAGGTGGGTCGTACTCCCTCGGGACCGTCTTCGGTGGGAACGGGCCCGCGGGGTTCGGCTACTCCCAACTGTCGGGACTGCTCTACGTCTCGAATGCGGCGGGAGGGACCATCTCCCTGGTGCAGCTCGGGTCCAGCTCCGCGCTCCCGATGGTCGTGACCCTCGCCATCGCTCCAACCACCGTCGCCATCGGGACGAGCGTGACCATCACCGCCGTCGCGACCTACCCGATGTGGGACGACCAGTTCAACTACTCCGGGCTGCCCACGGGCTGCCCGAGTCGGAACGCATCGTACTTCTCGTGCGTTCCCAATGAGACGGGCTCGTTCCAGGTGACCGTCTCCGCCCAGAACCCGTTCCATGCCAGCGCGAGCACGAGCGCGAGATTCGCCGTGTTCGCGCCGCTGACCGTCGCGACGTTCACGGCCACCCCCGCCGTGTTCACCCTCGGCCTCTCGACGCAGATCCAGGTCGCCCTCGCAGGGGGCGTCCAGCCCTTGACCGTCGGCTACCCGGTCCGCCCGACCGGTTGCGGCCCCACGACCTCGGTCAACTGGAGCTGCCGTCCCACGACCAACGGGACCTTCACGCTCGAGGTCACCGCCTCGGACTCGGCGGGGCACTCGGTGAGCCAGAACCTGAGCATCGTGGTCAACCCCCACCTCACGATCACCACGTTCGCCCCCTCGGTCAACACGACCTTGGCCGGGAAGCCCATGGTCTTCACCGTCGTCATCGCCGGCGGCACCGGCCCCTACACGTTCTCCTACGCGGGTCTGCCCGCCGGATGCTCCTCCGTCAACGCGAGCTCGGTGCCGTGCACGCCCACGGCGTCCGGTGTCTTCCCGGTCGTTGTCCACGTCACGGACTCCGATGGTGTGAGCGTCTCCGCGAACACCTCCCTGATCGTCCAGGGTACCGGGTCGACCACGTCCGGTGGGGGACTGTCGACGACCGACCTCCTGATCGTGCTCGCGATCGTGGTCGTAGTCGCCGTGGCGGCCGTCGTCCTCCTCGCGACGCGCCGACGCGGGGGTGCACCACCGGTCGCCGGTGGGATGCCTCCCTCGGCGAGCGCGCCGTCCACGCCCCCCGCCGCCGAGGAGCCGGAGGAGCTTCCCGAGGAAATGGAGGGCGTGACCGTGGTCGAGGCGCCTCCTCCCGAGCCGCTCCTCCCGCCTTCCCCAGCGCCGGCGCCCGCGTCCTCCCCCGAACCGTCGGGCCCGAGGTACTA
>DASQHP010000059.1:0-57552 GCA_035632035.1 Thermoplasmata archaeon | reverse complement strand
CCCCGTCGGGGCATCGCCCCCGTGCTCGTCCTCGTGGTCGTGCTCGTCGTCGCGGGAGCTTCCATCGCGGCCACCGCGGCCTACCTCGAGATCTCCCAGTCCAGCTCCCCCGGCGGCGGACCGGGGACCGTCCAATTGGTGGACGACTATGGTCGGACCGTGAGCGCCCCGTCGGACGCGGGCCGCGTCGTGGTCCTCGGGCCCAACCTGGTCGATACGATGGTCCGGCTCGGACTGCGCGGCGATTTGGTCGGGGTCGACTGCTCCTCGGCGAGCTACGGGGGGCTCCTCGGCGACTACACACCGAACCAGACGGTGGAGTGGGGATTGACACCGGCGATGTGCGTCCAGGCGTTCCCCTCCCTCGACACGGAGGAGCTCCTGAATGATTCCCCCCAGCTCATTCTCGCAACCTCCTTCGTCTCCGAGAGCGCGGTGAACGAGTTCTCGACCACCTACCACGTCCCCGTCGTTTGGCTGGTGCCCACCTCTCTCGATGCGATCGTCACGGACGTGCGGATCTTCGGACAATTGTTCCCCGACGCGACCGGCGCCGCGGCGCTGGAAGGCACGCTCCAGAGCGCGCTCGCCCGGGCGACCTCGGCGCTGCAGAACCTCACGGCCGACCCGAACGCGTCCATCCCCGCCGTCCTCCTGACCTACTACGTCGATCCGAGTGCGGGGTACTACTCCTATGGGCCGGGCACGTTCGGGAACTCGCTGATCGTCCTCGCGGGTGGGCGCAGCATCGCGGCAGGCGCGAGCGTCCCCTATCCGGTCCTGCCGGGGTCGGAGGTGTTGGCCGATGCGCCGGCGCTCGTGATCTATGGGTCCGGGCCGCTCGGGTCGCCCCTCTCGTCGTACGCCCAGGGGCCGGACTGGGGCCAGCTGACCTCGAACAAGGTCGCGCTGGACGTGACACTGTTCACCGAAGCCGACCCGACGATGATCCTGGTGGGCCTTCCGGCCATGACCAATGCTATCCACCCCGCAGCCGCCTGACGCCCGTCCTCCCTCGACCGGGCGGACGGCACGGCGACGGCATCGGCTGGGGCTCGTCGCGCTGGGCCTCCTCGTCCTCGTGCTCATCGTGGTCTCTCCGCTCATCGGACCGACCCCCATCCCACCGGGAACCGTCGGGTCCATCCTGGTCCATCAGGCTTCGGGAGGTGTGTGGCCGGCCGAGGCGTGCGGCACCGCGACGCCGGCGAACCGGTGCGCGATCTTCATCGAGATCGTCTGGGACATCCGTCTCCCGGCCCTCCTGCTCGCACTCCTGGTCGGAGCGGGCCTCGGCTTGTCGGGAGCCACGCTCCAGGGGATCTTTCGCAACCCCCTCGCGGACCCGTATCTGCTCGGGCTCTCCGCCGGGGCGTCGCTCGGGGCCGCGACCCTGTTCGTTTTGGGGGTGGGCTCGCAGGCGGCGAACCTCGTCCTCCCGCTCTTCGCGTTCTTCGGCGCGCTCTTGACCGGGCTCATTATTCTGCTCGCGGCCCGCAGTCCCCGGAGCACGACGACGACCCTTCTCTTGACGGGCGTCGCCCTCAGCTCCTTTCTCTCGGCGATCCTGGGAACGCTCCTTCTGTTCAATCCGCTGGGCAACCTCCAGGTGAGCTACTGGCTCTTGGGCGGGCTCTTCGGAGCGACCTGGGACCGCGTCGCCATCGTGCTGGGCGGGCTACTGGTGGGCGGGACGCTGCTCGCCATTCACGGCCGCGAGCTCAACCTCCTCCAGCTCGGGCCGGATGTCGCCCAGACACTCGGGGTCGACGTGCGGCGGATCCGCCTCCGGCTGCTTCTCCTGGCGTCGTTCGTCACCGCCGTCGCGGTCGCGTTCACGGGGATCATCGGGTTCGTCGGGCTGATCTCGCCGCACGTGGTGCGGCGGCTCTTCTCGTTCGATTACCGGATCGTGCTGGCGGGATCGGTCCTCGTGGGCGCGGTGTTCCTCGCCCTCGCCCAGGACGTAGCGCAGGTCCTTCCGTTGGGGACCGAGGTGCCCGTTGGGATCCCGACCTCGTTCGCCGGCTTTCCGTTCTTCCTCTATCTTCTCTACCGCCGGCGCCGGGCGCCGGAAGGAGAGGCGACATGAGTGACGTTCCGCCCCCCCTCGAGATCGAGGCGGCGAACGCGATGTACGGGTCCCGCCCCGTGCTCCACGGCGTCTCCCTCCGAGTGAGGGCCGGTGAGCTCGTCGGGCTGGCCGGCCCGAACGGGTCGGGGAAGACCACGCTCCTTCGCGCGGCGCTCGGCCTGCTTCCGCTTAGCCGGGGGGTGGTCCGGCTCTCGGGGAGACCCGTCGACACCCTCCAGGCGCGAGAGCGGGCTCGGCAGGTCGCGTGGATGCCCCAGTCCGAGGTCCCGCAGGACAACGTCCCGGTCCTCGACTACGTCCTGTTCGGCCGGTACGCGTTCCTCACGGCGTTCGAGGCGGAACGGGCCGTCGATCGGGCGAGGGCCGAGACGGCCCTTCGCGATGTGGAGCTCTGGGATCGTCGGGAATCGGGGGTCCTCGAACTGAGCGGAGGAGAGCGCCAGCGCGTCCTCCTCGCCCGAGCCCTTGTCCAGGAGGCTCCTCTCCTGTTGCTGGACGAGCCGACCGCCCACCTCGATGTGGGCCACCAGCTCGACCTGATGGACCGGGTGGGAAGGCTCGCCCGTCGGGAGGGAACCGCCGTCGTGGTCGCCCTCCACGACCTCAACCTCGCCGCCCGCTACTTTCCCCGGGTCATCGTTCTGGCCCACGGGCGCGTCGTGGATGACGGACCACCGTCCGAGGTGCTGTCGCCCGACCTCCTCCGGGAGGTGTGGGGCGTGGACGCCGAGCTGCGGACGGACCCGGAGACCCGACATCCGTACCTCATTCCCCGGCTCCCCTCATCGCGCCGCCGGCCGTCCCTCATCGCCCGCGGCACGGTGCACGTCATCGGAGGAGGAGGCACCGCGTCGGAGCTCCTGCGCCGGCTCGATGGGGACGGATGGTCGCTGACGGCCGGCGTGCTGCCGCTGTTCGACACCGATACGGAAACGGCCCAGGAGCTCGGGGTCCCCGCGGTCGTCGGGCTCCCGTTCACCCCGATCTCCCAGGAAAGCCGGGAGAAGCTCCGTCCGCTCCTCTCGTCCGCGGAGTCCGTCGTCGTGGCCCCGATCCCTGTCGGGCCGTCCAACCTCGCGAACATGGAGGAGCTGGCGCTCCTGCCGCGGGGCGGCCCGCGGGTCTACCTCGTGGAACCGGCCGGATGGACGGGTCGCGACTTCACCGAGGGGGCCGCGACCCGGGTCCGGGAACGGCTCCTGGAACATGGCGCGAAGGTCGTGGCTTCGCTCGCCGAGCTCTCCGCCGAGCTCGGCTCAGGGAGCACGGCGCCGGCGTCGGGCTCCGCCGGTCCGGGCATCGTCGAGACGGTGGACCGATAGGGGCGGCGGGTCCGGGCCCACGAACTGCTCGAGGAACCGCGGGAGCTCGGGTTCGAGGAGCACCACGGTTGAGTCGACGCCGACGCGGGAGGCTTCCGAACAGGCGGGTCCCACTCCGAAGCGGAGGATCGGGCGGTGGGTGGTGCGGGAGGCGAGATGGAAGGCTTCGAGGCTGGGAGCGGCCAGGATGCCGCTCGAGCCGACCAGCCGGCGGCGCAGCTCGGCTCGCGCGCGCGGGTCGTCCAGCAACCGGGGAGAGACCGTCAGCACCTCGACCCGGCCGCGAGGGAGAGGAAGGATCCCCTCGAGCTCTCCGATCTCGACCAGGCTCCCCTTCCGCCCGCCGGTGGTCACCCGTCCCCGGGAGGGCCCGGCACTTCCTCGGCGCGCCCCGAGCACGCCGTTGGTGAGCTCCAGGGACGCGGGATCGCCGCGGGCGAGGTCCTCGAGCGCGAGCGCCCGGCAGGAGCGGATCACGTGGAGGCGGTCGACCCGTTCGCCCAGGTCCGCGGTGAGCTGACCCAGGGCATCGTGGAGCCAGGCGACCCCCTTCACGGACGCCCGGTATCGGCCGTCCCGGAACTCCACCAGTCCCCGCTCGGCGAGGCGCCGGAACGAATGGCTCGCCGCCTGCACGGTGAGGCCGAGCCGCTCCGCGATCGGCCGCAACTGCGCCGGCTCTGCGACCGTGCACTCGAACACGAAGAGGATCTCGGTCACGGTCCCGCGACGCATGAGCGAGGCGAGCCCCACGGTGCGCGGACCCCCCATCCCGGACCCCGGTGGGTCCGAGCCGTCCGGGGGGAAAAAGGGTCCGGCCGACTACCGGGCCCTCGCCGGCCCGGCGGCGCGGCGGCGGATCCCGGCCCGCTCCTCGAGCGCCCGGATCTTGTCGCGGATCCGGGCCGCCTCCTCGAAGTCCAAGCGCTCGCTCGCGAGATGCATCTCCTCCTCGAGGTTGGCGAGGAGGAGTGGGAGCCGGTCCTTCCATCGGGCCCCGAGCCCCTCCACGGAGAGGTCGCCGCTCGGCGCCTCCTCTCCCTCGGCCAGGAGCGAGCGGATGGCCTTGCGGATCGTCGCGGGCACGATCCCGTGCTCTTCGTTGAACGCGAGCTGCGCTTCCCGACGCCGCTGCATCTCGGCGATGGCCCGGGACATGGAGCCGGTCGTCCGGTCCGCGTACATCAGCACCTTCCCCTGCACATTCCGGCTCGCCCGCCCCGACGTCTGGATGAGGGACGTCTCGCTTCGGAGGTACCCCTCCTTGTCCGCGTCCAGGATCGCCACCAGGCTCACCTCGGGGAGGTCGAGGCCCTCCCGGAGGAGATTGATGCCCACGAGCACATCGAACTGGCCCAGCCGAAGGTCGCGGAGGATCTCGATCCGCTTGAGCGTCTCGATGTCCGAGTGCAGATAGCGGACCTTGAGGCCCGCATTGGCGAGGTAGTTGGTGAGCTCCTCGGCGGTCCTCTTCGTGAGGGTCGTCACCAGCGCCCGATCCCCCCGGCCGATCACCTGCTGGAGCTCGGCGATGAGGTCGGCGATATGACCCTTGAGCGGTCGGACCTCGATCTGAGGGTCCACGAGCCCGGTCGGGCGGATGATCTGCTCGACGACGCCCTTAGAGGCCCGTCGCTCGAACGGCCCCGGCGTCGCGGAGACGTAGACCGTCTGGTGGACGCGGGACAGGAACTCCGGGAACTTCAGCGGACGGTTGTCCCTGCACGACGGGAGCCGCCAGCCGAACTCGACCAGGTTGTCCTTGCGGCTCCGGTCGCCCTTGTACATCCCCTGGAGCTGGGGGATCGTGACGTGGGATTCGTCGATGAACACGAGGAAGTCCTTCGGGAAGAAGTCGATCAGCGTGTAGGGCGCCTCCCCGGGCTTTCGGTCGGCGAAGTACCGGGAGTAGTTCTCGATCCCTGAACAGTAGCCGGTCTCGCGGATCATCTCGATGTCGTACTCGGTCCGGCTCTTGAGGCGCTGCGCCTCGACGACCTTCTCCTGCCGTAGGAGCTCGGCGACGCGCGCCTCCTTCTCCTCGCCGATGGCGCGGAGCACCTGCTCGAGCCGCTCCTCGATCGTGAGGAAGTGGGTCGCGGGAAAGACGGTGAGCGTCTCCAGCTCCCGCCGCTCCTCCTGCGTCACGGGGTCGAGCTCGAGGATCGACTCGAGGCGGTTCCCGTCCAGGACGAGGCGGTGGATCGTCTCGCCCGCCCCCATGAGGTCGATCGTCCCGCCCCGGACGCGGAACCGGCCCCGCCGGAGCTCGACATCGTTGCGCGCGTACTTCATCGCCACAAGCTGGCCCAGGAGCTTCTGCCGGGCGATCTCGGCGCCCCGCCGCAGCTCGACGACGTGGGCCCGGTAGTCCTCGGGGGAGCCGAGGCCGTAGATGCAGCTCACCGAAGCGACGATGAGGGTGTCCCGCCGCGTGAGAAGGGCCTGCGTGGCGCGGTGGCGCAGCCGGTCGATCTCCTCGTTGACGGAGGCGTCCTTCTCGATGTAGAGGTCGACCTGGGGGACGTACGCCTCGGGCTGGTAGTAATCGTAGTACGAGACGAAGTACTCCACGGCGTTGTTCGGGAACAGCGCCCGGAACTCGCTCACCAGCTGCGCGGCGAGGGTCTTGTTGGGCGAGATGACCAGCGTCGGTCGCTGCAGTCGAGCGACCGCGTGCGCCATCGTGAACGTCTTTCCCGAGCCGGTGACGCCGAGGAGCGTGACGAACTTTTCCCCGTCCGAGACCCGGCGCACGATATCGTCGATCGCCGCGGGCTGGTCGCCCTGGGGCACCAGATCGGTCTCGAGCTCGAAGCGACCGGGAAGCGCGGGCTCGGGGACGCGGGCGCTCACGGGGGGGACCTCACGCACCCGCCCGGGGAATGTAGCCGTGCGGGTCGAGCTCGACGTTCTCGAACCCCAGCTCGAGGATCTCGCGGTGGACCTCCGAGGCCACGGGCTCGGCGAGGAGCCGGGCGACGGCCTCCGCCTCCACGACCACCCGCGCGCGGGCGCCGTCGATGCGGACCCGCACACGGCGGAAGCCACGATCGAGGAGCCGGCGCTCGGCGAGATGCACGCGGCCGAGCAGGTCGGCCGATATCGGCTGGCCGTGCTGGACGCGGGACGCGAGGCACGCATCGCTCGGCTGGTCCCAGTTGGGGAGCCCCGCGCGGCGGGCGAAGGCCCGAACATCCGACTTTCGCCATCGCCCCACGACGAGAGGATGGAGAAACCCCGCCTCGTCCATCGCCGCGATCCCCGGGCGGTCATCCGAGAGGTCGTCGACCTGGAGACCGTCCAAGTACTGACGAATGCCGTGCGTCCGCCCCCAGCCGGTGAGGACGGCGCTCTCGCTGCGACGACAGAAGTAGCACCGGTTGGACGGGTTGACCCGATACTCCGGGTCCGCGATCGGGTCGACCTCGAGGACGACGTGGCGGACCCCGATGGAACGCGCTACGGCGCGAGCTCGGTCGATCTCGGGTGGGCTCACGGCCGGTCCGGACAACGTCGCCGCCAGCGCGTCCTGCCCCAGGGCGCGGTGCGCCAGCAGCGCCACGACCGCGGAATCGACCCCCCCCGAGAGGGCCACGAGCGCGGGGCCGCGCCCCCGGATCTCCTCCGAGATCTCCTCCGGCGGACAGGGAAGTCCTCCGGTCGTTCCAGTCGCCGCCATCTCTCGGTTTCGAATCGGAACGGGGCGGATACGCTTTACCCCGGGGACAGGGTCGCGCAACGGTCGTCTCGGCGGGCGTTGCCGCAAGCCCCATAGGGTCGATCCGGGTGGGGCGGCCGTGCAGCGATTGCGCGACGGCTCCCGGTGGATGCTCCGTCTGGAGGACGGGGATGAACTGTTCCCGCGGCTCACGGAGTTTGCCAAGGAGGAGCACGTCCGGGCGGCGGCCATCGTCTCGGGCATCGGAATGCTTCGCACCGCCGTGGTCGGCTACTGGAACGGACGGGAGTACGAGTGGAAGGAGACCGGGGAACCGATGGAGCTCATCGCCCTCCACGGGTCCATCGCCGTGGTGGAGGGAGCGCCCTCCATCCATCTGCACGTGGGCCTCGCCGACCGGCGGCACACCCTCCACGGGGGCCATCTGCAGAAGGCGACCGTGGGCGTCCTGGCCGAGGTCTACGTCGAGACGTTCCCCGAGAGGACCTTCGGGCGTCCGATGAACGAGAGCCTGGGGTTGCGGACGCTGGATCTCGAGCCCGGACCGGACCCCTAGTCGAGCGATCGCCCGATTCTCACCCGAGGTTCCGCCATGGCCGTGGATTCCGACGAGGCGTTCGGCCGCCTCGACCGTCGCCTGGTCGACGCGATGGGCCGCCGGGGGATCCAGTCGCTCACGGAGATCCAGACCCTCGCGCTTCCGCTCCTGCACACGTCGTCCGACGCGCTGCTGATCTCCCCCACCGGCACGGGAAAAACGGAGGCGGCTCTTCTTCCTCTCCTCTCGCGACAGCTCAAAGACCCGTCCCCGCCCACCAGCCTCCTCTACGTCACCCCCTTGAGGGCCCTCAACCGGGACCTCGAGCACCGGCTAGTCTCGCTCGTGCGCGAGGTCCACCTCACCGCCGCGGTGCGCCACGGCGATACGCCGGCCGCGGACCGGCTCCGGCAGTCCCGCCGTCCCCCCGATCTTCTCCTGACCACTCCGGAAACCCTCCAGCTCCTCCTCGTAGGAAAGCGCCTGCGCGAGTCGCTTCGCAACGTCCGCACGGTCATCGTGGACGAGGTCCACGAACTCGCCCCCTCCGACCGTGGGGCCCAGCTCATGATCACGCTGGAGCGCCTGGACGCCTTCGTGGGCCACCCGGTCCGACGCATCGGCCTCTCCGCGACCGTCGGCAACCCCGACGCCGTGGCTCGCTACCTTTCCCCGGCCCCGCGGTCGGTCGAGGTCCGCGTCGCCCGCCAGCCGCGAACGATCTCGATCACGACTCGGCTTCCGAACAAGGATCGACCTCCGCTCGACCGGGCCCTCGTGGCGGAGCTGCGGGCGGACCCGGTACTCCTGGACGCGCTGCGCGTCGTGGAGGAGGAGGTCCGGCGCCATCGGTCCACCCTGATCTTCGTCAACACCCGGCCGACCGCCGAGGGGTTGGCCGCCCGGCTGCGACGGCTCGCCCCCGACCTCCCTTCCGCGGTCCACCACGGCTCCCTCTCCCGGGAGATGCGCGAAGAGGCCGAGCGAAGCTTCCGCGCCGGTGAGCTCCGGGCCCTGGTCGCCACGTCGTCCCTGGAGCTCGGGATCGACATCGGGATGGTCGACCTGGTCATCCAGTTCGGGTCGCCCCATCAGGCGAGCCGTCTCCTCCAGCGCGTCGGGCGGTCCGGCCATCGACTCGACCGGGAGGTGAAGGGGATCGTGGTCGCCCTGGACGAGGAGGATCTCGAGGAGGCGTCCGTGCTCGCCCGCCGCGCGATGGCCGGCGAGCTCGAGCCGATCCAGTGGCGCGCGCGGCACCGTCTCGCGGTCGCCCAGCAGATCCTGGCCGAGATCCGGGCCGAGGGGGGCGGGGACCTCCGGGCGATGGCCGACCGCTTCCGCCGGGCCGCGCCGGCCGCCGGGCTGGACGACTCCGAGTGGGACCGCCTGGTCGAGTACCTCGAGACGCTCGGCTCGGTGCGACGCGACGGGGCGAATCTCCGCTCGGGCCGAGGCACCCTCCACCGGTTCTACGCAACGCTCTCCCTCATTCCCGACGAACGGACGTTCAAGCTCCGCGACCTCGCCACGCGGCGCGTCATCGGAACGCTCGACGAACGCTTCGTTCTGACCCAGATCATGGCCGAGCCGGAGCTGATCTTCCTCCTCCACGGCCGCACGTGGAAGGTGGTCGAGTTCCGCGACGCCGAGCTTCTGGTCGAGGCGGTCGCCGAGATCGGGCAGGAGCCCCGCTGGGTCGGGGAGGACCTGCCGGTCCCCTTCGAGGTCGCCCAGGAGATCGGACGACTGCGCCGCGAGCGCGACCTCGGGCCGTACCCGATCGCGCCCGACTCTCGGCTCCGTCTGGAAGAGCGATGGCGGGGCGAGCTGTCGGCGGGCCCGGTCGCGACCGACCGCACCGTCACCGTGACCGGCCAGGGACGGCTCGCCGTCTTCGGGGCGTGCTTCGGCACCCGGACGAATGGAACGCTGGCCCTCGCCGCCGCGGGTCTCCTGACCGCCCGGCTCGGGGCGCGCGTCGAGGTCCTCGCCGTCGAGCCGACGGCGTTCGTGCTGGGTCTCCCCATCGCGGTCGACCCCGGAACCCTCGAGCAGGCGCTCGCGATCCCCTCCGACACCCTGGACGGACTTCTCGAACGGCTCGTGCCGACGGGACTCGAGTACCGATGGGTCTTCCTCACCGTCGCCCGCAAGCTCGGAGTCCTTCCGCCGTCGGTCGACCCCCGGGACCTTCGGCTGCTCGAGCCGCTGCTCGAGCAGGCGCGCGATACACCCCTCGGCGAAGAAGCGCTCGAGAAGACGCTCCATGACCGGTACGATGTACCGCACGCCCGGGAGGCGCTCGAGCGGATCGCCCGGGGCGAGATCGCGGTCGTCCGCGCTCCGCCCGGGCCGCTCAGCGACGCACCGCTCGCTCGACTGCGCTGGCGAGAGCTCCCCGACGTGCCCCCGCCGACGCTCCTGAAGGCGATCGGCGAGCGGCTGAACGCGGAGGAGCTGACCCTCGTCTGCCTGCGGTGCGGGTTCACGCGCACGACGACCGCCGCTCGGTACCGCTCCGACGGAGGGGCGGCGTGCCGGCTCTGCCACGGGGCGCTTTCGGCGGTGCTGTCGCCCCGCCGAGCCGACGAGATCACGGCGATCCAGAAGTACGCCAAACGGAAGTGGAAGGGCGAGGGACCTCCCCGGCGAATCCCCCCGACGCTGCCTCCGCTGGTCCGGGCCGCCTACACGTCCGCGGAGCTCCTCGCGCACTATGGCGAGAGGGCCCTCCTCTGCCTGGCCGCGCGGGGGGTGGGTCCCGAGACCGCCCGACGCCTGCTCGCGCGACTTTACCGGAACGACACCGAGCTCCTCACCGAGATCCTGAAGGCCGAGCGGAGCTACGCCCGCACGCGGTCCTTCTGGGACTAGCGACCGGCGGTACCCTGGACCACCGACGCCACTTCCGCCCACGTCGCCGTCGTCCGGAATGCGCCGGCCCGGGCGTGGGTGCGAGCGGCCGCGAACCCGTGGGCCCGCAGCGCCGCCAGTATCTCTTCCACCGGGCGGGGCCGGTCGAGACCGAGTCGCGCGGCGATCTCGTTCGACTCGTAGAAGAAGGGTCGGTCGACCTCGAGCTCACCCCGCAGCACGTCGAGAAGACGACCGAGCTCCCGGGGATGGGCCGCTCCCGCCGGGACCGCGAGTCCCCGTACGAGCTCGGGGTCGAACAGGGGTCCCATCCACAGGGGCCCGATCGGTTCCGGCCCCGCGAGGGGAGGACCGGTCCATTCGGAGGGATCGATCGGTGCGACCGGCGCAGGGTCGGGACCTTCCGGTCCGATCGACACGTAGACCCTCAGATGATGGTCCCCGACGTACGCCAACAGCGGGGTGACCGAGCGGCCCCCGGCCCGAGCCGCCCGGTCGACCGCCGCCAGCAGGACCCGGAGCCCACCTTCTGGACCCAGTCGCCCACGAGGAGGACGCCCCCCGTACCGCACCACGGCGGTCGGAGCGTCCGCCCCGCCGAGCACCCGGAGGTCGGTCGCCGTCACCGCGAGAACGGCGGAGGCCGTACAGGCCGAGAGGGCCGCCCCGAGAAAGGGAAGGGGGGACCCGTAGGGGTCGAGGTCGACGAAATCGAACGGGCCCTCGTCCATGCCGGCCCGCGCGTCGGCCCACCTCGCTTCCGCTCCCTCCCGCTCGTAGAGCCCGCAGTTGCGTCGCAGCCATTCGAACGCCTCGGGATGCGATTCGGTCGCGAGGAGCCGGTCCGCTCCCCGTCCCTCGTGGAGGTACCGGAGCCCCCGGACCCCGGTCGCGGCCGTCATTTCCCAAGCCCGGTGGGCATGGCGGCCGATCCGGCCGAGTTGTCCGGCGACCGCCACCTCGAGGTCCCGGTCGAGCGCCATCGCCGGATTGTAGAACACTGCCTCGCGCCGCGCGGGGCCGCGGTGCGTCCCGGCCGGTGGAAGGTAGAGCGCGGTGGCGCCTTCTCCGGCGAGCGTGGGCTCGGTCAGTGGCTGCGACCGGTGAGGAGTCGTACGATCTTGAACGCGAGGAGGTTCTTGTTGACCGACGTCACCTCGAGAAGCCGAAGCTCGTCCCGCCTGCGAATGTCCTGGAGCAGCGGGTTTCGCGACTTCTTGTGGAGGGTCATGACGATCGACTTCGACGTGTCGAGGGTGTCCATGACGCTCTTCGTGAACGCGTCGCTCTCGACCTCCATCTTCCCGACCTCATCGATGACGATGACATCGGACGATTCCCGCGCACCGGCGAGCGCCCGCGTCCCGAGGTCCTCCAGAGCGGCCAGATTCACCCCGTACCGCCCCGACTTCACCCGGGACTTGAGGCCCTCGTGGGCGAAGACCGCCTTCTCCTTCGTTCGCCAATCCGTGATCTGGAACCCCGTGCGTCGGTTCTTCTCGACGATCGGTTCGGTGACCATTCCGCCGACGCTCACGCCCTCCTGTTCGAGCAGCTGGATGATCCGCAAGAGGGTCTGGGTCTTTCCGGAACCCGGCAGACCCGTGATGCCAATCTTGACGGGAGCCGCAAGACGACGAGCCACAGGTCGAGAACTCCCAGAACATCCTCGAAATGCCCCGCGAGAAGAAAAGGATATCCCGAACCCGGCCGGGCCGGTATATGTCACAGCATGACGGTGGAACCGGCCGGCGGGTCGACGTACCCTGTGCGCGAGGACTCGCTCCTCCTCCTGCCCTTCGCCGCGGAGACAGCGGGGCTTCGATTCCTCGAGATCGGCTGTGGAATGGGAACGGTGTCGCTCGCGGCGGCACGCGCGGGAGCCCGGGTCCTATCGACCGACCTCAATCCTCGGGCCCTCCGCGTCGTTCGGGACCGAGCCCGCGCGGAGGGGCTCGACGTGGAAGTGGTCCGGACCGACCTCGCCCACGGCCTCGGGTTGTTCGATCGGATCGTCGCGAACCCACCGTATCTCCCGACCCCTCCGGGCGCCCGAGACCCGGACCGCTGGGTCGATCTCGCCCTGAACGGGGGACCGGACGGGCTCGCGGTCACCCGCCGGCTGTTTGACGAGATCCCGGCCCACCTGTCGTCCTCGGGCCGCGGATTTCTCCTCGTTTCCTCCCGTCAATCGGCCCGGGGCCTCGATGAGCTCCTGGCCCGTGCCCGACGCTTCGGCCAGCATCCCACCGAGGTGGCTTCCCGCTGGCTCGGCGACGAGCGGCTCACCATCCTCGAACTCCACCGCGGTGGCGCGGACGGCGCCGCACCGGGCTAGAGGTGACGCTCGGCGTACCGAAGGATCGAGTCGAAGAAACGGTGGCCGTCGCCCCACCCGTCGGCCGTGCCGGTCCGGGTCCAGTCCGGAGCCTGCCAGTGGAAGAACCCGCGCTCGGGATGCGGCATGAGTCCGAAGACGTTCCCTTCCGGGTTCGTGAGTCCGGCGACGTTCCCGGGAGATCCGTTCGGGTTCCAGGGGTACGTCGCCCAGCTCCCGTCGGGTGCCACCCAACGGAAGAGGACCTGGCCCGCCGCTTCGAGCTCGTGCAGCTTGCGTTCCGCGTCGCCCCCCAGGACGAGCTTTCCCTCGGCGTGCCCGCTCGGGAACATGTACCGCGAGCCCGTGGGCGTCTCGGCGAGCGGCGGGAACCGGCCGCCCTGCCACGCGAGGAACGTCGGTCGGCACTCGTAGCGGCCCGAGTCGTTCGTCATCAGCGCGGCTTCGGGGGTCCCGAGCCGGCCACCGCGCCGCCCCGGGAGAAGTCCGAGCTCGGTCAGGACCTGGAAGCCGTTGCAGACCCCGCCTACCAGTCGGCCGTCCTTCACGAACGATTCAAGCTCGGGGCCGATCGCGGCCCGGACCCGGGCGGCGAGGATCGCCCCGGCCCGAACATAGTCGCCCGCGGCGAACCCTCCGGGAAACAGGAGGACCTGGTAGTCGAACAGCCGGCGGACCTCACTGCGGGCGACGTCCCGGCCTTCCAGCTGTTTCAGATGGACGATCTCGGGGCGCGCGCCCAGCGTCTTCATGGCCACGAACAGCTCCTCGTCGTTGTTCGTGCCTTCGATCGACACGATGGCGATCTTGAGGCGCTCGCGGGCCACGCCGTCCCAACGGGGGCGGGCTCTTGGCCTTTGCCGCGGGCCTATCGCTCCGAGATGAGCGGGAGCGTCTGGGCCCCCTCGAACTCCGGCACTCGGTCCGGTCGCGGGGTCTGCGGCCCGGTGAAGAACGGTCGCCGGACTTGGACGGCGCGCTCAAAGCCCGCGGCCAGGGCGGCCTCATCCGCCGGCGGGCCGAAATGGGGGCGAAGATCCACGAGACCCTCGTTCGTCATGAGGCAGCCCTTCAGCCGGCCGTCCGAGGTCAGGCGGAGCCGGGTGCACGCCATGCAGAAGTCGGGGTTCTCGACCGGCTGGACGACCTCCACCGTCACGGGCCGACCGTTCGACTCGAACGTGTACCGAGGGCGCCGGTGCAGCCGGTTGGCGGAGGTGGCGAACGCGCGCGACGCCGCGGCTTCCGACAGGCGGCTCAGCTCCGAGTGAAGGCGTCGGTAGACGCCGGGGTCCACGCGGCCGCTCACGTTCTCGAACTCGATCACCTGGACCCAGGCGCCGATGTCCTGGGCGAAGGCGACGAGCCGGTCGACCGACTCGGTCGAATCCGTCTCGCCGTCGAGCGCGACCACGTTGAGCTTGATGGGGTTCAGCCCGGCCGCGGCCGCGGCCCGGATCCCGCGCATGGCCGCCGCGCACCCGTCCACGCCCGTGAGCGTGCGATAGATCTCGGGGTCGACGCTCGGCAGGCTCACGTTCACGCGGTCGAGGCCGGCGTCGTGCAGCGGGGCCGCGAGCCGGTCGAGGAGGAGCCCGTTGGTCGTCATGGAGACCTCGTCCACGAGGGGGGAGACCCGGCGCACGATCTCCACGATGTCGGATCGCAGCGTCGGCTCGCCTCCGGTGAGTTTCACCCGGTCGATCCCGAGGCTGGCCCCGACCCGGACCACGGCCTCGATGTCGGACGGGGAGACCTCGTGCGTCGCCGCCGGCTGCCCCTCCATGTGGCAGAAGACGCATCTAAGGTTACACCGCTGCGTCAACGAGATGCGCAGGTCGGTGAGCTCGCGCCCGTAGCGGTCGCGCACGGCCATTGGATGGCCGGTACCACGGATATCCTTTCTTCCGCGGTTCCCTTAGTGGACGGCGGGAACGCCGAGGGTCGAGGGCAGCAGACGGACGACCTGGGTCGCGCCGGCCGGTAAGTGCGGGGAACCCGGCGGCCTCAGGGCGTAAGCGTTCGCCCCACGGAGGCTCGAGATCGCCGATGAGTCCTTGAACGTCGGACGGGCGACGCCGTTCTCCACGTGGAGCGGAACCACCGTCGTCATCGTCGGGCTTGCCGGACCCCAGGCCTTCCCCAGTCGAACCGGGATCTCGACCCAGCCGGGACCCGGGAGACCCGCCACGCGTCGCAGGAGAGGGAGCAGCATCCACATCCCGTTCGAAAGGCAGGAGGTGGGGTGGCCCGGCATCCCCAGGAGCAGCTTCGTCCCGCGATGCGCCGCGAGGGTCGGCTTCCCCGGTCGCACCGCCACCCCGTGAAAGAGCAAGGTCCCGATCCGGGGAAAGATCGTCGGCAGGTAGTCGTGCTCGCCGACCGAGCTCCCGCCGGTCACGACCACAACGTCATGGCTTCGCAGGGCCCGACGCAGGGCCGCCTCGATCCTCGTCGGCACGTCGGGCAGCGGCGGAAGGGCGTGCGGGACTCCCCCAGCGGCGGTGATGAGGGCCCCCAGAGTGAGGTTGTTCACCTCGTGGATCTGGCCGGGTTTGAGAGCCCGACCGGGTGGGACCAGCTCGTTCCCGTTCGAAAGAAGTGCGACTCGAGGCTTCCGGTACACTCGCACCGCGGCGCGCCCGGTCGCCGCGAGCGCCCCGATGGCCGCGGGGTCGAGGAAGTCCCCGACCCGCACGATCCGGGTGCCGCGCGGGAAGTCATCCCCCGGCGCCGCGATCCGCTCGTCGGGAGGGACGAAGCGCCGGACGAGGACCTGACCGTCGACCGTCTCGGTCTCCTCGAAGATCAGGACCGCATCGGCCCCCCGCGGTACAGCTCCCCCCGTCGCGATCGCCGCCGCCTCGCCGGGCCGCAACGGACGGTCGAGAGCGCCCTCGGCGTAGACCTCGCCGACGAGACGAAGCGACACCGGTCGACCCGCGCTCGCGGACCGCGTATCCCGGCTTCGGATCGCAAAGCCATCCCACGTCGCGCGGCGGAAGTCAGGAACCGGTCGAGGAGCCCGCCAGGTCTCTGCTGCCACGCGACCGACCCCGTTCTCGAGAGGGACCTCTTCGGTCGCGGTCAGGGGGTGTGCGGCGGAGAAAAGCCGGCGCATCGCGGTCGCGACCGGGACAAGACGGCCGAACGGACGCATCTTCACGGTCGCCCCTACCCCTTCCGACGGTTCACGGCACGGCCGCGGAGCCACGAGGCCGCGGCGCGGCTGCCGGCGCTCAGGCAGCGTGGGAGCGGTTCGCCCGCGAACCAGCCAGCGTAGAATCCTCCCCGGAACGCGTCGCCCGCTCCCGTGGGGTCGGCGACGTGGGGGACCCGGACGGACGGCACATCGACCTGCCCTCCCCGGAAGTAGGCGCGCGCTCCCCGGGCGCCCCGGGTCATCACGACCGTCGGGACGATGTCGAGGAGTCGGCGAACCGAACCGGCCCCCGTGAGACGCACGACGGCGGCGATCTCGTGATCGTTCCCGAACAGCATCTCCGCCGCCGCCAGGACCGGTTGGAGCCGCCGGCGGTCCCACCGGTAGTGGATCTCCTGGGCCGGGTCGAAGGCGACCGATCGCCCGAGTTCTCGGGCGCGTCGCTGGATGCGCCGCAGGTAGGCGGGGTCGCCGGTGCCGAGGTGGACCCAGCTCGACTGGGAGATGACCGCGTCGGGGATGGGCGCGTCATGGGCGTCTCCCAGCGGGCCCTGGTCGATGACCGTCATCTGCTCGCCCGCCGCGTCGTGCACGATGATGCAGGTCGACGAGGTCGCCCCAGATACCCGCTCCAGGCCACGGAGGTCGATGCCAGCCGTGGCGAGCCGGGCTCGGAACGAAGGCGGGAAATCCACCCCCACTCGGGAGATGAGGGCGGTCCGGACCCCGAACCCCGCCGCGGCCAACGCGAGGTTGGCGGCCGTCCCGCCCAGCTCGTCCGACCGGGCTAGGGCCGGAACCGTCCGGTCCCGGGCGGGAAGCCGGGCGACCGATACCAGATGGTCGACCACGACATGTCCCACCACGGCCAGGTCCAGCGGCCGGGCCGGGGGGGCGGAGGCACGTCGGGCGGTCCCCACAGGCGTCCCGAGCCCCACGGGCGCATAGCCGTTGGGGCCTCCGGCCGAACGTTACATACCGGCACCGCCTCCTCGCGCCGGGAGAACCGGTGATCGTGGAGGGGGCCGTCGTGGACGCCGACGGACCTCACCGGGCCTACGTCCGCTTCCGCGGAGGGCGAGTCGTGGAAGTGGGCGTACCGGGAACCGACAGCACCCGGGGCCGGGTCAAGCGGCTGCGAGGCATCGTGACCCCGCCACCGGTGAACGGGCACACGCACCTGGGCGATGCCGTCGCGACCCGGGAGCCGCCCCACCAGCCGCTCGCGGAGCTCGTCCGGCCGCCGCACGGCTACAAGTTCCGCCTCCTCGCCACCACGCCCCGCCGCGAGAAGATCGCGGCGATGCGACGAGCCCTTCTACGGATGCGGGCGGAGGGCGTCGCGGCGACGATCGACTTCCGCGAGGAAGGGCTGGACGGGATCGCCGACCTCAAGCGGGCCGCCCGCGGCACGGGGGTCCATCCCGTGATCCTCGGTCGTACGTTGCGCCGACCCGTCGACCCGTCCGAGCTCGACCGGGTGCTGCGCGAGGCGGATGGGATCGGCCTCAGCGCGGCCCGGGAGGAGCCCCCGGCCGTTCGACGCCTGGTCGCCCGCGCGTGTCGCCGACGGGGCCGCTTCTTCGCGATGCACGCCAGCGAGGAGGTCCGGGAGGATCCCGACGATTACCTACGACCCCGGCCGGACCTGCTCGTCCATCTCACGAAGGCGACGGCCGACGACCTCGAGCGCGTGGCCCGCGCGAAGGTGGCCGTGGCGGTCTGTCCCCGGTCGAACGCGTTGTTCGGCCGCCGGCCCGACCTCGCCGCGTTCGAACGGTTCGGCGTCCGAGGACTCCTGGGCACGGACAATGTGATGTTCCACTCCCCGTCCATCTGGCGCGAGCTCGAGTTCGCGTACGTTTCGGCGCGGTTCGCCGGCCGCCCCGTCGGACCGGCGTACCTCGCCCGCATGGCGTTCGTCCACCCCTGGGAATGGCTCGGCCGTCCCGAGTGCGCCCGCGTGGCTCCCACGATGCCGGTGACTCCGACGGTCCTCCGCCTCCCGGCCGAGGACCCGGCGTACCAGCTGGTCAGTCGCGGCACCGAACATCTTATGGTGCGTCCGGGGACCCCCGACCGGCGGTGGTGAATCCGTGAAGGCCGACGAGCTCTACGCCCTCCTCCGGCGGCGGGGTTTCCTCTGGCCCACCGCGGAGATCTACGGCGGGGCCGCGGGGCTGTACGATTACGGTCCCCTCGGCGCGGCGCTCAAGCGGCGGGTCGAGGACGCCTGGAGCCGGTGGTTCGTGGGGCGTTCCGAGGACTACTATCTCATCGAGGCCGCCGAGATCCTGCCCGAGGCCGTGGTCCGCGCGTCGGGCCATCTCGAGAACTTCACGGACCCCGAGGTCGTCTGCGACAGCTGCCACTCTGCCTTCCGGGCCGAGACCGTGCTCGAGAAGGTGCGCCCCGAGGGCGTGGACGGTCTATCGACGGCGGAGATCGCTGACCTCGTCGCTCAGTCCCGAGTGAAATGTCCGACGTGCGGCTCCACGACCCTGTCGGTCCCGCGGCCGTTCAACATGATGTTCGGTATCGACATCGGCGTCACCGGCAAAGAGCGGGCCTACCTCCGGCCCGAGACCGCGCAGAGCAGCTATCTCGCGTTCCCCCGGATGTGGGACGTCGGCCGCCGGGCGCTTCCTCTCGGTGTGGCCGTGATCGGCCGTGCCTATCGGAACGAGATCGCGCCGCGCCAGGTCCTGTTCCGGATGCGGGCGTTCACGCAGGCCGAGCTCCAGATCTTCTTCGCCCCCGACCGGTTCCCACTCCCGTTCGCAGATGTCTCGGCGGAGTCGCTCCCGGTCCTCCGGGCGCCGGACCGCGAAGCGGGGCGAGACCGGGCGGAAGCGTGCACGGCGGCCGAGCTCGTGGCGAGCGGGTTGCCGGAGTTCTACGTCTTCCACCTGGTCCATCAGTTCCGATTCTTCCGGGACGTCCTCGGCTTTCCCGGCGAGGCGATCCGCCTGTTCGAGAAGTCGGAGAAGGAACGAGCGTTCTACAATCGGATCCAGTTCGATTTCGAGGTGCAGGTCCCCTCACTCGGCGGCTTCAAGGAGATCGGCGCGGTCCACTACCGCGGCGACTACGACCTCACGCGGCACGGCGAAGGAGCGGCCCGGGACCTGTCGGTGGCGGCCGACGGCGGGGGCCGGGTATTGCCCCATGTCCTCGAGCTCACCTTCGGGGTGGACCGGGCCCTCTGGGCGCTCGCGGACCGCGGGATCGCCGTCGACGGGGAGCGGACCGTCTGGAAGCTCCCGCCGTACCTGGCCCCCGTTGCGGTCGGAGTGCTCCCGCTGCTGAAGAAGGAGCACACCTCGCTGGCCCGGGAGGTCGTCGGGTCCCTCCTCGACGCCGGCGTCACGGCGTCGCTGGACGACGCGGGTTCCATCGGCCGACGCTACGCCCGATTCGACGAAGCCGGTACGCCATTCTGCGTTACGATCGACGGGGAGTCGGTCGATGCCGGTCATCCCCATGCGGGCACGGTGACGCTGCGCGAACGGGACTCGAAGACCCAGAGCCGGGTTCCGATCTCCGGACTCGCGGACCGGCTCCGGCCCCAGCTCTTGGCCCCGCACCCGCCGCGCGCCTAGGCGCGTTCCATCGGCAACAATCGTTATAGGGGATGCCCCGGTGAACCCGCCCCGATGGCGCCGGAGACTCCTCCCCCGGCTCCTTCCTCGGGCAGCGGCGCCTCCGTCCACCGCGAGTCCCGGTGGATGGGCCAGGGGTACGCCGACATCACGAAGCTCCGTGAGATCGCCGCGAAGCACGAACGCGTCTCCACCCGGAACCAGCAGCGGGCGGCCCGGATCAACACCAAGATCGAGAAGATCCGGCACCAGGCGACGGTCCTCCGGGAGAAGGCGCAGACCGTCCTCGGCCGCGTTCCGGACCTCGAGGGCGAGATGGCCCAGCTCGAGCGGGACATCCAGGCGTCGACCGAGCGCACCGGCGGCATCTCCATCGGCTCCGACGTCACCAACCTCCAGTACCGCATCCGCAAGATCCAGCAGAAGATCGTCGACCTCCAGCACAAGGCGCGCACGCTGGAGCACCGGGCCGCGGTGAAGACCCAGAAGACCGCCGAGCTCAAGATCAAGGTCGACCGGTACCTCGAGCAATCCCGCCTCGAGGAACAGGAGGCCGACAGCTACCGGAAGCGCGCGGACCGGCTGCAGTTGGCGACGCAGGAGGAGGTTGCCGCCCGGGCGGGCGGAACCCCCGCGCCTCCGCCATCGAGCGAGCCCCCGGCGCCATGAAACTCATCGTCACGGTGGGAATGCCCGGCTCGGGCAAGGACGAGCTGGTCGAGGTCGCCCGCCAGATGGGCCTGGCGACGCTCAAGATGGGCGACCTCGTGCGCGACGAGACCCGACGTCGCGGGCTGGCGCTCAACAACGCCAACGTGGCTCGGGTCGCGAGCGAGGAGCGCAAGAAGCACGGCCCGGGCGTCTGGGCGCAGCGCGCGCTCCCGAAGCTCACCGAGACGAAGATGCTCGTCGACGGGTGCCGGTCCGATAGCGAGGTCACGGTCTTCCGCCATCATTTCGGCGACCTGTTCGTCCTCGGGATCTTCTCCTCCCCCGAGGAACGGTACGACCGCATGATCCGTCGGGGCCGGGGGGACGACGGGGCGGACATGCAGGAGTTCTACGACCGGGACCGCCGGGAGCTCGAGTGGGGGATCGGCAACGCCTTCGCTCTCGCGGACGGGATGCTCGTCAACGAGGGCGGCCTCGAGGAGTTCCGACGCGCGGCCCGGGCGCGACTCGAGCAGATCCTGAGCCGCGAGGTCTAGTCTAGTTCGGGCCTCGCAGGCCCGCCATTACGGCGTCGTACCGCTCCCGGTCGACCACGACCGCGGCGCGGCCCACTCGTTCCACGAGCCGTCGTGCGGCCGCGACGATGGCGGCCACCCGAGCATCGAGAAATCGCTTCGATCCCCGTCCCCGGGCGAGCTCCCGCTCCCAGACGATCGCGTACTCGTCCGCCGACTTCGCCTCCGGAGCCGTTCGCGTGAGCCGCCGTTCCCGGAGCGTCCGGCCCACGAGCTCCACGTAGCTGATGTGGTCCGCGAACAGCTGGGAGTACTGCTCGTCGGAGACCTCGAGCGCTTCCACGGGGATCGACCGCGCGTGGCTCCACTCCAGCGCTCGCACGTACGCCGGGTTCGGGACCCGTACCTCGCCGAACCGCGCGAGACCGAGCAGCTCGGCCGTTTCGGTCGTGGCCAGCGGGACGAGCGGCTCGGAGGGTCGGTTCACGAAGTGGTCGGTGAGTCCGGTGAGCTCATCGAACGAGATGCCGACGCCGACGCCCTTCGGGGCGAACTCGTCCAGCCGTCCGATGAGGAGCGGGACGTCCGGCGCGAAGCCGCGGACAACCCCGGCGAGCCAGACCTCGCGCCCGTCGACCCGCAGTCGCGAATCGATCACGCCCCCTCGCGCTCGGCGAGGAGCTCGAGGAGCTCGGCGCGGTCGCGGTGCCGCCGAAGCTCCTCCATGGAGACCAGGGGAAGTCCCTCGATGGACGTGCGGGTCGGAGGCTCCCGGACGACGTACAGCGCGTGGCCCTCCGCGACCCGTGCGAGCTGCATCAGAAGCTCCGCCCGGTGCTGCGCGGTGCGGAGCGACCCCACCGAGGTGAGGAGGATCTCCTCGGCGTCGCGCGTCGCCCCGTGGGTGAACGCATCAAAGGGACATCGTACGGTCACGACGACCTCCCAGCCCATCCCGTCCAGCTGGCGGAACACCGTGTCGCGCATCGCGTCGCCGGTCCGCTGGAGATCGCCGCTCCGTCCGCTTCGCCGCGCGGGCTCGTCGGATTCCTCCGCCGGATTCGACTCGCCGCGGGCCGCTCCCTTTGCCGGCCGGGCCGGGGGCGCCGACGGGGCGTGGAAGAGCTCGAGCGCGAGGGCGATCGGCTCGCCCAGGAACGCCTCGAGCCGCTCGACGATGTCGACCTCGGCTCCCGCGCCCTCCTCGTACAACTGGATCGTCCGACGGGAGACGCCCGCGACGGTGGCGAGCGCACCGAGCGAGAGGCTCCTTCCCATGCGGAGCTCCCGGAGTCGGCCCCCGTCGATCCGGGCGAAGATCCCCCCGGGACTCGAGAAGAGGAATGGAGGAAGGCCCTTGAGCAGATAGTCCCGCAGACTCTCCTCGACCACGATGGAAACGCCGTATCGGCTGTAGACGACCCCTTCCTCCAGCTCGGTGGCCCCGGACGTTTGGCCGACCACGAGGGGCGAGGCCGGAAACAGCTGGCCGAGCGCTTTCAGCCGCTCGGCTTCCGAGGGGTCGAGCGCGTCGATGTTCTTGAGGACCTTCAGGATCACGAGGAGCGCGTCGCGCCGGGCAAGGAGGTCGAAGCTGGTGGGACGAACGTGGTGAGCGTCCGTCACGTAGAATCCCGCGCTCTCGAGAATCTGGCGGACGCGGTCAATGGTCCGGTCCCGACCCCCTTCCATTGCGCGTGAACCCCGGTACAATCCTATTAATGGTTCTATATAAAAATAGGAGGTTACTTTCCTCGAGACGGGGCCGCGAGCCCCGGGTCCAAACGGTCAAGCGAGCCGCCGCGTCCCGGGCTCGTGGCGGGCAGCTCTCTGCGACCGGTTCTCGATGAACCGGCGCTGCTCCTCACCCCCCGCGCCGCCTCCCGACCGCGTCGGATCGTTCTCGCCGACGTTCACCTGGGTTTGGGAGAATCCGGACCCCGCGAGGGCCTGCCTTCCCGGACCACGGCCGCCGAGCTCGCGCGGCATCTCGTCGGGATCTGCGCGGCCCACTCGGTCCGCCATCTCGTCATCGCGGGCGACGTGAAGCATCCGATCGTCGGGACGCCCCGACTGCTCCGACCCGTGGTCTTCGACTTCTTCGCCGCACTGCTCGAGGCCGGGGTTTCGGTCGACGTGGTGCTGGGCAACCACGATGTGGGGCTGGCCCCCCACGTGCCCCGGGAGGTGCGGGTCCACGGGGCCGAGGGGTTCGTCATCGATGGCGTGGGGATCTTCCACGGTCACCGGTGGCCCTCACCCGCGGTGCTCGCCGCGCCCGCGCTCGTGGTCGGGCACCTCCACCCCGGAGTCCGCCTGGCCCCGAGTGCCGAGCGGCCCACGGGGAAGGAGAGATGCTGGGTCCGAGTGGATCTGCGACGGCCGGTGGATCCGGCTCGTCCAGAGGCGCGGGCCGTGCGGGGCCGAGAGCTCGTGGTACTGCCGGCGTTCAATCCGCTCGCCGGAACCGAGGCGCTGAATCGAGAGCGACCGAGACGCGGAAGGTCGTTCCTCTACCGGCGGTTCCTCCTCCGGGGAGAAGCCCGGGCGTACCTGCTGGACGGCACCGACGTCGGGAAACTCACTACGCCGGCGTCCGAGCCCCGTTCCGAAGGAGCTCCGGGATCTTCGACGCGTCGCCCACGGGCGCGAGACATCTCGTCCCGAAACAGATGAGGGCCCGGGCCCCGCCTGCCCGCGTGGCGGACTCCGCCCCCAGTTCGGCGGGAAGCGAGAACGGTGCGGGCGGAACGCCCCGGAACACCCACATGTTGGGATGGTAGGAGGCGCGCGCAGCCGCGACCAGCGAGTCGGCACTCGGACCCTCTCCCACCACGACCACCCGGGCGGGCTCGCTCTCCAAGAGGGCGCTCGCGAGCGCGGCGCCGGAGGCGAACAGACCGGCGCCCATGAGGCGGGGATGCATCGCCGAGAGCAAACGGCCCGCCTTCGTCCGGTACTCGTTCTCGCCGACCAGGGCGGCCAGCCGTTCGTAGGCGAGCGCCGTGGCCGAGTTGGCCGCCAGATGCGGGTTGTCCTCGAGCGGGTAGCTCGGCTCGTCGATGCTCCCGATCCGGGGTCCGTCGTAGAGGCGAGGGGCGACGTCCTTCAGGAGGCCATCCTCGCCCCGGTACTCTCGGTCAACCAGCTCGAGGAGGCGGGTCGCCGCGTCCACGTACCGGCGTTCGAGTGTCGCACCCGCAAGCTCGATCAGCCCGAGGGCGAACGCCGCCTGGTCCTCGAGGTGTCCGAACCCGTCCGCCGATTCCCCGTCCAGACGGTGGGCCACCCCCCGGTCGGGGTCGTAGGCATGGGCGAGGAACCGGTCCGCGGCCCGCCGGCCGAGGGCGATGAGCGCCGCATCGCCGAGGTACTGGCCCGCTAGGACGAACGAGCGGACGAATCCGCCGTTGATGTCGGCGTAGAGCGCGCGGTCGACGACGGGCGTCGGTCGGGACGCCCGCACGCGACGAAGCGTTTCCACGGCGCGGCGGAACGATCGCTCCGCGTCGTCCGGACTCGACCCCTCCGCTGCTTCGGCGGGGGGCATGAGACGGAAGAGGACGTTGCGGTCGGGATCGTGGGGCATCCGACCGTCGCTACCGACCCCGAAGACCCGCGTGGCTAGACGGAACTCGGCCGGCTCCAACGCGCTCTTCAACTCGGCGCGGGTCCAGGTGAAGTACCCGCCGTCGTCGCCCGGCGCGTTGTCCGCGTCCTGGCTCGACCCGAACCCGCCTCCGGGGTCGGCGAGGACTTCGGTCGTCCAGCTCGCGATCCCCCGGATCACGTCGTCAAAACGGGGCTCGCGGAAGCGGCGCGCTCCCTCCACGTAGGCTCCCAGGAGCGCCGCGTTGTCCACGCCCATCTTCTCAAAATGGGGGATGTGCCACGCCTCGTCGACCGAGTACCGGTGGAATCCGCCGCCGACCTGGTCGTACATCCCGCCGTCGGCCATGCGAAGGAGCGTGTCGCGGGCCCGCTGCTCTTGCCCGGCGTCTCCCGTGGCGAACGACCGCCAGAGCTGGAGGGAGACCGCGGTCGGGTGGGGAAACTTGGGGGCGAAGCCGAACCCCGCGTTGACCGGGTCGAAGCTCTGATCGATGCGCGCGAACGTGGCGGTGAGGAATTCGGTCTCCGAGTAGGGTCGGTCCGCGTGCTCGCGCATGCGCTGGAGCGCGGCCCGGATCTGGGCGGAGTTCTCACGGATGCGTTCGGGTTCGTCCCGATAGAGCCGGGCGACCTCTTTGAGGACGCGGCGGAACCCCGGCCGACCCATCCCGTCCTGCGGCGGAAAGTAGGTGCCGCCGAGGAAGACCGCTCCCTCGGCGTCGAGGAAGGCGGTCAACGGCCACCCCCCCTCTCCCGTCAGCGCACTCACCTGTCGCTGGTACCGGCGGTCGACCTCCGGATGCTCGTCGCGATCGACCTTGATGGCCACGAAATGCTGTGCGAGGATGCGGGCTACCTCCCCGTCGGCGTACGTTCCCTCGTCCATCACGTGGCACCAGTGGCACCAAACGGCCCCGATGTCGAGCAGGATGGGTCGCCCGGTTCGCTTCGCTAGCTCGAACGGCTCCGGCCCCCACGGGAACCAGTCGATCGCCTGTTCCTTCGCGCTGGCGAGATAGGCGGAACGGGATTGCGCGAGCCGGGAGGCATCCCGGCCCGGGCGGCCAGGCTCGGGAGCCCCCGACATCGAGATCCCCGGGAGACCGACCGCGGATTACGCTTCGCCCCGGACCTGCCGGGCGCTCGACCGGCGTAATCCACGCACCGCGAGGAAACCGACCGGGGATGGCTTATAAGGAGGGCGAAAGTGCCCTCCGCCGCTCGAGGAACCGTCATGGAGATGCAACCCGGCCAGATGGCCTACGACCGCGCAATCACGGTATTTTCACCCGATGGCCGGCTCTTCCAGGTCGAGTACGCCCGGGAAGCGGTCCGCCGGGGGGCGACCACGGCCGGTGTGGTCTTCCAGGACGGCGTCGCGCTCGTCGCGGACCGGCGGATCCCCAACCCGAAGCTCGCCGAGCCCGCGAGCCTCGAGAAGATCCACCAGATCGATGAGCATGTAGGGTGCGCGACGGCCGGCCTCGTGGCGGATGCCCGGGTCCTGGTCGAGTACGCCCGCCTCGCGGCGCAGATCAACCGGGTCACCTACTCGGAGCCCATCGCCCTCGAGCTCTTGGTCCGCCGCATTTGCGACTACAAGCAGCAGTACACCCAGTTCGGCGGGGTCCGCCCCTTCGGGACCGCGCTGCTCGTCGGCGGCTACGACGACGACGGAGTTCACCTGTTCGAGACCGAACCGTCCGGATCGCTCACCAGCTTCAAGGCGACGTCCACCGGGGGCAACAAGCAGCCCGTGATGGAGCTCTTCGAACAGAAGTATAAGCCCGGGATGGACGCCGACAGCGCCATCCTCCTCGCACTCGAGGGCCTGCGCCAGTCCCTGGATGACGCGGCGAACCTGAGCCAGGTCGAGGTCTGCACGCTTCAGCGGGGCAAGGGCCTCCATCGCCTCACGGCCGAGGAAATCCAGAAGTATGCGGGCCGACTTCCGCCGGCGTCGGGTTCCCGCTCGAACCGTCCGTAGGCTGCGGAGCGGGGCCCCGGAGGCACGGGGCGATGGTCAAGGTCGACGACACGGTCGTCGCGCGGTGGGAGACCCAGGGTTCCCGGTTCGAGGTGCTGGTCGACCCGACCGCGGTCCAGGACGTCAAAGACGGGAAGAACGTCGACCTCCGCGACAAACTCGCCCTCGATCAGGTTTTCAAAGACGCGAAGAAGGGGGACAAGATCTCCGAGGAGCACCTGGAGCGGACGTTCCACACCCGGGACCTTGCCGAGATCGCTCGCCAGATCATCCTCAAGGGCGAGGTACAGGTCACCACGGAACAGCGCCACCAGCTGCAGGCGGCGAAGCACAAGCAGATCGTCGCGACCATCGCCCGCAACGCCATGAACCCCCAGACCGGCGCCCCCCACCCGCCCGCACGCATCGAGGCGGCCATGCTTGAAGCGAAGGTCCACGTCGACCCGTTCCGCTCGGCGGACGTCCAGGTGCAGGAGATCCTCACCAAGCTGCGGCCGCTCATCCCCATCCGATTCGACACGGTCCGCGTGAAGATCCATCTGCCGGCCGTGCACTACGCGCGCGTCATCGGGGAGCTCAAGGGAATCGGCAAGCTGGGGGACGAACAGTGGCTCTCCGACGGAAGCTGGAGCGGGATCCTCGAGATCCCCGCCGGCGTGCAGACCGAGCTCTACGAGAAGCTCAACGCGCGCACCAAGGGCGCCGCCGAGACCGCCTTAGTTAAATAGCCACCCTCCGTCGGCGGCGCGGTGCAAGCAACACAATGGGTACTCGTCATCGGCCCGGCCACCGACGTCGTGGCCGCGAGGGTGATTCCTCCCCCGGTGGGGAGCGAACTTTAGTCCTTCCGGGCGAAGAGATTCCCGCGGGCCATCTGCGGCCCGGCTCGGGAACGTATCGGGTCAACGGGCGCATCTACGCAAGCGTCCTCGGACTCCTTCGGTTCCGACCGCCCGTAGTCGAGGTGACCCCGCTCGCCGGCCGATACATCCCCCGGCCGGGCGACGTCGTCGTCGGCACCGTGACCGACGTCCAGGGGACGTTCTGGCTGCTGGACATCGGGGCCCCGCGTTGGGCCCCGCTCCACATGACGGGAACTCCGTGGAAGATCGACTACGGGGAGACCGAGCGCTACCTCCGGGTCGGCGACGCGGTCGTGGTCCGGGTCGAGGCGATCGAGAACACCGGCCGCATCGGGGTGTCGATGGTCGGCGAGGGGCTCGGCAAGCTCGAGGGCGGCACCATCGTGACGATCTCTCCGGCGAAGGTCCCCCGGGTCATCGGCCGGGGTGGTTCCATGATCCAGACGATCGAGCGGTCGACGCACTGCCGTCTCGTGGTCGGTCAGAACGGACGCGTCCACGTGGATGGTCCCCCGGAGGAGTCGCTCCGGGTCCGGGAAACGCTCCGGATGATTGACGAGGAGGGACATCGCGCGGGTCTCACCGAGCGGGTCATGAGCTACCTCGGGTCGACGGAGGAGCGGCCGGCCAGCGAGGCGGTGCCGTTCGTACCCGGCGCCCCATCGGATGGTCACGCCGTCCCCCGGCCGCCTTCGGAACCCCTCGATGACGAGAATGAAGAATCCCCGACGGGCGACGACCCGTCCATGTACTGAAAGTCACAGGAAGTGAACCATGGGAAACGTAGGAGCGAAAGAGGTCCCCGTCCTCATGACCGAGGACGGACGGCGGATCGACGGTCGGCGCGCCGATGAGCTGAGGTCCATGAAGATCACCGCCGGCGCCTTGCGCCAGGCCGACGGATCGGCGTTCGTCGAGTGGGGCGCCAACAAGGTGATGGCCGCGGTCTACGGACCGCGGGAGGTCCATCCCCGGCATCTTCAGGTCAACGACAAGGCGATCGTGCAGTGCCGCTACAACATGGCGGCGTTCTCGGTGGATGAGCGGAAACGCCCCGGACTCGACCGCCGCTCCCAGGAGATCAGCAAGGTGATCGCGGAGGCGTTCGACTCGGTGGTGTTCGCCGAGGAGTACCCGCGCACCAGCATCGACGTGTACATCGAAGTGCTCCAGGCCAACGCCGGCACGCGCTGCGCGGGGCTCGTGGCCGCGTCGGTGGCGCTTGCGGATGCCGGGATCCCGATGGTCGACCTTGTTCCCGCCGTCGCGGTGGGGAAGGTCGCGGGCCACATCGTCCTCGACCTCAAGAAGGAGGAGGACAACTTCGGCGAGGCCGACCTCCCGATGGCGCTCGTGCCCCAGTCCGGCCGTCTCGTCCTGTTGCAGATGGAGGGCCACCTCACCCGAGACGAGCTCTCGACCGCGCTCGACATGGGCGTGAAGGGCTGCCTCGGCATCTACGAGACCATGAAGGCGGCGCTCCGGGACCGCTATGCGGCCACCGCGCCCGCGGGGGTGCCGGCATGAGTGACGAAGTGGTGGCCGAGATCCTCACGACCCACATCCTCGATCTCGCCCGCGACGGTAAGCGCCTCGACGGCCGGCGACCGGACGAGTATCGGACCGTCTCGGTCGTGCCGGGCTGGGTCGCCAGCGCCGACGGCTCGGCGTTGGCCCGCATTGGCGACACGGCGGTCCTCTGCGGCGTTAAGCTCGAACCGGGCAAACCGTTCCCCGATACCCCCAACGCCGGGGTCCTCACGACGAACGCCGAGCTCGTGCCCCTCTCCTCCCCCATGTTCGAGCCCGGCCCCCCCCACCCGCGCGCCATCGAGGTCTCCCGCGTCATCGACCGGGCGATCCGGGCGGCAGAGACGATCGACCTCACCAAGCTCTGCGTCACTCCGGGCGAGAAGACGTGGGTGTGCTACGTCGACGTCCACGTGCTCGACCACTCCGGGAACCTCATCGACACGGGCATGCTCGCGGCGCTGGGCGCCCTCACGCACGCCACGCTTCCCAGCAAGCGGTTCGGCATCGCGGAAGCCGACTCCCCGCTCGCGATCCAGCACCTGCCCGTGGAGACGACGTTCTGCCGCCTCGGGGAGACGATCATCGTCGACCCGACCGTGGACGAGGAACGGGCGGCGCAGGGCCGCCTCACCGTCGCCACGGACGAGGCCGGGAACGTGGTCGCGATGCAGAAAGGTCTTATTGGGGCGTTCTCCCCCGACGACGTGCGCGACATGGTCGATCGGGCGTTCCAGCACGGCGACCGGATGCGGAAGATCGCGCAGGGAAGCGCATGAGCAAGCGGACCAAGAAGGTCGGCAATACGGGCTGGATGGGTCCCCGCTACGGGATCCGGATCCGCCGGCGGGTGCTCGACATCGACCGGGCGCGGGCCGAGGCGGCCGCCTGCCCCCGCTGCTCGACCGTCACGGTCGAGCGCGTGGCGAGCGGCGTCTTCGAGTGCCGTCGCTGCGGGACCCGGTTCGCGAGCGGCGCCTACCTCTTTTCGAGCCCCCCTCCCATCACCCGGTCGGAGCGGCCGGAGAGCCCGGGCGTGAAAGCCTAGGCCGAGGCGTCCATGTTCCGATGCATCCGGTGCGGGGAGGCGCTCCCGAGCGACGCCAACCTGTTCGGGGTCCGCTGCGACAACTGCGGGGGCAAGATCTTCACGAAGGAGCATCCCAACGTGAAGAAGGTCCTCAAGGCCCGCTGACGGGCGCCTCGCCACCCTTCGCCCGGCCGCGGCCTTAAGTCCCACGGCTCTCGTGGCCCCGGGATGGCCGCCGACCGGGTTCCGACGGGAGTGGGACCGGTCGACGCCCTCCTGGGCGGGGGCCTCGAGCCCGACAGTCTCACCGAGCTCTACGGTGAAGGCGGGAGCGCGAAGACCATCCTCTGCCTGCAGGCGACGCTCGAAGTGGCCCGCGCGGGCCGATGGGTCCTCTACATCGACACGGAAGGCGTCTCGGTGGACCGCCTGGAGGCGATCGCCGGTGATCGGTTCCCCGAGGTCCTCGACCATCTCTTGCTCTCGTCGCCGACCTCGCTCGAGGAACAGAGCCGGGCGGTGCTCCGGGCGGCCGAGCTGACCCGGTCGGGGGAGCGGCCGGTCGGGCTCATCGTGCTCGACTCGGCGACGCTCTACTATCGGCTGGCCCTCGCCCAGGACTCGGAGGAGGACGGACGGCTCGCGCTCACCGCGGAGTTCGCCGAGCTGATCGGCGTCTCGCTCCGCTCCCAGGTTCCCGTGCTCTTCACGAACCAGGTCTGGCGGGACCCGCGTTCCGGCTCGCTGGAACCGATCGGAGGGTCCTTCCTCAATCATGCCGCCAAGACGATCCTCCGGCTGGAGCGGCTCCCCGGGTCCCGTCGGCGGGCGGTCCTCGTAAAGCACCGGTCCAGACCCGAGGCCGCCGCCGAGTTCTCCATCACCGACACGGGGACGGGCGACGGGGCGAGGCAACGCAGTTAAGCCGGGAGGGCTTCGACCCTCCGATGGCCCACGTCGAGTTCGCGGACGTACCGACGCCCATCGGCAGCTTCCGCGTCGTCTACGAGGGGCGGGCGGTCCACTCCGTCGATCTGTTGGAGCGCGGGCTCGACCAGGTCGGCGTCCCCGTGGGGGCCCGCCAGCGCCGACCGCCGTTCTCGGCCGGCAGCCCGCCGCGCGAGCTCGGCGAGTACTTCCGGGGGAAGCGCAGTTCGTTCGACCTCGTCCTCGACCCGAGCCTGGGCACGGAGTTCGACCGTCAGGTCTGGACGATCCTGAGCCGCGTGCCGGCGGGCTCCACGGTCACCTACGCCGACCTCGCCCGGCGCGCGGGCCACCCGGGCGCCGCCCGGGCGGTCGGAGGGGCGATGCGGCGCAACCCGATCCCCATCATCGTGCCGTGCCATCGCGTCGTGGGGTCGGCCGGCGACCTGACGGGCTTTGGACTCGGCCTGTGGAGGAAGCGCTGGCTCCTGGACCACGAGGGCGCCTGGCCGCTCAAGACCCGCAGCGTCGAGGGCCCGCGGGGCCGCTCCCAGCGTACGCTCGACTTCCTTCTCGAACCCACGGTCTCGGGGCGCCGAGCCCGGGTCGCGCGGGCGGCCGACAGCCTACCGGCACCCGTTCTGACCCCGTAGGCCATCCCGTCGAAGGACAGGGAACGGACCGACCTAACCGGCGTAGTACGACGCGTCGTACGGCTCGGGCTTGAGCCCGCGGCGCTGCCGGACCTCGCTCACGACCTGGGTCTGGAGCTCCTTCGGCAGGATCTCGAAGCCCAGCGACTCCGACGCCCAGAGGACCTTGCCCGCGGTCGCGCTGCGGATGTCGCTCGCGAACCCGAACAGCTCGGCGACGGGGACCTTGGCGACGATCGTCTGCAGGTCGCCCACGCTCGTCATGTCGAGGATCTCGCCGCGCCGGCGCTGGAGCTCGCGCGTGGCGCCGGAGAGTACCTCCTGCGGGACGTTGACGGTGACCTTGTTCATCGGCTCCAGGAGAATGCGGCCGCCGAGGCACATGGCCCCGTACATGCCCGACCGCGCGGCCGGTATCGTCTGGGCCGGACCGCGGTGGATGGAGTCCTCGTGGAGCTTCGCATCGACCAGACGGACCTTGAGGCCGTAGACGCGCTCGTTGGCGAGCGGCCCGCGGTTCATCGCCTCCTTGAAGGCGTCCACGATGAGGTCCATCGTTTCGTTGAGGTACTGGATGCCCTTCGTGACGTCGAACAGCATGTTCGTCCCCTCGACGGCGACGATCCCGCGTCCCTCGTCGCGGGGGACACCGAGGGCGTCCAGCTTCGTGACGAGCGTCTTCGTGTCCTTGAACGACTTGCCCTGCGGGATCTCGCCGTCCTTGATCGCCTGGACGACGGCGGCCGGCAGCGCCTCGACCTCGAAGTAGAATCGGTTGTGCTTGTTGGGCGACTTCCCCTCGAACGGGCCGCCCGGGGACCCGACCGTCTCCCGGTAGACGACGATCGGCTTCGATGCCTGGATCTCGACCTTGTAGTCGTTGACGATCCGGTACTGGGTGATCTCGAGGTGGAGCTCGCCCATCCCCGACAGGAGGTGCTCGCCGGTCTCCTGGTTGATCTCGACCTTGAGGCTCGCGTCCTCCTTCGCGATCTTCCGCATCGTCTCGATGAGCTTCGGGAGGTCGCCCATGTGCTTCGGCTCGATGGCGACCGTGACCACCGGCTCGGAGACGTGGCGGATCTCCTCGAACGGAACCATGTCCGCCGTGGAAGCCATCGTCGTGCCGGCGAACGCGTCCGTGAGACCGATCACGGCGGCGATGTTGCCGGCCGTGACCTCCTCGACCATCAACCGCTCGGGCCCCATGAACAGCGAGACGTGCTGGACCCGGTTGCGGGTCTTCGTGCCCACCACGGCGAGCTCCATGCCCTTTTGGAGCCGGCCCGAGAACACCCGGCCTGTCGCGATCTCGCCCGCGTTCGGGTCCATGGTGATGTCGGTGACCATGAACGCCGTCGGACCCGCGGAATCGGTGGCGACCATCGCCTGGCCGATGGCCGACGTGGAATCGCCCTTCCAGATGTTCGGGATGCGGTAGCGCTGGGCGACGTGCGGGCTCGGGAGGTGCCGCACGACCATGTCGAAGACGACGTCGTTGATCCGGGCCCGCTGGGCGATCTCCTTCGACCGCCCGGTCGAGACGAAGTCGAAGATGTCGGGGAACTTGACCCCAGTCTTCTGCATGTAGGGGACGCTGATCGCCCAGTTCTCGTAGCCGGAGCCGAAGGCGACGCTGCCGTCGCGCGGGTCGACGGACCACTCGTCCACGAACTCCTCGGGGGCCATCTTCCGGATGAGTTCGTTGACCTCGGAGATGATCGTGGTGAACCTCTTCTGCATCGAGTCCGAGGTCAGCTTGAGCTCCTTGATGGCCCGGTCGACCTTGTTGATGAAGAGGACCGGTTTCACCTTCTCCCGGAGCGCCTGGCGGAGAACCGTCTCCGTCTGGGCCATGACGCCCTCGACGGCGCAGACGACGACGACGGCTCCGTCCACGGCGCGCATCGCCCGCGTGACGTCCCCGCCGAAGTCGACGTGACCGGGGGTGTCGATGAGGTTGATCAGGTAGTTCTCCTTCTCGAACTCGTGGACGATGGTGACGTCCGCGTTGTTGATGGTGAGGAGACGGGCCTGCTCCTGCTCGTCGAAGTTGAGGTAGAGCTGCTTACCCGCGAGCTCGTTGGAGATCATGCCCGCGGCGGCCAGCAGGTTGTCGCTCAGCGTCGTCTTCCCGTGGTGGATGTGCGCGACGATGCCGATGTTGCGGATCCGGTCGACCTGCCGCATCATCTCGGGAATGGCCTTCGCCAGCTCGCTCCGGATATGCGTCATCCTTTCTCGCTCCCGGCCTAGCGCGCCGACTGCGCCACGCGCTCGACTTCTTCCTTCCGGCCCACGGCAAAGCTCGTGAGGTCGCCCTTCGCCGCCAGGGCGATCTCGGTCGCGAGGCACGACTCGATCGCCTTCGTCGACTTGCGGGAGGACTGGATGGCGCCGAGAGCGATGTTGCGGATCGCCACATTGAGTCGGCGGGCCGGCGAGGCATCCACCGCACGGGGGACGGAGATCCCGCCGAACTGGAGACGAGTGACCTCCTCGCGGGGGGCGGCGTTCTCGATGGCGTTCACGAGCAACTGGAGCGGGTTCTGCTTCTCCGACTTCGCGAGCTCCTGGAACGCGAGCCGGATCGTCTTGAGCGCCTTCGACTTCTTGCCGGTGAACTTCCCGCCCTTCATGAGGTGGTTGGCGAGCCGCTCGACCACGTGCATGTGGCTCTTGAGGAACGGACGGCCGGTGAGCTTCCCTTCCGTGTGCGGCGCGTAGATGGGATGCAGGTAGAGGTACGGCTGGAGTCCCGGGTCGTGCACCTCGATCCCCTCGAAGGAGAACTGCCCGAAGAGCGGCGGGAGCGGGAACGGGGGTGGGGCCGGTGGCTGGGGCCGAACGACGACCGGGCCCGGACCCTCTTCGGAGCTGTCCGGGAGGGGCGGCGGGGCCGTGGCGGGGTTCTCGCTCATCGCTGGGGCTTCTCCTTGCGCCCGCGCACGAGTTCGTCGAGCGACGTGCCGTTCACCTGGATCACCTTGTACCGTACGCCGGGGATGTCGCCGTAGGACCGGCCCATCCGGCCCCCGATCCCCTCCACGAGGACCTCGTCGTGCTCATCGATGAAGTTGATGGCGCCATCTCCGACCGCGAACGCCGTGATCTGCCGACCGTTCTTGATCAGCTGGACCTTGACACACTTGCGGATCGCCGAGTTCGGCTGCTTGGCCTCTACGCCCACCTTCTCGATGACGATCCCGCGGCCCTGGGGAGCTCCCTCCAGGGGGTCGGACCTCTCCTTGAGATGCAGGGTCCGGCGCTTGTAGTACCGGTCCGACCAGCGTCGCCGCTGGCGCAGGCGACTGAGCTTGCCGGCGGTGTATAGACCCGAGGGCGGTGGCATGGTGAGTTGAAGGGTCCGAGCCAGCGGGCCTTGCTATTTAAGATTCCCCCGAGCGGCGGCGTGGCACAGCGTTCGCCACGGCGGTGGCGGCGGTCCGGACGCGAGAGCGCTTAACACCGTCCGGATTGTCCGGCCGTGGCCGTCCGAGCCCCCAAAGTCAGCGGAATTCCCCGCGGCCCCCGCGGCCGCGCGTGGCGGGCCCTGGTGGGGGAGATCGAGGCCTGCCGACGCTGCGAGCTCGGTCATCTGCGGGAACACGTCGTGATCTACCGCGGCCCGGCGCATCCGACGGTCGTGTTCATCGGCGAGGCACCCGGACGCGAGGAGGACCGACAGGGAGTCCCCTTCGTCGGCCGGGCCGGAAAGCGCCTCGACGAAGCCATCGCCCGCCTCGGTGACCCCGGGCGCAGCGCGGGTATCCTCAATCTCGTGAAGTGTCGCCCTCCCGAGAACCGACTGGGGGCGGCGCCGATCCGGGCATGCGCGCCGTTCCTCGACCGGCAGCTCAAGTTGCTCCGTCCCCGGATCCTGGTGCCGCTCGGCGCTCACGCGCTCCGAGCGATCGACCCCGCCGCGCCGCGGGTCATGGCGGCCGCCGGAACCCCCCGTCGCACCGGCGACCATTGCCTCTTCCCCCTTCTGCACCCCGCCGCCACCTTCCGGTCCCGCCGGGCGGCCGAGCGCTGGGCCGCAGACATCGACCGATTGCGTGACTGGCTCCAAGGCGAGTTGGAAACCCTATAACGCGGGCCCCGCATCCCGCCCACGTTGGAGACGATCTCCCTCTTCCTGCTGAGCGGGACGTATCGCGCCATCGAAGATGGCGTGGTCGTCGAGCTCTACGGCCGCAGCCGAGACGGCGAGCCAGTGGTCGCCCGATACTACGGGTTCCGGCCTTATTTCGTCCTCACGAACCCCACTCCGGAGAACCGCCAGTCTCTGAAAGCCGACCCGCAGGTCAAGGCGACGCAGGAGATCACGACCTGGGTCGGTGGAGAGACTCGGCCGGCGCTCCGGGTCACGGTCACAAACCCGTGGACCGTGCCCGACTTCCGGGAGCGTTACCGCCGGTCCGGGGATGACAATAGCGTCCTCGCCTGCGACATTCCGTTCGTCCACCGGTTCCTGTACGACAAGGGGCTGGGGCTCACCTTCGAGTTCGAGGCCGAGGATGAACCCGAGGCGGTCCGTGCGCTCTACGGCGTGCGTCGCGTGGTCCGGGTGGTGACGGAGGGCGGCCGAGACATCCGCCCGTCCGAGGCGTTCCGCCCACCGCTCACCGTCCTCGCCTTCGACATCGAGAACGCGATCCGCGAGCGGACGATCTTCACCATCTGCGGCGTCGTCGACCGCGGCGGAGCCGGCCGCACCACGTTCCGGATCTCCAACGAGAGCGAGAAACGGATCCTCGAGGAGTTCGTCGACGTCGTGACCCGCGAAGACCCCGACGTGATCACGGGCTACAACATCGGCGGCTACGACATCCCGCTTCTGTTGGAACGCGCGGAGGCCCTGGGGGTCCCCGTGCTCGCCCTGGGCCGCGACCGGGGCGCGCCCCGCGATCTCGGCGAGCGATTGTGGCGGCTGTCGGGTCGGATCGTAGCCGATGCATGGTGGTCGGCCCGGCGCGAGCTCCACCCGAAGCAGGAGACGCTCCAGTTCGTGGCGCGGACGCTCCTCGGGGACAAGAAGCTCGACGTCGACCGTCGCCGGATCGAGGCGGAGTGGGCCGCCGACCGCGAGCGCGTCATGGAGTACTGCGAACACGACGCGGACCTCGCGCTGCGCATCGTCCAGCGGCTCCGTACGATCGAGAAGGCCGCCGACCTCGCCACCGTCGCGCACCTCCCTCTCGAGGACGGCCTCAACGGGCGCACCTCGCTGTTCATCGACGCGATGCTCATCCCACGCGCCGACCGGGAGAACGTCGGCGTTCCCCCGACCCACCGGGCCCGACGGGACGCCCCCATCGAGGGCGGCTACGTCCACGCGATCCGTCCCGGCCTCTACAACTGGGTCGTCGTTCTCGACTTCAAGTCGATGTACCCCAGCATCATCATCTCGAAGAATCTCTGCTTCACGACGCTCTCCCCGAGCGGGACCACGGTCGCCCCCTCGGGGGCCCACTTCCTGACCGCGGCCCAGCGACCCGGGATCATTCCCTCGATCCTGCGCGAGCTGCTCACCGACCGGGACCGGTTCCGGCGCGAGGCCGCGGCGGCCGCGAGCCCCGAGATGCGCCAGTACTACGATGGTCTGCAGAACGCGGTCAAGGTCCTCATGAACTCCTTCTACGGCGTGCTCGCGTCCAGCTTCTACCGGTTCACCAACAAGGACATCGGAGCCGCGATCACCGCCTTCGCCCGCGAGGCGATCACCTCCATCATCCACGACCTCGAGGCGGACGGCCACGAGGTGGTCTACTCCGATACCGATAGCGTGTTCGTCCGCTCTCCGGGCGGCTCCCTCGAGGAGGCCCGCCGCTTCGGTGAGGAGGTCTCGCGGCGGTTCACCCACGAGGGGGTCACCTTCGAGTTCCAATCGGTCTACGAGGCCCTCTTCTCCCACGGGGCGAAGAAGCGGTACGTCGGGCGGACCGTCTGGCCGAAGGAGGAGCTCGTCATCCGCGGCTATGAGAGCCGCCGGACGGACGCCTTCGACTACCAGTCCGAGGCCCTCAACGAGGTGTTCGACCTGGTCCTGAAGGGGGACTCGGATGCCGCCGTCCAGCGCGCCCGCGAACTGGTCCGAACCTGTCGCGAGGGCCATATCAAGGCCGAACGACTGGTGATCGCCCGGTCGGTTCGCGCCGAGGAGGAGTACAACGAATCGACCCGGGACAACCTTCCATTCCTTCGGGTCTTCAAGCAGCTGAAGGCCGAGGGGTACGACGTGATCCCCGGCATGAAGGTCGCTTGGATCGTCACCGACGCGGGCAAGACTCCGCAGGAGATCGAGCCGTGGATCGAGGGGCGGGCGTTCACGCAGCAGCCGGATTACGAGTACTACGCCGAACGGGTCGCCCAGACCCTCGCCCGGGTGACCGAAGTGTACGACTGGGACGCCCGGGCCCTCCTCGGGGGGAACGTCCAGCGGCGGCTCGTCGCCGCCGAGGATGGCCTCGCCCCGCCGGCGAGCAAGACGCCGGCGACGCTCGAAACGCCGGTCGGAGATCTGGCGAAGCCGGCGAAGCGACGGCACACGACCCGGGCCTTGTCCGAATTCGAGTGAACCTCAGCCGGCGCCGGACGCCTCGGGGGAGCCCCAGCCGGAGTGGGGACCACGAAGCGCGACCAGCGAGCCGATGACCGCGATGGGTATGCCGGCGAGCCCGAGCCACGGGGGAGCCTCGTGGAACAGTGCGACGTTGAGCGCGAGCGTGAACACGGGAATGGCGGTCATGAGGACGGCCGGAAGCACGATTCCGACGCTTTCGATGGCCCGGAAGTAGAGGTACGGTCCCAGGAAGAAGCTCGTAAGTCCGATGGCGATCACGACGCCGGCGCTGCCCCACGAGGCCGGCCATAGCCCCCCGAGTCCACCCGGCAACGCCGGGCTTACCAGGATCCCCAAAACGCCGGCCAACAGCGTTCCCTGCCCGACGAGCGCGGTCATCGGGGTCTCCCGGTTGGCCCGAGCCGTGTAGAGGAAATACAGCGCGACCGCCACGGGGACGATGGGCGCGGCGACCCACGCCCAGCCGGAAAGGGCTTCGACCGACGCTCCGGCCACGATCACCAGCGTGGCCCCCGCTGTGGCCGTGACCAGGCCGAGCCCGAAGAGGGGGGTTCGGAAACGCTCCCGGCCCTCCCCATAGAGAAGCACCAGCGCGATCGGCGTCAGGACCACGTCGCCGACGAGCGAGAGCAGCGAGGTGTCCACGGCACCGGTGAGGTAGGTCGACGCGAGGACCGAGACCTGCATGGCGACGAGCAGGCTCGCCCGAGCCCACGAGCGGGGGTCCCGGAAAAGGGGGCCCACCGACCGAATCTCGCGGCGCACTCCGGCCAGAACGAGGAACCCCGCGGCGCCCGCCAGGAATGGGTCGACCAGGAGCCCGCTCGGCGGGGTCCCCGGGGCGCCGAGGACGAAGGAGTAGTACGTCGCCCACAGGAAAGCGGCCAGGATGGCGGCGGTCGCGGCGGCCCAGAGCCGCAGGTCGAACCCGGCGGTCGGGACCCGACGCGGGGCGACCACCTCCGGGTTCGCGGCCACCCTGAACCCTCGCTACGAGTAGCCGCTGTAGGTGAGATTGAACGGCGGCAGAGAGACCCCCGACCCGGTCGAGACCGTCCCGACGGGACGGGCGTCTCGGATCCCGGCCCGAGCCAACCGGCCGAGCGCCGCGTCCAGACGGGCCGGCGGGACGATGACCACGAATCCGATCCCCATGTTGAACGTCTGGAACATCTCGCGATCTTCCACGGGTCCCAGCGCCTGGAGCCAGCGGAACAGTGCCGGGGGTTCGGGCCACTCATCCAGCACGAACCGGACCCGGTGGTGCAAGCGCACGAGGTTCCGCACCCCGCCGCCGGAGATGTGGGCCAATCCGTGGACCCCGTGGCGGGACGTCACGGCCTCGGAAACCGCTACGTAGGTCCGGGTCGGACGGAGCAGCTCCTCGCCGACCGACCCGCGCCCCCCGGGTCTCCGCGACCGAAGGCTGACTCGCCCTTTCTCGAGAAGCCGGCGGACGAGGGTGAAGCCGTTCGAGTGGACCCCGCTGGAGGGAATCCCCACGATCCGGTCGCCCGGGCGGATCGAGGTACCGAAGACGGGATTGCGGTCGGGGAAGTGGCCCAGCGCCGTCCCACCGAGGTCGATCCCCTCCACGATATCCGGCACGATCGCAGTCTCGCCCCCGAGGAGCGCGCATCGGGCGGCCCGGAGCCCCCGGTCCAGGCCTCGGCCGATCGCCTGGAAGACCGAGCGATCCGGCCGTGCGGCGGAAATCGTGTCCACGAACCCGAACGGTCGGGCACCGACCGACGCGAGGTCGTTGACGTTGATCGCCACCATGTCCTCTCCTACCTCGGCCCACCGGCCGAGCTGAGCCGCCAGCAGTACCTTGGTCCCGACGGTGTCGGTCGTCGCGGCGATGGTCTCCCGCCCGACTCGCACCAGACCCGCATAGTGACCCGACGGGCCGACGGCCCGCCGGCGAGCGTCGGCGGGACGATAGCGAACGGAGCTGAGGAGCCCCTGGAGCGCGGCACCGATCTCGCCCCGATCCACACCGCTGCGGGCATACGTCCAGGCTGGCGCTCTCGATCCGCGAGGCACGACTGCCCCGATTCGCCGGGAGAGAAATGCCTTTCCCGAGAGCCGCCGACCGGCGCCGACCGATTCTTAACCACGGTGGCTGTCGCGACTCGGGATGCCCCGACGCGGTCGACTTAGGCCGGGTGAACGGGCGGCGGGCCCGGGGCTTCCACCGGCCCGCGTCTTCTGCGGGCGCGCCCTCTTCCGTGGTCGCCTGCAGCCGGTCGAGATTGCGGTCGATGACGAGGGCCGGATCGGGCGGATCGCCCGGTCCATCCGGGGGGGGCGACGGATCGACGTCGGGGACCGGCTCATCCTTCCCGCGGCCACGGACATCCACGTCCATTTCCGCGAGCCCGGCGGACCGGATCCGCCGGAACGGTTTCGGACCGGCACGGAAGCCGCCATCGCGGGGGGGGTCACCGCCGTCGCGGACATGCCGAACACCGACCCTCCCATCATCAGCCGGGAACGACTCGAGGAGAAGGCCGCGCGTGCCTCGGGGGAGCTGTTCACCGACCTCGTCGTGATCGGCGCGGCCACCACGGCCGATCGGGTCCGAGAACTCGCGAAGGTCGCCGGGGCGTTCAAGCTGTTCTTGAGCCCCACCACGGGAGAGATCCAGCCACCCGAGCCCGGCGAGCGCGAGCTCCTGCTCCGGGCGGTCGCCGACTCGGGCCTCGCGCTCAGCGTGCACGCCGAGGACCCCCGCCGCTTCACGCCGGTCCAGCCGCTCACGGGCCTCGTCGATTGGGACGCCCACCGGCCGGTTGACTCGGAACGATCGGCCGTGGAGGGCCTTGAGCAAGCTCCACCGGCGCTTCGACTCCACATCGCGCACGTCACCTCGGCCGAGGTCGCCGACCGGCTCCGGGCGACCGGTCACTCCCACGAGGTCACTCCCCACCACCTGCTCCTCAGTTCGGCGTCCCATGCGGGAACACTGGGGAAGGTCAACCCCCCGTTGCGCTCGGAAGCCCAACGCCGTGAACTATGGGAGAGGTACGCCGCCGGCCGGATACCGATCGTCGCGAGCGACCACGCACCGCATTCCCGGGATCAGAAGGACCGGCCGTTCGCCGTCGCGCCGAGCGGCATGCCGGGCGTCGAGACCTTAGTTCCGATCCTGCTGGAGCGCGTCCGGACCGGTGACCTCCCGCTCGACGTGCTGCAGCGCACAGCGTGCGACCGACCGGCCCGGTGGCTCGGCCTGCCCCACGGGCGCATCGCCCCCGGCAGCCCCGCGCACTTTCTGGTGGTCGACTTCCGGGAGCGTCGGGAGATCCGCGCCGACCGGCTGAAGACCGCGTGCGGGTGGTCGGCGTTCGAAGGATGGAACGCGATATTCCCCGTCGCCCACTATCGCGCCGGGGAGCTCATCGTCGACGAGGGGGAGACCGTCGGGCTTCCCCACGGTCGGGTGGTCCGACCGGACTACGCGACCGCGCGAACCGCCGAAGGATAGGCTAGAGATCCCCGGACCCTACTCGGATGCGCCCGACGTCCCTTCGAGGGTCGCCGGGGGCTGTCGCCGCCACCGGAGCGCGAGGTAGATGATCCCCACCACGATGAGCGCAACCGCGGCGTAGTCGGCGTACTGGAGGTAGGGGACGATCTGGGACCAGTCCTTGCCGAGCACGTAGCCGGCGTAGATGAAGGCGGCCGTGAACGGGGTCGCACCGATCGCCGTGTAGATGCCGAACTTCGTCGGCTCCATGCGCGCCGCGCCGGCCGGATAGCTGATGTAGCTGCGCACGACCGGCAGAAGCCGGGCCACAAGCACCGTTCCCTCCCCCCGTCGTGCGAACCAGCGGTCCATGGAGTCGAGGTGCTTCGGGTCCACGCGAAGGAATCGGGGTCCCCCGACCAGGAGATGGCGACCCCATCGTCCGACGGCATACGACGCGTACGCTCCGATCACTCCACCCAGCAGAGCCGCGGCGACCGCACCGGCGAACGGGTACGAACCCTCCGCGACCAGGAATCCGGCGAACGGCAGGATCACTTCACTGGGCAGCGGCGGGATCCCGAAGCTCTCGACCGCCATCAGCGCGATCAGCGCCGGAAGTCCACCGGCCTGCAAGATGGCGATGATGAGGTTGACGACCGTCTCGACGATCGGGATCGCGCTCACTGGCCCACCTGTGTCCGGGTCTCAGGAGACGGGGGCGTCGGTGAACAGCAGCCGGAACGGGGCATCGAGCCGGGCGTTGGTGCGGGCGGGAATGCCCCGGAACTCGAGCGGCGTCGAGCACCCCCCACAGGAGACGGCGGGGCGCTGGCGACCCAGAGCGATCGAGAGCGCGATGCCCACCTCGATCTCCCGGACGGGTCGGGCCGAACGCTGCACGGCCTCCGCGAGGGCGCGGAGCAGCCGATCCTCGTCGGGCGACGGCAGAGCAACCATCGGTCGTACGAGGGCCGTGCAAGGATATAGGGCCTGCCCCGGACGAGCCGCCCCCCTGGCCCCGTCCCGTTCAGCTGGAACCCCCGCTTCCTTCGGTGTCGGAGGTGTTCGAGTCGGTCGCCGCGTCTTTGCCGGTCTTGGGACCGCCCCGTTTCAGGATCTCGTTGCTGATCTTGTCCAGCTCCTGCATGAGGGAATCGATGTCCGCCTCGGCACCTCCCGCAGCCGCGGGTGCAGCCGGGGGCGGGGCGGCGGCGGGCACCGACGGCGGCGGGGCTCCAACGTCCTCCGGAGTTTCGAGATAGACCGGCGGGGCGGCCACGACCGCCGGAGCCACCGGTGGAGCCATCGGGGCTTCCACGCCCGCGCCGGCGGGCGGCCCGGCCGGGGTCCATGGCTCGACGGGTCCGGGTGCGCCGCCACCGCCGCGGCGACGGCGCCGCAGCGCGATGAGGAGCGCCAGGAGAACCGCGACCAGGATCAGTATGCCCAGGGCGATCTCCCAAGGCAGGAGGTTGTTCTGGACAGAAGGGCACACGCCGTACGGGCAGTTGGTATCCGCGGGGACCGCGCCGGTGATGGGTGCGAGAACGCTCAACGTCACGACGCCGAGCATGGCGATCGCGAGGGCGATGGGGACGACGGAACGTGCCGGTACCCTATTCCACAACACCGGTACACCTCCGGTACACCGGTCCAAGGAGGCGGCTCCTATGTAAATCCTGCCCCAGCCGCCGGCGGAGTGACGGTGCGTCGGACGCCGAAGAATGGTCTAAAGGAGGAGGAGCATCCGTGGCCGTGGTCGACCTGTACCTGGCGACCTTCCTCGCGCTGCTGCTGGGGTACGTCGTGTACTCCATTTGGTCGCGCCTGGACGGCCGGCTTCCCGTGGCGGGGGCTCTGGTGCTCCTCGTCGTGGCCGCGATCGCCGATGCGATGGGAGATACGGTGGCGGCGAACCAGGTGGCGGTCTACGTCTTTTTCCTCCTCGGAGCGGGAGTTCTCTTGCTGTTCGTCGAACACCTGCGGCGCCCCCGGACGGGCGGAGGGTCATCCCGACCCGCGCTGGGAAACCCACCGGCTGAACCCCGCGAGGGAGCGGACGAAGGGTAGGCGGCGACCGAGCAGGCGTTCGACGGCCTCGAGCAGCAGCCGGTCGCCGGCATCGATCGACCCGCTGAGCAGAACGACGCCCAGGAACAGCACGCCGATAGCGAGAGCGAGCGTCGGCAGCAGCCAGAACGCGGGGGCGAGCGGGACCACGGCGAAGAGAAGACCCACCGGGACCGCGGTGAGCGCGACCGGGATGACGTAGTGCCGCTCGAACGGGTGGACGCCCTGCAGCACGGCGATCTGCACCATCGAAAGGGCGGGGTAGGCCGCGTTCGCGCACGCCCACGCAATGGCCGCGCCCGTGATCCCGTACGTCGGGATCAGGGCCAACCCCACTAGGAGGTCGACGCCGGCGCAGGCGGCGGTGTTGTAGAAAAGAAGGCGCGTTTGGCCGTAGGCGACCTGCGCCATCGTGGAGGGGCCCACGAGCGTCGACAGGAACGCCCCCGCGACCAAGAGGTCGAGCGGGACCGCCGAACTGGGGAACCCCGACCCGTAGACGAAATGGAGCGACGGGTTCGGGAAGAAGGAGAACACGAGGAAGAGCGGCAGGGAGGTCAGGACCATCCACTTCGTCGCCGTGGCGTAGGTGATGCGCACGGCCCCTCGGTCTCCCGACCGGACGAGGCGCGCCGTCACCGGCAGGAAGATGTACGCCAGCGAGCCGATCCCGACCTGCAGGAGCCGCGCGAGGGAGAGGTCGGCGGTGTAGAATCCGACGTCGGAGGAGTGGAACGCCCCCAGGATGAGGGTGTCGCCGTTGTTGGTGATGAAGCTCAACACGCCGACCACGAAGAGCGGCGCTGCGAACATGAGCAGCTTCCCCGAAAGTCCCGGTTCACGGGGCCCGCTCGGAAGCCGACGCGGCAGGCGGCGGCGGGCATAGGCCACCAGCGCGAGGAAGCTGAGGACCGCGGCGACCGCGTAGGCCACGAGGACGCCCAGGTAGGTATCGCCGCGGGGGGCGACGATCTCGGCCGTCACCAGGAAGACGATGAACAGGAGCGGGTTCAACACCTGCGTGTAGAACGCGTTCGGGACGACGTCCTCGAACCCCTGGAAGATCGAGGCGAGTATCCCGGCGAAGACCGAGATCCCGACCCCGACCGAGAAGAACAGGAGCGTGACCCCGAGGAGGGGAGCTCCGAAGAACGTCGATACCACGAGCGAAAAAAGGGCGAGCCCGGCCGCGACGATCACCGCGGACGGTCCGCCGACCCAGTAGGCGGTGTGGACGATCCGGCGCCGCTCGGATTCCGAGGTCTCGAACGGGAGACTTCGGGCCACCGCCGGCCCAAGCCCGAGAGCGCCCACGGCCGAGACGAGTCCACCGAGAGCCAGGGCTAGGGAGAACTCGCTCCATTGGTCCGGTAGAAGCGTCCGGACCAGGATCACTCGCGAGACGAAGCTCTCCGCGACGAACCCGAGGGTCCCGATCATCATGACCAGGGTCCCCCGCGTGACCGACGTGAGTCCCGAGCGGGCCCCGTCGATCGACTCGGCCACGGACTCTCCGATTCTCCTGCCGCCCGCCGTCCCTAAAAGGATGCCGGCGCGGGCGAAGGGGGGTTCATTAGCCGGGCCGGTGTCGGCGTTAGGTGGCCGTCCCGGGGCCGTCGTTCCCTCTCGGAATCGTCGACCTCGTGGGGATCCTCGTCGTCTTCGCCGTCGCCGGTGAGGGGGTGCGGATCCTCCTAGCCCGGTACCTCCCCGTCCTGAGGCGAACCGACTTTTTGGACCGTTTCGTACTTGACGTGTACCTGGCCGGTGCGCTCACCTATGGGGTGACCCTGATCCCCCACGGCGCTGCTTCGCCGTGGCCCGGGCTCGTCGCCCTCGCGGTGGGGATCGCGGTCACCACCGCCACCCTGGTCGGAATCTACCGCCGAGGGAGACTCTCCGCAACCGTCGCGAATCTCCTCGGCACCTTGCGCCGCCCCGGGGTTGGAGTGGCGGTCGCGATGGGCCTCCTTCTCTCGGTCGGTGGCCTCTTCCTCGCTTCATCCGTTCCAAGCGGAAACACCTTCGACGCCTCGGTGGACTCTCTCTTCGTCGTGCTGTTGAACGGCCACGGCTCCCTCCCCACGACCCTCGCGCCGGTCGCGAACGGGGCGATCGCGTATCCCCAGGGGACCACGGTCTGGCTCAGCTCGGCCCTAACCCTCGGCCTCGGACCGATCCCGCGGACGCCGATCCTCCTGTCGCCCCTCTTCGTGGGACTCGCGCCGATCGCGGGCTACCTGGTGGGTCGCCGGTGGTTGGGCACGGACTCGGGGGGCGCGGCGGTCGCCCTCACGATGGCGGTCATCGGCTGGGGCACCCGGTACTTCGTGGCGGGGAGCTACGACTTCGTGGTCGCCTATCCGCTGGTGCTCTACCTCGTGGCCCTGGGTCGAGAGTGGGTCCAACGAGAATCCCTTGACTGGCGGTTTGGCCTGGTTTTCGGCGGGTTGCTCGGCTACTCGGCGGTGCTGAATCCGGTCGGGGCCGAATGGATCCTCACCACTCTCATCCTTCTCCCCTTCCTTCTCCCGTCCAGGGTGCGGTCGAGCGCGAGCTCCTGGATCACGGCGTGGCTCGTCGCGGCGGCCTTCTCCACGGTGTGGGTGGTCCCGTCGATCGTCGGCATCGTGGGCGGGGGTGCCGCCGGAGCGCCAGGGTCGCCGCCCGGGATCCCGGTCGGGGAGTTCGTGTCGCTCTCCGACCCGTTCGTGGTCCGCTGGACGGTGGGCTCGTTCTCCCCGTTTCCATTTCTCACGGCCGAACTCGACCTGCTCCTCCTGGCCGGCGTGCTGCTTCTCCTCTGGCCCGGCTCGGAAGGCCGGATCCCGCGATCGACCTTCGGCCCATGGGCCGTCTCGGGTGCGCTCGCCGCCCTTCTGTGGCTTGCCGGAGGGCTCGGCGCCCGGCTCGGCGTTCCGGGTCTCGGGTGGGTCGGCTCCGTGACGAGCTTCGGCGAGATGTCGACCTTACTCTTCACGGTCCTTGGCCTCGTCGGTGCGGTTCCTCTCGCCATCCTCTTGGACCGAGCTTCGCTTCCGCGGAGAGCCGGGACGTCACCCGACCCCGTGCCGGTGTCGGGCCGCGTTCCCCCCGTCTCATCGGCGCTCCTCCCACGCTCCGTGGTGCCGATCTTCCTCGCCCTGGTGCTGCTGGTGCCCGGCGGAGTGGTCGCTCTCACGGACGGTCCCGAGTACGCCGATCACCTCTATCGCGCGTTCGCGAACGTGACGACGGCCGACTACGACCTCCTGGAGTGGGCGTCGGACCACCTGCCCGCGGGGGCGAGGGTGCTGGTGGCCCCGGGCAGCGCGGCTCAGTTCCTGCCGGCGTACTGCCCGCGGGTGGTCCTTCTGTTCCCGATGACGGGGCCGGACTGGAGGGCCAACCGAGAGTACCTCGAGCTTGGCCGATTCCTCGCGAACGGAACGCTGGGGCCGGCGGGCATGGCCGACCTCTCCACGCTCCAGGTGGCCTACGTGGCGGTCACCGGCAACAGCTCGGTCCTCTACCCGGCGTTCTCGCCGGTGCCGTTCGTAGGGAATCCGTCGTTCACCGCCCTGTTCACCGAGGGCGACGCGCACCTGTTCGCCGTGGGGGGCGCCGCGTAGGGCCGGCTCAGATGAGCTCTTCGAAGATCCGTTCCTTGCCCCGGGCGCCGACCGGCTGGTGGGCGAGGGGGCCGGCCGCGAGGACCTCCTCGAGGTCCTCGTACGTCGGCTTCTCGACGCGGTAAAAGAGGCCGGTCGGGATCCGCTCGCTCCACTCGAGCGACCGCTCCCACGCCTGGGTGAGATTGGTGGGGTCGTGGCCCGCCGTCTCGAGCTTGTAGACCCGCTGGCGGAACCAGTCGAAGGTGTTGATCTTGTTGTAGGTGACGCAGGGCGAGAGCGCGTCCACGAAGGCGAAGCCCTTGTGGGCGATCCCTCCCTGGATGAGGTCCGCCATCTGCTTCACATCGCCGGAGAACCCACGCGCGACATACGTCGCGCCGCTCGCGAGAGCGAGCGAGATCGGGTCGAGCGGATTCTCGATCACCCCCGCGGGCGTGGACTTCGTCTTGTGGCCCATCATGGACGTGGGCGACGCCTGCCCCGTGGTGAGCCCGTAGATCTGGTTGTCCATCGTCACATAGGTGAGGTCCACGTTGCGGCGCATGGCATGGACGAAATGTCCGGCGCCGATGCCGAACCCGTCTCCATCCCCACCGGTCGCGATCACCGTGAGCTCGTGGTTCGCCCACCGGATCCCCTCGGCCACCGGAATGGCCCGGCCATGGATCGCGTGGAACCCGTAGGACGACAGGAAGTGCGGCAGGTTCGACGAGCAGCCGATCCCCGAGACCAGCACGACCTGGTGGGACGGGATCTTGAGGCGTTTCACGGCCATCTCGACGGCCGCCACGACCCCGAAGTCCCCGCAGCCGGGGCACCAGGTGGGCTTTGTGTCCGACTTGCCGAGGAGCGGCAGCGGGGTTCCGACGGCGGCTTGCATCTGGGCGCTCGTTTCAGCCATGTGGGATCAGCTCCAAGGCGCGCCCGACGATCTCCATCGGGGAGAACGGCTCGCCATCGTACTTGAGCAGCTTGTGGGGGAGGTCGATGCCGGTCTCGGCGCGCAGAAGGCGCCCGAACTGACCGGAGAAGTTCGCCTCCACGAGGAGCGTGCGCTTGGCGCCGTCCAGGAGAGCGTGGAACTCGGCTCCGTGGACCGGAAAGACGGTCGGGGGGTGGACCAGGTTGGTCGCGACCCCGCGGGCCGAGAGCAACCGCATCGCGTCCCGCACCGCTCCCACGGTCGAGCCCCAGGCCACGAAGGTGAGGGCCGCGTCGGCCGGTCCCTCGCGGACGGGCCCGCGGGTCGAGCGGCGGAGGCCGTCCAGCTTGCGCATCCGCTTGTTCATCATCTTCGTTCGCTCGGCGACCCAGATGGGGACGCCCGACTTCACGTCCGAGATGAGGTGGCCCTTCTCGTCGTGCTCGTCCGAGCCCGCGACCCACTGGAGGCCGGGCTGGCCGGGGATCGCCCGCGGAGAGACGCCGCTCTCCGTGTAGGCGTAGCGCTTGTAGTCGTGGCCGTTCGGCTGGACCGCGAAGAGCGACGGGAGCTCGACGTCGAGCGGGAGCTCGGCGGCGTCCACCGTCATGAAGTTCTCGGAGAGGTGAAGGTCGCTCGCGACGAGCACCGGCGTCTGCCAGTCCTCGGCGAGCCGGAACGCCTCGATGGTCGCGTGGAACGCCTCCGCGGGGTTGGATGGCGCGAGGATCGCCCGGGGGAACTCGCCTTGCCCCGCGCCCAGCATCAGGTTGAGGTCGCCCTGCTCGGTCTTGGTGGGGAGTCCGGTCGATGGACCGGATCGCTGGGACTCGACGACCACGAGGGGGATCTCGCACATCCCGGCCATTCCGAGCGCCTCGACCATGAGCGAGAATCCGCCTCCACTCGTGGCGGTCATCGAGCGGACGCCGCCGTACGAGGCCCCGATGGCCATGTTGATGGCCGCGAGCTCGTCCTCGGCCTGCTTCACGACGACCCCCAGGTCCCGCGAATGCGCGGCCATCCAGTGCATGACGGTCGACGCCGGGGTCATCGGGTACTGCGAGAGGAACTTGCAGCCTCCGGCGGCCGCGCCGAGCGCGATCGCCGTGTTGCCCGTCAGGAGGAGCTTCGGGGGTCCCGCGGGAGAGACCGCGCGCTCGTGGGGCGCGGCATGCTGCTGGGCGAAGGCGTACCCATCGGCCGCCGCGCCGACGTTCCAGTCGACGATCTCGCCCTTCTTCTTGCCGAACGAATCGGCCAGCGTCGTCTGGAGCGTGGCGAGGGGGATGCCGGCGAGAAAGGCCGTGGCGCCCAGACCGGCCCCGTTCTGGAGGATCGACTGGGTCGTGTACTTCCGGGCGATCTCGAGTGTCGGTACGGGAAGCCCCGTCACCCCGACGGGCAGTTCGGACGCCGGGATCTGGAACTTCTCCGGGTCGTAGACGACCGTCGACCCCTTCCCGAGGCTCGGGAGGTGGATGTCGGCGGTCTGCTTGTCCAACGCGTACAGGATGTCCGCGCCGTCTCCCTGCGAGTAGACCCGTTGCGGGGAAGCCCGGGCCTGGAACCAGACATGGCCTCCCCGGATCACGGACTGGTAGGCGTTGTGGCCGAAGACGTGCAAGCCCATGCGCGACAGGCTGCGCGAGAGAACCTCCCCGACGGAGGCAATGCCATCGCCGGCGGCACCGCCAGTACGAATGGAGAGTTCGGCCATCGAGCCAATTCGAGGGGAGGAGCGTATTAGAGAGTTTTCACGCATGGGCGACACCCCCTCGGGGGGCTGTCGGGGGGTAAGCTAGATACCGTCCCGGTAGGGTCGAGGGGCGTGCCCCGACCGCTGCGGCTCCTGTTCTTCGCGAGCGCGCGCGAAGCGGTCGGTCGCGCTCAGCTCGATCGAACGGTCCCGGAGGAGGGGGCTGACCTCCATGGGGTGCTGAGAGAACTGTGCCGGGAATTCCCGAAGCTCGAGCCCGTCGTGCGGTCGAGCCGTCTCGCGGTGAACGGCTCCTACGTCCGGGACCGTCACTCCCGGGTGGGCCCGGGAGACGAGCTCGCCATCCACCCGCCGTTCAGCGGAGGGTAACGTGGGCGTCCGGATCCAGAGGGCGCCCTTGTCCCTGGCCGCCGCGTACCGGGCGATCGCGAAGCCCGGTCTCGGGGGCGTGGTGGTCTTCGCCGGCCGGGTTCGACCCGACGCGACCCAGCACGGTCGGGTGGTCGCTCTCGACTACGAGGCGCACGAACGGATGGCGCTTCCCGCGCTGCAGCGGCTCGAGGTGGAGGCCCGACGCCGGGTGCCCGGAGCCCAGGTCGTGCTCTGGCACCGGGTCGGGCGACTTGGGGTCGGCGTCCCGTCGGTCATCGTCGGCGCCGCGACGCCCCACCGGGCGGACGCGTTCCGGCTGGCGCGGGCGCTGATCGATCGTCTGAAGGCGGAGGTCCCGATCTGGAAGACGGAGCGAGTACGACCCGGGCGTCCACGGCGCAAACGCCCTGACCGGCCGCTCGGACGATCAGCGGGTTGATGTCCATCTCCAGCACCTCGGGCAGGTCGACCGCCAACTGGCCGACTCGCTCCAGCACCTCGTAGAGGGCGGGGAGGTCGCTCGGGGGCTCCCCGCGCACGCCCTTGAGGAGCGGGAACGCCTTCACCGAGGCGACCATGTGCTGCGCGGACAGTGGACGGATCGGGGCCAGCCGGAAGGTGACGTCCTTGAGGACCTCGACGTAGATCCCGCCCATTCCAAAGACGACCACCGGTCCGAACCCGGGGTCACGCTGGACGCCGACCAGTACCTCCTTCCCCCCCCGGATCATCTGCTCGACCTCGAAGCCGTCCAGCCGGGCGCTCGGGGCCCGCTGTCGGACCGTTTTCGTGACCGAGGCCCACGCCGAGCGGACCTCGCGCGGACTCCCAAGTCCCAGCGCAACTCCCCCGACATCGGTCTTGTGCGAGATGTCCGGCGAAGCCACCTTGAGCGCAACGGGGTAGCCGATCTCTTCCGCGGCCGCGACGGCATCGTCCACGTCCTTCGCCCGACGCGACTGGGCGAACGGGATGCCGTACGCCTCCAAGAGCCGACGCGCCGCGAACTCGGGGAGGACGGTCGTGTCCATCTCGCGGGCGGCGGCGAGCGCTTCCGCGAGAGCGCGTCGGTCGACGGGGAACGTCCGCACCTCGGTCCGGGGCCGGGTCCACCACGCATGGTAGCGCGCAAGACTCGCGAGCCCCGCCACCGCCTCCTCGGGGAAGGTGAACGTCGGAATGTGGTTGGATTCCAGGTACTGGACATCCGCCGTCAGGTCGGAGAGACCGAACAGGCAGGCGGCGACCGGCTTCGCGGTGCCGGACATTCCTCCGAGGATCGCATCGGCGAGGGCCCGACCGGACGCGGTCCCGACGGGGGTCGCGATGACGAGCGCCCCGTTCATCTCGGGGGTCTCCAGGAGAAGGCGGAGGGAGTCCCGGTACTGCTCGGGCTTCGCATCCGCGGTCATGTCGACGGGATTCCCGAGCGCGGAGGACGGCGAGAGGCGCTTCGCGAGCGATTCCCGGACGATGGTGGGAAGCGCCGGTAGCTCGAGCCCGTTCCGCGCACACGCGTCCGCAGCGACGATCCCCGGACCGCCCGAGTTGGTCAGGATCGCGAGGCGCGGTCCCTCGAGCCGAAGGCCGGTCGAGAAGATCTTCGCCATCCGGAACAGGTCCCCGATGGTCTCGGCCCGCAGCACCCCGGCCTGCTCGAACAGCGCGTCGAAGAGGCCGTCCTGCCGGGACTGCGCGAGGGAACCCGTGTGGCTCTTCGCGGCTCGCTCGCCCGCCGCTGACCGACCCGACTTGATCACGAGGACCGGCTTGTGCTCGGTGACCTCGCGCGCCGTCTCGAGGAAGCGGCGCCCGTCGGCCAGGCTCTCGATGTAGAGGAGGATCACCTTGGTCGCGGGGTCGCGGCCGAGCGAGTGGAGGAGGTCGTTCTCGTCGATGCCCGCGCGGTTCCCTACCGAGATGAACCGGGAGAAGCCGATCCGCTCCGAGACGGCGTACTGGAGGATCCCCGCGCACAGGGCACCGCTCTGCGACACGAACGCGATGTTGCCACCGGGCGGCAGCGATTCGGAGAACGTCGCGTTGAGGCTCACCGTCGGGTCCGTGTTGATGACCCCGAAGCAGTTCGGCCCGACGAGGGACATCTTGTGGGCCGTCACGACCCGCACGAGGTCGCGCTCGAGGTCGACCCCGGGCCCGCCGACCTCGCGAAAGCCGGAGGAGATAACGACGACCCCCTTGGTCCCGCGCCGGCCGGCCTCCTCGACGACCTTCGCCACCTGGGCCGCGGGCACGATGATCACCGCGAGGTCGGGGGTCTCGGGCAGATCGTCGATGGAGGGGAAGCACCGGACCCCTGAGACGCTCTTCCAGGTCGGGTTCACCGGGTAGACGACGCCCTGGTAGCCCGCCGTGAGGATGTTGCGGAACAGGCTCGCGCCGACGGCACCGGGGCGGTTCGACGCGCCGACGACCGCGATCGAGGCTGGATGGAACAATTCCGCGAGCTCGTTGGACGACCCGACCGCCACGACCGCACGCCCTTCCGCCTCGGGACTCGGGTCGGTTATATAGCATGGTTTCGTCGGACGGACATGACGGCTCCCGCCGACTCGGGCGAAGCCCGGCCGACCTCGTCCCCGCCGGGATCGGCCCCGCCCCGCCGGGCGGGCAACACCCTTCAGCGCATGCCGAAGGGGAACATCGGACACGTGGTGGCCGTGGGCTCCGGAAAGGGCGGTGTCGGGAAATCGACCGCCACGGCCCTACTCGCGGTCGGATTGCAGAAGCAGGGCTTCAAAGTGGGGATCCTGGACGCGGACGTCACGGGACCCTCGATCCCTAAGTTGTTCGGACTCACCGGCCCCCTGGTCGACCGGGGGGAGGGGATCGAACCGGCCCGCACCCCGACCGGAGTGCCGGTGGTCTCGTCGCAGTTCCTGGTCGAGGACGAGCAGACCCCGGTCATCTGGCGCGGTCCGCTCGTCACGCGACTCATCATCCAGTTCTTCGGAGGAGTGAACTGGGGCCCGCTCGACTACCTGTTGATCGACATGCCGCCCGGAACGAGCGATGTCCCGCTGACGGTGTTCCAGACGATCCCGATCGACGGAATGCTGTTCGTCTTCACCCCGCAGGAACTCGCCGCGCTGATCGTCAAGAAGGCGATGAACATGGCCCGCGACCTCCACGTTCCCCTGCTGGGCATCGTGGAGAACATGGCGTTCCTCGACTGCCCCCACTGCCAGCACCGGATCGACCTCTTCGGGCCGAGCCGGGTCGCCGCGGTGGCCGAGGAGTACGGCGTGCCCATCGTCGCGCAATTGCCCGTCGACCCCGCCATCTCGATTGAGGGCGACGCCGGTGCCATCGCCCAGTACTCGGCACCGGCGCTCGACGCCTACACGCGCGCGTTCCTGGCCGCGATGGACGACGCTAAGAAGAGCCAGCTGACGGTGCTTTGAGCTCCCGCAGCTCCTTGAACCCCAGGGTCTCAACCGGCACCGAGCGACGCCGCAGGGCTGCCGCCAGCCCGGTCACGTGCGCGTCCCCGACCACCGCCGCGATCCGGCCGTAGCCTTCCGCGCGCATGGTGGCCAGCCGCCGGGCCATGTTCTCGTTCCGGTCGTCCAGGAGGACCCGCGCGACGGTGGGGTAGGCCCGACGCACCTGCTCCAGGTAGTCCTGGGGCGTCTCGGTGTACCGGTCGATCTCGCGCTCAACCACCCGCGGCGGGATCAGCAGCCCGACGATCGACCCTAGCAGGAGCGACACACGCTCCTTGAACGTCAGGGACCGGACGAGCCGGCCCAGCGTCTCCCGGATCGGGTCGTCGATCAGGAGGAGCGGGATCCCGCGCTCCTTCGCGAGCATCGCCGCGGTGCGCATCTCGGCCCCGGGCACGCCCGCGCCGATCTGTTCGCCCAGCCGGCGCTGAATGGTCGACCACAGCTGGAGGAAGAACGGCGCGCCCCGGCGCGTTCGACCGAGAGAGGCCGGGGCCGAGAGGACCGCCGTAGCCCGTTCGGCATCCAGCTCGACCGCGATGGCGTCGAGCGGCCGGTCCTGGAGCGCCTGGCGGATCGACTGGTCGAGGTCGACGACGTGGGCCGCTCCGATGAGCAGCACCGGTGCCTCCGTCGTCCGCGCGAACATGGGCTATCTAGCTCGTGTGGGGCTATTGGGGTTTGTCCCAAGCCCGCGCGACCACGAACCCCAAATAGGGGGGCGGGGTCGGCCGGCCGATGGCGTGGACCCTGTTCGTGGTGCCGACCACCAAGAAGTCCGAGATGGAGGCGGTCCTGCGGGACGACCTCCTCTCCCGCCAGAGCCACAAGGTCCGCGATGCCGCCGCGGCGGGCGGCCCATCCGGGTCGCTCTACGTGCTTCTGGAGGGTTCGGACGCGGCGATGCGCCGGGCCGATGAACTGCTCGCCGCGGTCGGCGTGAAACCCGCTCCGGCCGACGCCGAGCCCGTGTACCGCCGGTTCAAGGAGGAGGAAGAGAACGCCTCGACGGGCATGGGCCTCTTCTTCACCGAGGACTAGGTCAGTTGCCTTCGGGTGGGGCGTGGGACGCCTCGAGGTCGTCGCCGCCGGCGAACGATAGCTGGAGCGAGTGGTAGAGCGCCTCGAGGCCGCGCTGGTCCTCGACCGAGGTCGGAAGGAGGTTCCCCACCGGGGAGAGCGCGCTCACGGCCCGGAGGACCTCGGCGGAGAGCTGCACGTCGGGGGTCGGGCTCTCTCGGGTCACCGCCTCGAGGAGGCGCTCCGAGTCGTCGCCCCAGCCGACGATCTCCTCGACCTGTTCGGGTGTGAGGATGTCGGCCTTCGATAGCACGTTGACGAGGGGGAGGCGGAACCGGAACTCCACCGTCGCCGAGAGCATGAGGAGCGAGACGAATCCTGAGGCGGAGCGAGCGAGCGACGGGTCGAACAGGAAGGCGATGGCGGACCGGTCGCCGGAGAGCGCGTCCACGATCGCCTTCGACGACTCCCGGAACGCGAACAGCTCGACCTGGCCGGGCGTATCCACGAGGACGTAGTCGGCCTTCAGCTCGGAGACCGCCTGGCGGACATCGAACACCTTGAGGGCGATCATGTCCGAGGCGGCGACCTGGGCCCCGTTCGGTCCGAGCGAGTACTCGTCCATCACCTCGTCCAGCCGGACCCACTCGCGAATGTCGATGTCCGGCTGGAGCTCGGTGGTCTCGTTGCCGGGGTCGAGGTTGACGACGATCGGGTCGTACCCGGCGCTCTTGAGCCACGCCCCGAACGCCTTCACGAGATGGGTCTTCCCCGCGCCGGCGGTCCCGGCGAAGTAGACGGTCGCGGGTCCCTCCATCTACTTCTCCTCCGGAGCGGCCGCGCCGGTCCGGAGCGCCTTCGCGATGGCGCGAAGAGCGGCGGTCTTCGTCACGCCCGTTCGCTTCTCGACCTTGACACGACCGGCGAACGTGTAGTACTGACGGGGGTACTGCTTGGCGTTCTCGAGCTGCGCGGAGAAGCCGAGCGATTTCGCGGCGGCCAGGACCTTCTCGGCGGTCACTTCCTCCGACGCCTCGGCGGCCCCCACCCGGCGACCCTGACCGCGGGAACCCTGCCGGTCGAGGTAGGCGGGGTAGATGTAGAAGAAGTCGGGCATTCGCCCTCCAGCGGCCCTACGCGGCCGAGGAGGCTTTGGCGACGCGCACGGCGTTCAGGATCCCGTGCTGGCCGGGGCGCGAGCGGACCTCCACGAGCCCCAGGTCCGTCTCCAGGATGGCCCCTCGCGTGATGATGTTCCGTTGCACGTAGTTCGGGTTGGCCGGATTCTCTCGGACCGTGACGACGGAGGCGACCTTCATCGACTTCGTCGCCGGGTCGTACACGTTCACCTTCTGCGTCGTGAGGATGCGCAGCTTCTCGTTGGCCCCGCGCACGCGGTAGTGCTTCACGGTTCCTGCGCCGATGGTGGCGTGCTGGAGCTCGCGGGAGATCTCGAACCGTCGCTTCTTGCGGATCGGCCGAAGGCGTCCGCCCGTGCGCTTGCGGCGTGAACGACCCTGCCAGATCCCCATGGGCGCGAGGTGGAGCGTTGCGAGCAGGGTTCGGTATAAGAAGCTTGTCGGAGTACGGCTCAGGTGGCCCCGATCGGGAAGAGCCGGGCTCGGGTCCGGCGGGTGACCGAAGCCCGATCCGGGCCACGAGCGGGGTCGTCCACCCAGTACACGTCCGACTCCCTCATCCTCGGCCTGGACGAAGCCGGCCGGGGGAGCCTCATCGGACCGCTCGTGGTCGGCGGTTTCGCGCTGCGGGCCGACCGACTGGACTCATTGGTCGCCGCCGGAGTTCGCGACTCGAAGCAGCTCTCTCCCGAGCGGCGAGAGACCGTCTATGCCGCCCTCGGACGGCTCGGCCGTCGCTTCTCCGTCCCCCTGCCGCCGTCCGTCGTGGACGCCCACGTCCGCCGAGGTCGGCTCAATCACCTCGAGGCCGAGGTGTTCGGCCGCCTCGTGCGGCGGGCCGGTCCGTCCGCGGTCTACGTCGATGCATGCGATCCGGTCGCAGAACGCTTCGGCCAGGAGGTGCTGAGCTGGGCCCGGCTGGACATCCCGATCGTTTCCGAGCACCGTGCCGACGAAACGTATCCCGTCGTGGCCGCGGCGTCCATCGTCGCCAAGGTCCGCCGGGACCGGGCCGTGGCCCGCTTGCGATCGGCGGTCGGAGAGCGGCTCGGGAGCGGCTACCCGTCGGACGAGCTGACCTGTGCGTTCGTCCGCGAGATCCTCCGGACCGGCGCGCCGGCGCCCCCGTGGGTGCGCCAATCGTGGCGGACGATGCGAAGACTTAAACCTCGACCGGTCGCTCCGACGCTCGAATCGTTCCACCGATGATCGAGGAGACGCTCGCCGGTCTGGTCGACCGGTTCAATCGGCATGCCGATCGCACTCCCGCGGTCCGCGAGGAGCTCGCCGGCCTCGAGCGCACGATCACCATTCGGCTCACCGACGGACCGAGCTACGCCGTCGATCTCCGGGACGGACGTCTCCAGAACCTGCGCTCGGGGGCCGAGCCGGCCGATGTCACGATCACGACGGACACGGCGACGTTCCAGGGGCTCGTGAAGAAGGAGATCGGGCCCATGAAGGCGCTCGTCACCCGGAAGCTCTCCATCGACGGCCGGCTCGAGGACAAGCTCCTCTTCCGAAAGCTGCTCTGAGCGGGCTAGCCTTCCCGCCAACCGAAGACTCGGGTCGCCGCGAAGAAGGTGATGGCCGCGAGCACGGTGACGATCACGCCGGCCTGCAGGGCGGTGGCCGAGTTGCCGAAGAGGATCCCCGCGTTGAGGCCGTCGATGACGTAGTAGAGCGGGAGGGCGTGGGCGATGTTCTGGAGGTAGGCCGGGAAGCTCGAGACCGGGAAGAACGTTCCCGAGAGGAACA
>DASQHP010000058.1:0-19524 GCA_035632035.1 Thermoplasmata archaeon | reverse complement strand
CGCCTGCTCGGATGCATGTTCAACCTCTACTGGGTGGCCGAGTCCGAGGCCTCGCTCGTATTGGTCGACCAGCATGCGGCGAGCGAGCGCGTGGTCTTTGACGCGCTGCGGCGCGAGGGCCGCCTGGGCCGGCAGGAGCTTCTCCACCCGGTGACGCTCACGTTGTCACCGAAGGGGCAGGTCGCCTACGCCGCCCACGCGGACGAGGTCAAACGAGCCGGCTTCGCGATCGAACCGTTCGGCGGTGACCGCGTCCGCGTCGCCGCGGTCCCGTCGTTCCTCGGTCGCCGCATGCCCGCGGACGCCCTTCGACCGCTCCTGGACGAGCTGGCGGAGGGAGGACGTCCCACGATCCCCGACGGGCTCGTCGACCGGGTCGCGGCCTCCATCGCCTGCCACGCGGCCGTCCGGGCCGGCGACACCATCGAAGCCGAGGAGATGCGGCAGATCCTCGAGCGGGTCTACGCGCTCCCCGAGGCGAGCTACGCCTGCCCCCATGGGCGGCCGATCCTAGTCGAGCTCGGGCGGGCGCGACTCGACCGGTGGTTCCTGCGCACCGGCCCCTGAGGGACGATGCACGAGCGCGACCTCGGCCCTCCCGTTCGGCGGTACCTGGAGCCGCGGGGGTACCGGGTCTGGGTGGACCCCGACGGGTCGGACTACCTGGACGTGGTGGCCCGCCGCGGCACCGAGCTCGGGCTGGTCGAGCTCAAGCTCGCCGATTGGCGAAAGGTGCTCGCCCAGGCGATCCGACGGCGCGGGTGGGCCGACTGGGTCGCCGTGCTCGTGCCCCGGGCGTCGCTCGCGGCGAAGATCCTGAACGCCCCCCAGGCGCCGCGCGCACGACGGGTCGGGGTGTGGTCCCTGCTCGACGGGGAGGTGAACGTCGCGCGGGCGGCCGAGCCGCTCTGGTCCGAGGGGGAGTCCCACCCGTTCCCCGAGCTGCGGGAGCGGTTGCTCCTGATGACCGATCTCCTCGAATCCGGCGCCCTCGCTCCCGGAGTCCGCTGGAATCTGCCGGGAGCCGGTGGGCGCCTCCCCGGAGGACGGCGGTCGACGCGGGACTGGCGGCTGGACGAATTCCCCGGCAGCTAGGGGCGGCCGTTCAGGAGCGGCCGGAACATCTCCTCGAAGTGGTCCGCCATCCGAGCGTAGCTGAACTCATCGGCCGCCTTCTTCCCCGCCGCGCCGAGAGCGTGGGCGAGCGCCGGGTCCGCGAACAGTTCCGCGAGCTCGCTCGCATAGTCGGCCGGATCGTCCGAGCTCACGACGCGGATCGCCTGGGGCGCCGGGATCCCCTCGAGGGGGACGTGGGCGCTGACCACGGCCGGCACGCCGTAGCGCATCGCCTCGCGGGGCGCGAGCCCGAACCCCTCGTACCGCGCCGGGAACAGGAACACGTCCGCGGCCCGCAGCACCCGGGCCTTGGTGGCCTCGTCCACGACCCCCAACGAGAGGACCCCGGGCTCGGTCTTGGGCGAGGAGCCGACGACCGCGAACCGCGCGCCCGGGAAGAAGACGCGGATCCGGCGGAACGCCTCCAGGGCGATGGGAAGCCCCTGCCGCTCCGCGTTGCGCCCGACGAACGTCACCAGCGGAACGTCCTGCGGCACGTGGAGCGCGAGACGCGCGTCGGCGCGGCTTCCGACGTCAAGTGGGTCCGGCACGCCGTGGGGGAGGAGCCGGACCCGGCGCGGGTGCACCTCGTAGTACTCCCCGAGGAGCTTGCGGTTGAGCTCGCTTCCGACCAGGATGAGGCGGGCCCTCGAGAGCGCGCGGCCCTCCAGCGAGCGGAGCGTCCGCCGGTCGAGGAAGTTCCCCAGCCGTTGCCGCATGCCCCGATTCGGCTCGAGGGGCCGGAGGGTGTCGAAGGTGTGGAGCGCAACGTCATGGACGCTCATCGCGAACACCGGCCGGCCCTCGGGTCGTGTCAGGCGCGCGTCGAGTGCGCCCGCTTTCTCGTCGTTGCCGACCAGGAGGTCGGCGGAGGGGTCGACGAGCGTCGACGCGTTCCGGCCGATCGTGATGTCCCGGCCGAACGGCCGGCGTGGGACGTTGAGCACGGGGACCGGGACGGGGACAGCGCCCGTCTTCGCGGGAGGGGGCTCGAGGCCGGGCGACGGGTAGAGGACGCGGACCGTGTGCTGACGGGCCGCGAGGGTCGACGCGAGCTCCCAGACGCCGCGCGAGAGCCCCGAGGTAGGGTCGGTGGGAGGCGCGGTCGCGAGGAACTCGACCTTCCACGCCATCGAGGGCTCAGCCGCCGACTCCGGGCGGGACCGGCGCGGCGTCGCCGCGCAGCGGGGAGACCCCCATCGCTCCCAGGATCATCGGGGCCATGTCGAGAAGCGTCAGCTCCTCGGAAAGGGCCGGGGTCCCGCCGTCGCTCTGGCGGGCCAGGAGGATGCCGGCCATGCGGTGCACGCCGCTCCCGTAGAAGAACTCCGGTCGCTTGCGGAGCATCGGGCTCGGGTAGCTGAAGTCCATCCGCGGCTCCGTCGCAAGGTCATCGATCCGCACGAGGAGGGCCGGCGCGTTCTGGAGACGCGAGCCCCGGTAGATCTCGCGGGGCTCCATGACCTCGATCCGCGCCTCCCGGAAGCTTTCCAGCCGGCGCCGGATCTCGGTCACGGCGGCGCGCCCCTCTTCGAGGGTGAGATGGGGGTTGTAGCGGTTGAGGTAGATCCCCTCAGGGACCGGATAGGAGTAGGCGACCGTCCGCTCCCAATCGATGCGGCTGGCCATCGACTCGAAGCTGGAATCGCCGCCCACGACGCGGCCCACCCATCCCGAGTCCGACTCGCCGCGCAGCCGGTCGGCCAGCGGCCGGATGACGGTCCGGCCGAGGCCGACGCGGTCGGAGGCGATGAGGACGCGGGAGAGGAAGCGCCGACGCAATGAATCGCGGTCGCGTCCTTCCCGGAAGACGAGGAATCCCTGCTCGGCGAGCCACCGGTTCGTGAAGAAGTCCGCCCGCGCGGCGCCGTGGCCGTGGTCGGAGACGATGAGGGTCGTCGCCGGGGCGCCGTCGGCGATGAACGCGCGGTCGATCCGCTCGACCGAAGAGTCGACGGCGTGGAAGAACTCCCGGAGGTCACGCGGGATGCGGCTCACCGGCCGGTCGAGCTCGGACCAGTGCTGGTGCTGGACCCGGTCCGTCTCGCGGAAGAGGACGAACAGGAACTCGGGGTGGAACCGGGAGATGAGATGCTCCGCGGCCCGGGCGTGCTGGTCGACGGCCTGCCGGGCCAGCGCGAGCCAGGAGGCCCTCTCCGAGTCCCGGTACGGCGGAAGCTCGGGCAGGTAGGGCCGGCCGAGGACCCGTTCCAGCTCGGCCCGCAGCGACTCGGGGTACGTGGCGGGCTGCTCCGTCAGCATGCCGGGGACGACGAAGCCGTTCAGCGGGTATCCGCCCCGCAAGGGGAAGTTGAGCACGCCCACGCGCACGCCGCGACGGCTCAGGGTGTCCCAGAGCGCCTCGGCGGGCCGGAACGTCTGGACGATCTTGCTCCGGCCCGGGCCCCCGTCGGGCTCGGTGAAGCCGAAGATCCCGAGCTCCCCGGGGTCCTTGCCCGTGGCGAACGAGTACCAGGCCGGGATCGTCTTGGGGGGAAAGACGCTGGTCAACCGGGCACGGCGACCCTCCCGGGCGAGGCGGGAGAGGTAGGGGAGATCCCCCGCCGCCATGAGCGGGTCCAGAAGGTCGAACGTGGCGCCATCCAGCCCCAGGACCAGATGGCGACGAAGGGGTGCCGGCATCTCGGAAAGTCCATCCCCACGCCGGGGATGGAGCGAGGAGGCGCCTCCACTTATAAGACGTGCCCCGGGGCCGACACACGACTACACGAGGCGGACGGCTTCGAGGTTGTACGGCACCCGGCTTTCGAGGTTGAACCGCTTGTGGAGCGCGCTCGAAAGGTCGAGCGCCTTCGACTCCTCCCCGTGGCTCAGGATCACCCGCTGCGGGCGAGGGTCGACGGTCGCCACGTAGTTCATGAGCTGCATCCGGTCGGAGTGTCCACTGAACCCCTCGATGGTGGCGACCTCGAGCTTCACCGGGATCGACTGCTGGCGGCTTCCGTCCATGAATGTCGCCTCGCCGAGGCCACGCTGGAGGCGACGGCCGAACGTGCCCTCCGCCTGGTAGCCGACGAAGAGGATGCCGTTCTTCTCGTCGGGCGCCCACGCCTTGAAGTACTCCATCACGGGGCCGCCGCTCATCATCCCGGATGTGGCGAGGACGACGCACGGCTCCTTGGTGTCGAGGATCCCCTGGCGCATGTGGGCGGAGTCGACGCGCCGGAAGATGTCGGAGAGGAACGGGTTGTCGCCCTGCTGGAAGATCTGCGTCCTCAGCTGGCTGTTGAGGTACTCCGGATAGGCGGTGTGGATGGCGGTGGCCTCGAAGATCATCCCGTCCAGGTAGACGGGTGCCTGGGGGATCCTCCCCTCGCGCATCCGCTCCTCCAGGACGAGCATGACCTCCTGGGATCGGCCGACGGCGAAGACCGGCACGACGAGCTTCCCTCCGCGCCCCAGGACCTTGGAGGCGAGGTTGGCGAACTCGTCCGTCGCCTGCTGGCGCGTCGGCTGGACGTCGCGGTAGCCGCCGTAGGTCGATTCAAGGATGAGCGTCTCCAGCCGCGGGAACCGGTTCGCCGCGGGGTTGAACAGCCAGCTCCGCTCGAACTTGATGTCCCCGGAGTAGGCGAGGTTGTAGTCGCCGTCGCCGAGGTGGAAGTGGCTGATGGAGGAGCCGAGGATGTGGCCCGCATTGTGCAGCGTGAGGCGCATGTCCGGGGTGATGTCGGTCGTCTCGCCCCATCGTAGCGGGATCGTGCGCGTCACGAGCTCGCGGACGTGGGAGGAGTCGTAGAGGCCCTTCCGAGCCTCCTGGTTGGTGACCTTGATCGCGTCCAGGAGCATGAGCGTCATCAGGTCGCGCGTCGGCGCCGTACAGTAGATCGGCCCGGAGTAGCCGTACTTCAGCAGGACCGGGACGAGCCCGCAGTGGTCCAGGTGGGCGTGCGTCACGACGACGGCGTCCAGCGAATCGAGCGGGAGCAGCTCGGGGGCGTTGAAGAACGGGGTCCGGTCCGAGCCGGGGTCGATGCCGCAGTCGATGAGGACCTTCGAGTTCTGGGTCGTGAGGAGGTGCGCGCTGCGTCCGACCTCCCGGTATCCGCCGAGCGCGGTGTTCCGCGCCCAGATCTTCTCGGGGAGACGGTCCCGCGCGATCCGCACCCCGACCTTCTTCAGGAAGGAGCGCCGGTCGTCGAACTCGTTCCGTAGGTGGATGCGGACCTCCTCGACGGTCTTGGAGGGGATGGGCGGCGTCCGAACGACGGTCGGCACCCAGCCGATCCGACGCTTGAGCTCGTTGAGGACGGAGCCCTGGCGACCGATGGCGGCTCCGGGGTTGGCCGCCTCGATGGTGACCTCGCCGGTCTCGGGCTCGAAGAACAGCTGGGCGATCTCGGCCTCGGGCGGGATCAGTTCCCGGATCGCCACCTCCGCCTGCTTCGGCTCGACCAGGATCGACGGGTCGCTGCGGACGAGCACCCGACGGCGCAGACGCTGGGCGACCTGCCGGAGGTAGTCGCCCCCGGACAAAAACGCGTCGAGCTGCTTCGTGTAGAGGACGATGTGCGGGCCCTCGAGCTCGATGTCGGTGACCTCGATGGTCTCGGGCAGCACCTCCTTGAGGGCTTGTTTGGTTTCGTCGAGTAACGAGTCGAAACTCATGGACACTGCGAAGGGGTTGGCGCGAACGGGTTGGGCGCGGGCGAATCGGAAGGGATCAGGGGAGCGCGGGCGGCAGCGGGATCTTGAGCGCCTTCAAGCGCTTATTGACCTCGTCGTCGCTGAACTCCTTGTACTCCTTGGTCGTGATCGTGTTGATGATGTATCCGTCCCCGCTCGCGCTGTCCCGCTTCATGGCCGCGGTGAGCCCGCGGAGCGCGAGGTCGACGCCGTCGGCCACGCTCATGTCCCGCGAGTAACCCTCTTCCAGGATACCGTAGGCGAACGTCGAGCCGCTCCCGACGGAGACGAACCGGTCCTCGATCGACCCACCGGCGGGGTCGACGGAGTAGACGTGGCCGCCCTTCCCATCCACGCCGCCCAGGATGAGCCAGGCATAGTAGGGGAACATGCGGTTCCCATTGAGAATATTGGCGAGCAGCGTCGCACCGCCCTCGGCGGTGAGCGGGGCGCCCCGGCGCAGTCGGTAGAGCGCCACCTCGGCCCGCAGGTAGCGGGCGAGCACCTGGGCGTCGCCGACCAGACCGGCCACGGTGACGCCGATGTTGGAGTCGATCTTGAACAGCTTCTGAGTCATCTTGTTCGCGATCAGATTGCCGGCGGTGGCGCGGCGCTCGGTCGCGAGGACGACCCCGTCCTTGCAGACGAGGCCGATGGTCGTGGTACCCTTGAGGAGTCGCTGCTCGTCCACGGCTGAAATGGCTTGCATTCAATCCTCCAGCTAGGCTGGAAAACGGCAGGGTGACTGAGGGGGGGTATATAAGGACTCGCGAGCCGCTTACGCCGGATTCAGTCGGTGGCGCCCACGTCGAGGCGAGTGGGGCGGTGTGGCCGGCGGAAAGTGGCTCGCCGCGTCCTCCCGGAGCGCGACTCGCCCGGGCGCGGACCCTCGCGCTCCTCCCGCCAGAAGGATTTTAGTCCATCGCGACTCGGGGCCCGTTGTATCCTCGATGCGCTCGCATGAAGTGGTTGTAGTCGGCGCCGGGCTCGCCGGACAGCGCGCGGCCCTGGCGGCGGTCGAGGCCGGTCGGGACGTGGCGATCGTCTCGAAGCTCCATCCACTTCGGTCGCATTCGGGGGCGGCACAGGGCGGGATCAACGCCGCCGTCGGGAAGGAGGACTCCGTCGACACCCACATCTACGACACGGTGAAGGGTTCCGACTATCTCGGCGACCAGGACGCGATCGAGTTCTTCTGCCGCGAAGCCGGCCCGACCGTGGTCGAGATGGAGCACTTCGGCACGATCTTCAGCCGGTCGCCGGACGGCACCCTCGCCCGCCGGCCCTTCGGGGGCGCCGGCTTCCCTCGAACGATCTACGCCGCGGACCGGACGGGGCTTGCCCTCCTTCAGGCGCTCTTCGAGCGGCTCGGCACGGAGCGGTTCACTCTCTACGAGGAGTGGGACCTCACCTCGATCGTGGTCCGCGACGGTCGCGCGCAGGGGATCCTCGCCTTCGACCGCCGACGCGGGAGCTTCGAGGCGATCGCGGCGCGATCGGTCGTCATCGCCACGGGACCCGCGGGCCGGATCTATGGCCGCACGACGAACGCCCACTCCTGCACGGGCGACGGCGTGGCGGCCGCCTACCGGGCCGGCGCCCTCCTCAAGGACATGGAGTTCGTCCAGTTCCACCCGACCGCCCTTCTGGGAAGCGGCATCCTCATCACCGAGGGGGCCCGCGGCGAGGGCGGGATCCTGAAGAACGCGAGCGGCGAGCGGTTCATGGCGCGCTACGCTCCCCACGTGCTCGAGCTCGCGTCGCGCGACGTCGTCTCGCGCGCGATCGTGACCGAGGTGCTGGAGGGGCACGGCTTCCCCGGAGGGTACGTGCACCTCGAACTCATGCACCTCGGGCGGGAGAAGATCGAATCCCGTCTCCAGGAGATCTGCGACTTCTGCCGTTCGTTCGCCGGCATCGACCCCGTCACGGAGCCGATCCCGGTCTTCCCGGCCCAGCACTACATGATGGGCGGGGTCGGCACCACCGTCCGCGGCGAGACGAACGTCCCCGGTCTCTATGCGGCGGGTGAAGCGGCGTGCGTCTCCATCCACGGGGCGAACCGCCTCGGGGGCAACTCGCTCCTGGAAACGCTGGTCTTCGGAAAGCAGGCCGGGACGGCGGCGGCCGAGCATGCGGCCCGGGCTCCCGCGCCGTCCATCCCGGCGGCCGAGCTGGAGGCCGAGGTGGCCCGGATCGGGGCGATGTCCGCCCGGACGACGGGCGAAGAGCCCCAGCACCTTCGGATGGAGATGCAGGATACGATGGACCGTCTGGTCGGCATCTACCGCGAGCCGGCTCCGCTCCAAGAGGCCCTCACCAAGGTACGGGCGCTGAAGGCCCGCTACGGGGCCGTCCGGGTCGTGGACCAGTCGCGGGTCTACAACATCAACCTGACCGACGCGCTCGAGACCGGCCACATGCTCGACCTGGCCGAGGTGATCGTGGTCGGTGCCATCGCACGAACGGAGAGCCGTGGCGCCCACACCCGACGGGACTATCCGAAGCGGGACGACGCGAACTGGATGAAGCACACGATGGCGCGGTACACGCCATCCGGCCCGGAACTGTCGTATGCCCCGGTCGCCTACACGCGCTGGGAACCGAAGGAGCGGGTGTACTGATGGCGGAGCAGCTGATCGAGGCGCCGTTCGAGGTGTTCCGCTTCGACCCGGCGAAGGACGCGGCGCCCCGGTACGCGAAGTACACGCTGCGTCTTCCTCCCCACACTCCCGTCCTGACCGCCCTCCTCCAGATCCGGACCGAGGTCGACCCGACCCTCACGCTGCGCTACTCCTGCCGGAGCGCGATCTGCGGCTCCTGCTCGATGCTGGTGAACTCGAAGAGCCGGCTCGCGTGCCAGACGCCCATCGGTCCCGAGATCGAGCGTCACGGCCGGATCGTCATCGACCCGATGCGGAACCTTCCCGTCCTTCGCGACCTCGTGGTCGAGATGGATTCGTTCTGGGGCAACTACCGCCGCATCGAGCCCCACCTCATCCCCGACGTTCGCCACCCGATGCCCGAGGGCCGGGAGAACCCGATGACACCGGACGAGGTGGAGCGGTTCCACGAAACCCCGCGGTGCATCGCCTGCGCCGCCTGCTACTCCGCCTGCCCCGCGGTGGAAGCGGACCCCGCGTTCCCCGGACCGATGGCGCTCGCGAAGCTCTACCGCTTCGTGGTCGACCCGCGGGACGGCGCGACGGAGGAACGACTCTACCGGATCCAGCCGAACGGGCTCTGGCTCTGCCTGCGCTGCCATCTCTGCACGGAGGCGTGCCCGAAGGACGTGCGTCCGTCCGAGCGGATCCGCGACCTGAAGGAGATGGCCGTCCACGTTCGGGGCGGGTCCGAGGCCGGCTCGCGCCACGCCATCGGGTTCAAGGACAACATCCGGGAACGCGGGATGCTGAACGAGATGAAGCTCGTGCGCCAGACCTCGGGCCTGGTCGGCCTGGCCGCCCAGCTCCCCCAGGGCCTCAAGCTGGCCCGGAAGAAGCCCGAGCTCCTCCATGCGCCCCGGAAGATCGAGGGCCGGGACGAGGTCGAGAAGCTGTACGAGATCCTGGACGATGCGCCGGACGAAGGGGCGCCATGAAGCTCGCGTACTACCCCGGATGCGTCGCGCAGGAGTCGGGGAAGGAGCTCGACCTCGCCACGCGATGGGTCTGCGCGCGCCTCGGCATCGAGCTCGTCGAGTTCCCGAACTTCTCCTGCTGCGGGTCCGGGTTCCTGGACGAGGCGAACTCGACCCTCAACGTCGCGCTGAACGCCCGCAACCTCGCCATCGCGGAGAAGGCGGGTCTCGACCTCCTGACCATCTGCTCGACCTGCACGGGCATGCTGACGCTCGCGAACCACCGCCTGGGCGATCCCAAGGTCCGCGAGCGCGTCGACGGCGCGCTCTCCCAGATCGGGGTCCAGTACCGCGGCACGGTCCGGGTGAAGCACCTCCTCGAGGTGCTGACCAAGGACATCGGGCTGGAGGCGGTCCGCTCGAAGGTGAAGCGCCCGCTGAACGGGCTCAAGGTGGGGGCGTTCTACGGCTGCCACCTGCTGCGGCCGCAGGGGGAGATGGGCAGTGAGAGCGCGGAGGAGCCGAAGAGCTTCGAGGAGCTCATCGCGGCGATCGGGGCGACGCCGGTCTACTACCGGGGCCGCGTGATGTGCTGCGGATTCCCGATCCTGTTCGTGAAGGAATCCACGGCGAACCGCATCGCCGGCACCCAGATCGACGACGCGCGGGCCCATGGAGCGGAGGCGATGGCCACGCCGTGCCCGCTCTGCCACATCTCGCTCGACTCCTTCCAGAACAAGGCGTCGGCGGCCGTGGGACACCCGCTCGAGATGCCGGTCTTCCATCTCCCCCAGCTGGTCGGCCTCGCCCTGGGGGCGACTCCGGCGGAGCTCGGACTCCCGCGACACCTCGTCTCGACGGACTCGGCCCTCCAGCGGATCGGCCAGGTCGCCGTACCCACCTGAAGGCTCGTGGTCGCGCTCTCGTCGCAGGACAGCGTCGCGCTCCTGATCGTCGTCATCATCGTGGCGGTCATCGTCCGCCGCTCGGTCGCCATGGCGCAGGGGACGACGCTCTCCCTGGGCCAGCTCATCGCGTCCGGCGCGCTCTACGTCGTGCTGTTCGGCGTGGTCGCTCTCGAGGAGCTCCTGATCCTGCCCATCTACGTCGTCGTCGTGGAGGCGGCGATCGTGGTCCTGGTCGGACTCAGCGCCGCGCCCTGGGTCCAGCGGCGGGTCTCGGTCTACCAGAGCCCCGGCGCGGGGTGGAGCTTCCGGCTCGGCGTGACAATCCCCGTGATCTACGTGGGTCTCTTCGTCCTGCGGATCGCGCTCGACTTCCTCGTCCTGGGGATCGACCCGTTCGGCCCGCCCCCGGCGGGGTTCTCGCTCTCGCCGAGCGCGACGGCGCTCCTCGTCGCGGTGGATGGCCTCTACGCGGTCTCGACGGGTCTCGTCATCGCGCGGACCCTCGGGATCTACCGGGCGTACGCGGCCGTCGCTCGGTCCAGCTCTCGGACGCCCGCCTAGCCATTACGGGGAGGTCGTCCGGGGATCGCCGGTCAGCTCCGCGGCGCCGGGACCCTTGGTCACGTAGAGGTGGAGCCGGTCGCACATCCCGCGGAAGTAGGCCGAGCCGGAGCCACCGTAACTGGTCGCGAGCTCGCTCGCGAGCCGAGCATCGTCCCATCTCGGGTCGACCTCGGGCGTGAACAGGCACCGGAAGACGAGGAAGCGCTTCCCGTCGAGGTCGATGCGGTCGGTCTCGGGAGAACCGCAGAAGGGGCAGCGGAGCACGGTCCGGCATCCGCGGACGCGGGTATAGGGTTTCTCAGTCGATGTAGCCGAGCGAGCGGAGACGCTCTCTCAGCCGCCGCTCATCCGCCTCGCTGAACGGCTCGTTGGACGGCTCGTCCAGGAGCCGGGCCAGGATGAACGCCACGTAGGCGTCCAGGTCGGGGAACGAGCTCCCCCGCCGGCGGGCCTCGAGGCCGCGCACGACGTCCTCGGGGAGGTGGACCGTGCGGCCCCCTCGCGGCGCCGCTTCGCCCGCCCCGGTCATTCCCACTCGATGGTCGCCGGGGGTTTGTCGGTGATGTCGTAGAGGACGCGGGTCACCTGGCCCGGGGCCGCTCGCGTGATCCGCTCGGCGATCCGTCGCAGGAGGTCCGCGGGGAGGGTCATCGCCGTCGCGGTCATCGCGTCGACCGACTCGACCACGCGGACGCTCACGGCCTCCCCGTAGATGCGGTTGTCCCCGGTGACCCCGACGGTGCGGGCCGGCACGAGGACGGCGAAGTACTGCCACGGGCGGGGGATCTGCTTCGCCTCGATCGCCTTCTCGACCTCCTCCTCCACGATGGCGTTGGCCGCGCGGGCCACGGCGACGCGCTCGCGGGTGACCACTCCCCCGACCCTCACCGCGAGGCCGGGACCCGGGAACGGCTGCCGCTCGGGTCGCGGCACGCCCAGGTGGGCGGCGAGCGCCCGCACCTCGTCCTTGTAGAGGTCCCGGAGCGGCTCCACGATGCGGAGGGTGACGTCGCTCGGAACGCCGCCCACGTTGTGGTGCGTCTTGATCGTGTCCCGAAGCTGGCCGCCGCTCTCGATCCAGTCCGGCGCGATCGTCCCCTGGACCAGGCTCTCGGCCCCGGAGCGGCGCGCCTCCTCCTCGAAGAGGCGGATGAACGCCGTCCCGATTCGGCGGCGCTTCTCCTCGGGGTCGACGACGCCCTCGAGGGCGGAGAGGAACCGGTCGCTCGCGTCCACGACCTCGAATCGGACGTGGCTCGCCCGGAAGAACTCGCCCACCCGGTCGACCTCGTGGGCGCGCAAGAGGCCCGTGTCGACGAAGAGGGCCCGCGCCCGGTCCCCGAGCGCCTCCTCGACGAGGACGGCGGCGACGGTGCTGTCGATCCCGCCGCTGGCGGCGACGATCGCCTTCCCGGGGATCTCCCGACGAAGACGGGCGACCGCTTCGCGATGGAACTCGGCCGGGTCGTTCACGAGGGCTTCGCCGGCGGGGCCGGCTCCTCCCGCCACCGGGCGCGGTACTTCTCGAGCGCGGCGTTGAGCTGGGGGTACTTGAGCGCCAGGATCTCCGTCGCAAGGAGAGCCGCGTTCTCGGCGGCGTCCAGGCCGACCGCCGCGACGGGCACGCCCGGGGGCATCTGGACGACGGAGAGGAGCGAATCGAGACCGAGCCCGCGGTGCAGCGGCACGCCGATGACCGGCTTCAGGGTGCGGGCCGCGACGCTCCCGGGGAGGGCGGCCGAGAGCCCGGCCATGGCGACGAAGACGTCCGTCGCGGGGTCCGACGCGAGGCGGTCCACGCGTTCCGGCGTCCGATGCGCGGACGCGACGTGCACCTCGCAGGCGACCCCGAACTCCTGGAGCCGGACGCGCACCTTCTCCGCGACCTCGAGGTCGGACTTGCTGCCCACGAGAACGGCGACCTTCATCAGGCGGTGCGAGCGCGCCGGAGAGAAAAAGGTGCGGGGAGGGGCCGGGGGAAACGCCCATAGTCCGGCGCGTCCCGGCCCGGCCGTGCCCTGGCGACTCCACCGCGGCGGCCGCTTCCGAGACTGGCTCGGGCGGCGCGCCGGCGGGGACCGCGCCACCGGCGACCGGTTGCTCCGTCGAGTGTTCCATCTGGCGGGCGTCGTCGTGCTCGCCTACTATCTCCTCCCCCCGAGGTTCTTCGTCGTCCTGCCGACCGAGACCGTCCTCGTCCTGGCGCTCATCGCCGTGCTCGGGGTCGAGTTCGTGCGGCTCCTGGGCGGGATCGAGGTTCCGACGATCCGCGACTACGAGGCCCGACGGGTCGCGAGCTACGCGTGGTTCGCGGTCGCGCTCGTGGTGGCCGTCCTGGTCTTCCCCGAGGCCGTCGCGGTGCCCGTGGTCCTCGGGACGGCGCTCGTCGACCCGCTGATCGGCGAACTCCGCCGGGCCGGTGGGCGGTTCGCCCGCGCCTACCCCGCCGTGCCGATCGCGGTCTACGCCGGTCTCGCGGTCGTTCCCCTGTGGGTGGCCGGATGGGGACCGCTCCGCAGCGGGGGGGGTGCCCTCATCGCCGCGCTGATCGCCGTCGCCGTCGAACGGCCGAAGATCTCCGAGGTCGACGACGACCTCGCCATGACGGTGCTGCCGGCGATCGTCCTCAGCGCGATCGGGCTCATCGGCCCCGGCGCCCCGCTCGTCGGGACGTGGCCCTGACGGGCGGCCCGGTCAGACGACCGGCGTCAAGCGGGCGCTCGGCGCGCCCTTCTCGTGGTCGATGGAGATCGAGTAGATCGTCGTGCGGGGCCGGATCCCGTAGATGCACGGCGCATTGTCGATGTTGATGATCCGGAAGTACGTGTCCATCATGTTCAGGATCTCGCTCGAGACGAGGAGCCCGGGCTTGAGGAGCCCGATGCCGAGGTTCCCCACGAGCTTCGTCCGCTGGACGCCGTGGAAGTACATCCGGATCGCCACCTGGTCGCCCATGAGGCTCTCCAGCGTGTCGAAGGCGGTGTACTCGAGGAACGGCTTCTGCTCGGGGCCCCGGGCCGCCTTCTCGGCGGTGACCATCGCCCGCATCGCCTCGTCGCGGCCGAACCGGGCCATCGGGACGATGTACACCTCCTCGGTCTCGTTGGCGGTGTAGTCGGCGATCCGCACGCGCGTGTCGAAGACGTTGGGCGGGGTGTGGCGCGTGAGCGTTTCGCGGAGCTTCTCGTGGGACTCCCCGGCCGCGAGGACCGCGATGATCCCCCGGCCCTGCGTGAGGAAGTTGAGGAACGTCGGCGTGAACAGCATGTAGTAGTCGTCGATGCCGACGTTCACGTCGACCTCGAAGGCGTTGAAGCTCCCCCGGCGGAACCCGCCGCCCAGGAGCGTGTCGAAGTCGGGGATCCCCGTCGAGTAGAACCGTTCGGGGTCGGGCGTCGGCTTCCAGAGGGACGAGGGGACGGGCGTGTGGTTCGACTGCGCGAACCCGAGCGCCTCGAACCGCCCGCCGTTGAGCGTCACCGCGTAGCGCGGGCGGCTGATGTTGGTCGCGCGCAGCTTCTCGAGCCGAAGGTGACGGACGCGCCGCTCGTCCAATTCCTCACGCTGGATGGAGATGAGCCCGTCCACGAGGTACTCGATCCCGCCGGCCTCGGGCTTTTCGAGGATCATGACGACGTTCGTGTTGGAGCTCTCGACCAGGTCCTTCTGGAGCGCCATCACGAACTCTTCCATCTCGAGTCCGTACTTGTGGGTGATACCCTCGAGGGAGTCGATGACGAGGAGCGACTTCTCCGGGAGCGCCTGCTCGATCCGGTTGTAGACGTTCTCGACCTCGGGCATCGGGGTCCGCTTGAGGAGTGCGGTCAGGTGCGCGCGGTCGACGCGGGTCGGCGGACCCCGCTCCTCGGCGAAGGTGCGCATCATCTCGCGGGCCGCCTGGATCTTCCGCTTCTCCGCGTCGGGGAGCTCGCTCTGTGGCGGGCGCCCGCCCGCACTGATGGCGTCCAGGAACAACTTGCCGGCATCCAGGATGCGGGCGCGCATCTCCGTCGCCTTGAGCCAGGGGAACTGGCGGTAGAGCGCCTCGTCCCCGACGCGGGTGGAGAGATAGTACGACTGTTGCGGCCGCCCGATCCGTTCCAGGAGCTCGAGCCCGAAGGTCGTCTTTCCCGTACCGGCGCCGCCCTTCACGATGAGGGAGCGCCCGCCGCGACCCCCCAGGAACGCGATGACCTCCGGCGGAACCCCCATGAGTTTCCCGCCGTCCTCGTTCGCCACCCTGTACCACCCTTCAGTTCGCCCACGAGAGCGGCACGCCCTCGTGTGGTTTCGTCCGTCTAAAGCCACCCACGGGAAGGTAAATGTTTCGACCCGGAGGCTCGCCGCTCACGGCGGGCCCGCCCGCAGGCGCTCCACCGCGCGGGACCGGGCCGCCGCGAGGGCCGCATCGAGGGGTTCGCCGGGGTCTCCCACGGCGGTGGCGGCCGACGGGTTGCCGCCGCCCTTCCCGCCGAACCGCGACCGGACGTCCTCCAGCAGCCCCGCGGCGGGAACACGGGAGGTGGTCGAGCCGATGAAGAGGAGGCCTCGCCCGTCGGCCTCGGCGGCGAGGATGGCGACCCGGTTCGGACCCCGGGTGAGGAGCCGCGAGAGCTCCATGAGCGTCGATCGGTCGCCGGTCACCCGCGCCGACACGATCGTCGTGTCCCCCTCGGTCGCGGTGTGCGGCCCGTCGGCGCCCAGACGCTCGGCGACCGCCTTCAGGTCCTCCTTCTCCTGGCTGCGCGAGCGCCGGCGGGATTCGTCCACCTCGGTCAGGAGCCGGTCGATCCCGATCGCGAGCTTGTCGCGCGGCACGCCCAAGCGGTGGGCGGACTCCTGGAGCAACCGGGTCGACTCGTCCAGCACGTCGAGGGCACGCTCGCCCGCGGCGTAGCTCAAGCGGACGACGCCGTCCTGGATCCGCTCGCTGCCCAGGATCGTGACGAGTCCGACCTCTCCGGTCCGGGTGCAGTGGGTGCCGCCGCACGCCTCCACATCGAACCCCTCGATCTCGACGATGCGCAGGTCCCGGCCCGGCACGGCTCCCCCCTGGTAGAGGGTGAATCCGAAGCGTCGCTCCGCCTCGTTCCGGGGCTCGAAGTAGCTCTTCACCGGTCGATTCTCCCGGATGATCCGGTTCACACGCCGCTCGACCGTCCGCACCTCCTCCGCGCTCAGGGCGCGGAAGTGCGTGATGTCGATTCGGGCGCTCTCCGTCCCCTTGAACGCGCCGGCCTGCCAGACGTGCGGCCCCAGCGCCTCCCGGAGCGCCCCGTTCAGAAGGTGGGTCGCCGTGTGGTGCTGCATGAGCTGGGTGCGTCGGGCGTCGTCGATGACCCCGTGGACCCGCTCGCCGACCGTGAGCGTCGTGGGCCGGTCGAGGCGGTGGAACACCCAGCGTCCCGCGCGGGCGACGTCCACGACCGGGACCCCCGCGAGCTCGCCGGTGTCGCTGATCTGCCCCCCGCCCGTCGGGTAGAAGAACGTCCGGTCGAGAACGACGTAGGGGCCCTCGCTGAAGAGGACGTGCGCGTCAAAGCGTCGCGTGTAGGGGTCGAGGTAGTACTCGACCTTCGTATCCGGGACCGAGGCCGGGACCGGCGGCAGCCCGCTCGCCGTCTCGGTGTAGTCGGTCACCGGGGTCTCCGACTCGTGGCGAGCCGCGACGCGCGGGTAGAAGTCGGCGGGCACCGGTATGGGGTGCTTCAGCTCCGCCACCGCGACATCGGGAGGCAGGCCCAGCGAGTCGTACCACTCGAGGAGGTCCTCCTCCGTGACGGAACCGCCCTGCTTCTCGATCCGCTCCTCGTGCCGCCGAACGACCGCCCGGGCCCGGCCGATCGCCTCGTCGTACCGTTCGATCTCCGCCTCGATCACGCGGCGCAGGTCCGCCCGATGCTCCCCCACCTCGGGGAAGTCCCGGGCGATCTCCCGGCCGACCCGGTCGAGCACGTCGGGGAGACCGGGTGCCTCGGGAGCCTTCGCGAGGATCCGGAGCATGCGGCGGAGAATGAGCCGCGCGTAGTACCCCTCCTTGCTGTTGGACGGGACGACGCCATCGGTCAGGAGGAAGTTCACGGACCGGGCGTGGTCGATGAGGATCGCGGCCTCGGCGGGTGCGAAGGTGGCGCGCATCTCGTCATAGACCGGGCCGAACACCGCCTCGTAGGCGTTCTTCGTGCCGTGCGAGCTCCACACGAACCGCTCGAGCCCGTAGCCGGTGTCGACGACCGTGAGGGGCATCGGCTGGAGGCGGGCCCCGCTGCGGACGTACTCCATGAACACGAGCGTCGCGAGCTCGAGACCGGCGATGCCCACGCTGAGGGAGGGGCCCAGATTGCCGCCACCCTCCCACTCCTCCTCCTTGTAGGAGATCCCGCGGGCGTCGGCTCCGAGCTCCTCGGTCAGGAGCTCGTGGCAGAGCTCGACGCATCGCTCCTTGAAGTAGACCGTGTGGTCCGGCCGGTTGAAGGCGTGGTGCGCCATCATCTCGAACAGCGTGAAGTGCCGCCCGCTGTGGCCCACCTCCGCGAGGTCGTTGAACCGGGCGCACGGCTGGCTGATGGTGAGCGGGTTCGCGGGCGGGGGGATCGCCCCGCTCGTCACCCACGGCTGGAAGTCGTAGATGGAGGCCTGCGTGAAGAACACATCGTTCCGCCACCGGGCGACCGTGGGGTAGCGTCGGACCCTCTGGTGGCCCCGCTGCTCGAAGAACCGCAGGAACGTCTCCCGCATCTCCGACGGCGTCGCCGGGCGCCGGAATATCGGGTGGCCGATGAACGAGTACGGCGTGCACGGTTCCTCCTGGCAGCGGTCGAGGTCCCCGAGCGCCCAGAAGGCGGCCCCGCAGCCCGCGCAGGTCCGACGGGTGAATCCGCCCCGGTGGAAGAACTCGAGAGCGTACTCGCCCGGGTCCATCGGTGGGCCGCCGAGCGGAGCCGGACCTAAAACACTTCGGTCACGTGGCCCTCGTCCGACGGGGCCGAGAGCGTCGCCGGGGCATTCTCGGTGGCGGGGAGCGGCTCGGTCGGGGTGTCCGGGGGCGCCCCGGAGCGTCTTCGCGACGTGGCGGAGGCCGGTGGTCTCTGAGCGCGCGGCCCGTGGCGCACAGCTCGACGATCGGGCAGCGTCCGCAGAGCGGGCGCCGCGGCCGGCACAAATTCTGACCGTGCTGGACCAGGAGCGGGTTGATCGGGATCCAGAACCGTTCGGGCACGACGCGACGAAGCTCCTCTTCCGTGGCTTCGGGAGTCTTCGTGCGGACGACCCCGAGCCGATTGGCGATGCGATGGACGTGCGTGTCGACCGGCATCCCCGGGAGACCGTACCCGAACACCCGCACGCAGTTCGCCGTCTTCGGGCCTACCCCGGGAAGCGTGGTGAGCGTCTCCACATCTCGGGGAACGGCCCCGCCGAACCGCTCGAGGATCTCCCGGGCCGTGGCGGTGATCAGCCTCGATTTGGTGCGATAGAATCCCGTGGCCCGGATCAGCGGCTCCACATCGCGGGGCTTGGCAGCGGCCAGCGTCCGGGCATCCGGGTACTTCGCGAAGAGGGCGGCCGAGGCCTTGTCCGTGTTCGCGTCGCGGGTCCGTTGGGATAGGATGGTCCCGATCAGCACCTGGAACGGATCCTCCGCGTGGTCCCGCAGGTAGGGAACCCTCCAATCCCCGGTTCCGTAGAGCGCGGAAAGCTCGTCCAGCAGTTGCTCCCACGGGTACTCCGCCCCGGATCGCGCCCGCGTCACGAACGCCTCCCCCCAGTGCGAGACCGGAGTGCGGCTCGCGGGGAGTGAGCCGGGTCGGAGAGATCGGGCTCGTCCCCCTCGCGACCTTCGATCGCGTCCAGCACTTCGCCGGCGAGGTAGTCGCTCCCCGCGACCACGGTCATCCCGTCGGCCGCGGTGGCGGCCCGGGCGAGGGCGAGGCCCGTGGCGGTCTCCGGGGCGAGCACGACCCGACGGAAGGATCCGGTCGCGGCCCGCCGCAGGAGGTCCGTGGGGGCGGCGCGCTCCGAGCGGACGGGCACGAGCACGACGGTATGGGCGAGGGGGGCCAGGGCCTCCAGGATCGCGGCCGCCGGCTTGTCCCCGAGGCAGCCGAACAGTACGACGTTCGCCTCCGGCGCGGTGAACGGGGCGATCTCGGCGAGGCTGAGGGCCAGCGCCCGCGCGCTCTCCACGGTGTGGGCGACGTCCAGGAACAGGTCGGGGCGGCGGGCGACGCGCTCGACGCGGGCTTTCCATCGAGCCTGGCCGAACCCGCGTCGCAGGGCCGCTTCGCTGAGCTTGAGGTCGGTCGCGCGGGCGTAGAGTTCGACCGCCGCGAGCGCGAGGGCAGCGTTCCCCGGCTGGAACGTACCGTACATGGGAAGGTCGACCCGGTGGAGCTCCCGGGTCGGCGTCGCCAGGGTGAGGCGCTGGCCCTTCTCCGACAGCTGCCGGTCGACGACCCTCACCTCCTCGCCGAGATGCAGCACCGGGACTCCGGCCGCGTCGGCGAGCCGGTCGATCTCGCTTCGGGGCTCGGGCTTGGGTTCGCCCACGACCGCCCGCATCCCCCGATGGAGGATGCCGGCCTTCTCACGGGCGACATCGGTGAGTGTCGGCCCGAGGATCTCCGTGTGCTCGAGCTCGATCGTGGTGATCACTCCCACGGGGGCGTCCAGCACGTTCGTGGAGTCGAGCCGCCCGCCCAAGCCGCCCTC
>DASQHP010000057.1:0-9270 GCA_035632035.1 Thermoplasmata archaeon | reverse complement strand
CGTCGAGCGTTCGCTCGCCGTGATCGCTTTCCGCAGCGAACCGGCCGTGGCGGAGACCCCGGGCGTCCTCTCGCGGATGGTGGACGCGCTCTACCGACGCGGGATCAACTGTCTCGAAACGGTGAGCGTGCACACCGACTCTCTCTTCGTCTTCCGGGACCGCGACGTGATCCGCGCGTACCAGGCGCTCTCCGAGCTCCTGGGCCCGGAAGCGAGAGACGCGTCCGCACCCCCAAAGACGTCGCGCGGGCAACATCGCTAGGTGCTCGGCGACGGGCCGGGGACACCACGCTCAAGCGCGTGGCCCCGGTGAGACACTCCAAGGACCTGATGGCGACAGCGGCCGTGCTCGGCGCCAGCGGGTACCTAGGGACCGAACTCCTCCGCGTGCTCTCCTACCACCCCGAGCTCGAGGTTACCGCGGCGCTCTCGCAGAGCCATGCCGACTCGACGCTCGCGGAGGTCTCGCCCCAGCTCGAACGGTTCGGGAATCTCCGACTGACCGCGGACCCTGCTCAGGTCGACACCGACGTGGCGTTCCTGGCCCAGCCCGCGGGCGAGGCGATGAAGGTCGTCCCCGGGCTTCTCGAGCGCGGGGTCAAAGTGGTCGACCTGGGACCGGATTATCGGCTCGCGACCGCCGACCAGTACGAGTCGGTGTACGGACGGCCCCACCAGGATGCCGAGCACCTCGCCGAGGCGGTCTACGGCCTCCCCGAGCTGTTCCACGAGCGGATCCGCTCCGCGAGGCTCGTGGCTAATCCCGGCTGCTATCCGACGGCGACCCTCCTCGCCCTCGCGCCCCTCTATCGCGCCGGTGAGGTCGCCGGCCCGGTGATCGTGGACGCGAAGAGCGGAAGCTCCGGCGTCGGCGCCGCTCCGTCCACGGAGAGCCATCACCCGGACGCCGCGCTCACCGTTCGGCCTTACGGCACGCCCACCCACCGGCACGTCCCCGAGATGCAGCGCGTGCTGGGCGGACTCTCCCCTCATGCGCCGAATCTGGTGTTCGTTCCCCACGTGGTTCCGCTCGTGCGGGGCATCCTCTGTTCCATCTACCCCACGGCGAGGGCCGGAACTCGTGCGAAGGAATGGCAGGAGATCCTCGAGTCGGCCTACTCGGGCTCGTCGTTCGTGCGCGTGGGGGGCATCCCGAAGCTCCCGTGGGCGTTCGGGACGAACCGGTGCTACCTTTCCGTCCAGGATGCGGGATCGACGCCGGTGGTGTTCAGCGCGATCGACAATCTGGGAAAAGGCGGAGCGACCCAGGCGGTCCAGAACGCGAACCTCATGATGGGCTGGGACGAGACCGCGGGTCTCGCGCACCCGGGATTCGGAGTCTGAGCCGGTGGCCTCGTCGCGCCTCGGCGTCAACGCGCCGAAGGGATTCCGTGCGGGTGGCGTGAGCTGCGGTGTCAAGCGCAGCGGCCGCCCCGATCTATCGATCGTCTGGAGCGACCGACCGGCGACCGCCGCGGGGGTGTTCACGACCAACCAGTGCAAGGCGGCCCCCGTTCTCCTCGGGGCCGAGCGGCTCGCCCGTCGGGGCGCCACCTTCCGGGGCATCCTCACCATCTCGGGCGTCGCGAACGCGATGACCGGCCCCGAGGGGCTCGCCGACAACCGGTCCGTCCTGGATTCGGCTGAGTCGGAGTTCGCCCTGCCAGCGGAAAGCCTCCTACCTGCCTGCACCGGCGTCATCGGCCCCCGGATACCGGTTCCGAAAGTGCTGGCGGGTCTCGGGTCGCTTCGGGCCAGCCTGCGCGCCGGCGCGGCTGGGAGCGAGAGCGCCGCCCATGCGATCCTCACGACCGACACGACGCCGAAGCGGGCCGCGATCGTCTCGCGACTCGCCGACGGCCGCCGGTTCACGGTAGGGGGGATGGCGAAAGGAAGCGGGATGATCGCCCCGAAGCTCGCCCCCCTTCACGCGACGACCCTCGCCTTCCTCACGACGGACGCCCCCGTTTCGGCGCCCGGCCTCGAGCGAGTGCTCACGGCCGAGACCGACCGGACGCTCAACATGGTGAGCGTGGACGGAGACACGAGCACCAACGACTCGATCTACCTGCTCGCCAACGGCGCCATCGGCGGACCTGACGCGGATGGTGACCCCGCCTTCCGCGCCGCCGTGGGCACCGTGCTCGAGTCGCTCGCCCGGGCGATCGCCCGGGACGGCGAGGGAGCCACAAAGCTTCTGACGGTCCACGTGGAGGGGGCGAGGTCCGTTCTGGACGCGCGCGCCGCCGCGAAAGCGGTGGTCGGTTCGACGCTCGTGAAGGCCGCGGTCTTCGGCGCCGACCCGAACGTCGGCCGGATCGCGTGCGCGGTCGGCTACTCGGGCGCCCGGATGGACCCGGCGCGGATCGACGTCGCGCTGGCATCGCGCGGCCGGGAGCTCCCGCTCATCGTCGCCGGTCGTCCCGCTCCGGGCCTCGAGAACGGTGGGGGCCACCGGGTCAGCCGGATCCTCCGCCAGCTGGAGGAGGTCCCCCTCACCATCCGGCTCCACCAGGGGTCGGCCCGGGCGACCGCCTGGGGATGTGACCTCTCCTACGCCTACGTCCAGATCAACGCGCAGTACCGAACATGAGCTCCTCCAGCAACCTGTGGGTCGTCAAGGTCGGCGGCGCCGAGCTCTCGCCGGGGCCGGACCTCGCCCAGTTCGTCCTCTGGGCGACCCGGCAGCTTCGGCGCGGGCGCCGGCTCGTGGTCGTTCACGGCGGTGGAGAGGAGGTCACGGCGCGGGCGGCCCAGCTCGACCTTCCTACCGAAAAGCGGGCCGGGCAGCGGGTCACGTCCGACGCGATGCTCGAGGTGGTCGCGGAGGTGCTCGCCGGCCGCGTCAACGTCCGGCTCACCAACGCGCTCCAGTCCGCCGGGGTCCCGGCGGTAGGGCTCACGGGCGTCTCGGGCCGCATCCTTCCCGTCCATCCCGCGGGGACCCCTCCCGGCTCGCTCGGCTGGGTCGGCGAACCGGACGCGGCGCGTACCCGGCTCCTCCTGAAGCTCCTCGAGGAGGGCCTCACGCCGGTGGTGGCGCCGCTCGGGAGCGATGAGGTGGGCCGGGTCTACAACGTGAACGCCGACCTGGCCGCGGGCGCCATCGCGGCGGCGTTGGGGGCGCCGCTGCTCCTGGTGAGCGATGTCCCCGGTGTCCATGACGCCGCCGGGACCGTCCTCTCCCATCTCCGGCCGTCCGAGGCCAAGATGCTCCTGCGGGACGGGATCGCCCGCGACGGGATGATCCCCAAGCTCACCGCCGCGCTCCGGGCGGAACAGGCGGGCGCGACCACGGTCTGGGTCGGTTCGCTGTCGACCCTCGGCGACGACCCCGGGCACCCGCACGGCGGGACGGTCCTTGGGGAAATCCGCGAGGGCCCCGTGCCTCTCCTTCCGACATCCAGCGCGGGGGGGTAGTTCGATGGCGAAGCGGAACCAGAAGCTGAAGGTGGTCCTGGCGTACTCCGGTGGACTCGACACGTCGGTCGCGATCCCGTGGATCGGCGAACACTACGGCGCGTCCGTCGGGTGTCTCACGGTCGACGTGGGTCAGCAGGGCGAGCTGGACGGCGCGCTGCGCCGGGCGAGCGAGAACGGCGCCACCTCGGCCCGGCTCGTGGATGCGAAGGAGACGTTCGTCACCGAGTTCCTCTGGCCGGCGGTCCAGGCGAACGCGCTCTACCAGGGCGTCTACCCGCTGTCCACGTCGCTCGCCCGGCCGCTCATCGCCCGCTGCCTCGTCGAAGCCGCCCAGAAGGACGGCGCCGACGCCGTGGCCCACGGATGCACGGGGAAGGGGAACGACCAGGTCCGGTTCGACGTGGCGGTCCACACCCTCGCGCCGCAGCTTCGCGTGATCGCCCCGGTCCGAGAGTGGAACATGAACCGGGAGGACGAGATCCGCTACGCCCGCGACCACGGCCTCCGGATCCGGGTCACCGCGGCCTCGCCGTACTCTGTCGACGAGAACCTCTGGGGCCGCAGCATCGAGGGCGGGAAGCTCGAGGACGCGAACGAGCCCGCACCCGAGGAGGTCTTCGACTGGACCGGCCATCCCGCGAGCTGGCCGGGAACTCCCGAGCTCCTCCGCGTCTCCTTCGAGCAGGGGATCCCCACGGCCATCGACGGCGTCGCGTTCGGCCCCGTCGAGCTCGTCCGCGAGATGAACCAGCGGACGGGACGGCACGGCGTCGGCCGCATCGACCACGTGGAGGACCGCGTGGTCGGCATCAAGTCCCGGGAAACGTACGAGTGCCCCGCCGCGATCGCCCTATTGGAGGCCCACCGCTCCCTCGAGAGCCTCGTCCTGCCGCGCGACCTCCTCGCGTTCAAGGCGGGGGTCGACCGGCGGTTCGCCGACCTCGTGTACGAGGGGCTCTGGTACTCGCCCCTCCGCGAGGCGCTCCAGGCGTTCACGCGTTCCACCCAGGAGGTCGTGACCGGCGAGGTGACGCTCCGCCTGTTCCAGGGCACGGCCCGGGCCGTCGGCCGGAAGTCCGACTACTCGCTCCTCTCGCACGAGCTCGCCACGTACGGCGCCGGCAGCCGGTTCCCCCAGGAGCTCGCCGAGGGGTTCATCCACCTCTACGGCCTCCCCAACCAGCTTGCCCACGCCCGCCGCGCGGCGGCGCGGGCGAGCCAAGGTGGCTCGAAGCGTGCTCCGCGAGAGGTTCTCCCGACCGCTTGACCCGCGGGCCGCGGCGCTCGCGGAGTCCACCCGGGAGGACCGGCGGATCCTCCCCCACGACCTGTGGGGGTCGCTCGCCCACGCGAGGATGCTGGGCGCGTCGGGGATCATCCCCCGCTCGAGCGCCCGCCGGATCGAGACCGGACTGCGGGCGATCTCGGCGCAGGTCGAGCGCGGTCGCTTCCACCTCGACGCAAACCTCGAGGACGTCCACCTGAACGTCGAGGTCGCGCTCGGCCGGCGGATCGGGCGGGACGGCGGTCGGCTCCACACCGCCCGAAGCCGCAACGACCAGGTAGCGACCGACCTCGCGCTCTATCTTCGGGACGCCCTCCTCGCGCTCGAGGTCGCCGCTCTGGACCTTGCGCGAACCCTGCTCGACCGCAGCGCATCGTCCGCCGGCCGCACCGTGGTCGCGGGGTGGACCCATCTCCAGCCCGCCCAGCGTCTCTACTGGGGCCAGGTCCTCGCCACCCACGCGCTCCGAATGCTGCGCGACGCGGCCCGGTTCCGGTCGATCCGCGAACGGCTGACGGAAAGCCCGCTCGGCAGCGGCGCCATCGCCGGCACGTCGCTTCCCATCGACCGCGCGCTCACCGCCCGCCTGCTCGGATTCGAGCGGCCCGGACCGTCGTCGCTGGACGGGGTCTCGGACCGGGACGCCGCGGTGGAGACGCTGGGGGCCCTCGCCCTGTTCAGCATCCACGGGAGCTCGCTCGCCGAGGAGCTGGTCCTCGGCTCGATGCCCGAGGTCGACCGGGTCCGCCTGGACGACGCCTACGTGACGACGAGCTCGCTCATGCCGCACAAGCGGAATCCCGACCTCGCCGAGCTGGCGCGAGCCGCGGCCGGCCCGGCGGTGGGGCGTCTCGTGGCCCACCTGACGATCCTGAAGGCGCTCCCGATCGGTTACCAGCGCGACCTGCAAGCCGGCAAACCGCTCCTGTTCGACGGCATCGAGGACGCCCTGGCCCACGCCCGCGTCCTGGGGGGGATGGTCGGCACGGTCGAACTGCGGGAGGGACCGTCCACCGTCACCGGCGGAACGGGGTCGGTGGAGCTCGCCGATGCGCTGGTCGCGACCGGGATGCCGTTCCGCACCGCGCACACGAAGGTCGCCCGGCTCGTGCGACGTCTCGAACCGTCGGGGCGTCCGCTCGAGTCGCTCTCCCGGGCCGAGCTGGTGAAGGAGTTCCCGACGCTCGCCGCGCGCGGCTTCCGGTTTCCCCCGCCGCAAAAGGAGCCCGAGCAGCGGCGGAGCACCGGGGGTTCATCCTGGAAGGAGGTCCGCGCCCTCACGGCGATCGGCAGGCGGGACGAACGGACGGCGCGGAAGAAGGCGGTCCGGGAGTACCAGCGACTCGCGCGCCTTCGGCGAGTGCTCGGGGCCCCGCCCTCCCCGTTCGGGTAGAGGCGGTCAGGTCGCGATCGGAGTTTCCGCCGACCGCTCCGCGGCCGGCAGTGTCGGGGCGATGGGGACTCGACGGGGATGGAGCGCCCCCTGAAGCAGCACGCTCCGCTCCCGGGGCGTGAGACCGGGGTGCTGGCCGTACAGATGGATCTCGAGGCTCGCTCGCGTCGCGTACTCTCGCGAGCAGACCGGGCACAGGAAGATCTCCCCCTCGCCCAGGAACCGCGAGCACTCGCAGGAGAGGACGTGGCAGGGCATCGGCGTCGCGCGGTCCCGCGGCCGGCTGAAGTGTCGACGGACCCGGCCGTCCTGCGGAGCGAGCAGGTAATGGCTGGCCCGCAAATGGCCGCAGGCGCGGCACGGTAACAGCCTCAGGTGGCGCCGCTGCGTGACCACGGTTTCCGACTCGTCCCTCCGGTCCTCGGTGGGTCGCCGGTTCCCGTCCACGGGGCCCCGGAGCCCGCCCCCTTGGGACCGCAGCAGGATATATCCCCCTTGTCTCGGGGGAGACACGGCCTCCGAGGGGCCCCTCTCACGCTCCGGACCCATTGTGAGATGGCCGTCCCTGGTCCGGGGGCCCGGGGAGAAACGTTGAAGGAGAACCCCTCCGTGGGCGGCCATCGTCTCCCGCTCGGGTGACCCGTCGATCCATGCCTCCGGATGCTGCGGCCAGCGGTCCGACCGCCGCGGAGGTGACCCGGCGGTACATCGAAGACCATCCGGCGATCCGGGACTGCCTCTCGTTCAACATCGTGAACTTCACGTCGCTCGCCCGGAAGATCCGCGGCGAGACCGGCCTTGCGAACCAGGAGGCGATCGAGGTCGCCTGTCGGCGCTACCAGCGTCAGATGAAGGCGGAGCGGCCGCTCGAGGAGCGGGTCCTCGAGGTCGTGCGGGGGAGCCGGCTGGAGGTCCGCACGCGGGTCGCGATCATCACGGCCCGGAACGACTGGGAGATGCTGGGCCAGGTACTGGAGACGGGCCGGGGCCTGCTCGCGGACCGTCGACACCTCCTCCAGCTCCTCGAGGGGCCGGGTGCGCTCACCATCCTCTGCGAGGAGGATCTCGTGGACGCCGTCCTCGCGTCCATCGGGCGGCGGGCGACGCTCGGGGTGCACACCCACCTCTCCGCGCTCACGGTGCGCAGCCCCGAGGTGATCGTCGAGACGCCCGGTGTCCTTGCGTTCCTCGCCGGCGCGCTGTTCCGCGCCGGGATCAACAGCCTCGAGCTCATGAGCGTCTACACGGATTCGACGTTCGTGGTGCGCGAGCGCGATGTGCTCCACGCCTTCCGGGTGCTCTCGGCGCTCGTCCATCCCCCCGCGGAAAACCCCGAGCCAACGGCACCGGCCCCGGGGCGCTGATTCTCGGCGGTGGTTGCGGCCGGAGAGGTATATATGCGGCTCAGGTTAGCCTAGCTTCCCGAGCCGGGTTCGCCCGATCTTGGGAAATGGTGGCGTCCATGGAAGTTGCGCAGGCCTCGAGCCGTCGAATGTCGTCTCGGGGGGTCTCGTCGCTGGTCTCCGCGATCGTTGTGGTCATCGTCCTCGCCGGCGTCGGGGTCGGCACCTACGGGGTGATGGGCGGTTTCACGAAGGGCTCGCCCAAGACGTGCGAGCCCGTGACCTCCCCGATCTGCGGCAACTACGTCAACACCCACGACGTCTCCCTCCTTCTACCGTTCAAGAGCGTCCAGCAGGGCGCGGGCGTTCCCTTCACCGTGAGCCTTCCGGCGGGGGAGGCCTCCACGTCCTACACGGTCTACTTCGGCGACGGCACCCAGAACTCGAGCCGGAGCTCCCTCATCAGCCACAACTATTCGACGCCCGGAACCTACCTCGTCCGCGCGACGGCGAGCGTGAACGGCCAGGCGCACGACAATGTCGGCTCGCTCGTACTCCTCACGGTCACTCCCTCCTTCGCAGCCAACCAGATCGGCGCCGTCCCCTCCGTGGCGGGCTCGGTGCTCGGCAACACGACCGTTCCCTCGGGGACGGCGGTCACCGCCGTCCTCCAGACCGGCCAGTCGGTGACGCTCACGGGCAGCTACACGGGCCAGCCGACCAACCCGGCGTTCGTGGCGCTTCCTCCGAAGATGGTCTCCACCGGTGGCACGCTCTCGGCCATCACCACCACGAACACCTCCCTGACCGACCAGGCGACGTTCTCCACGCCGGGCACCTACACGGTGAGCTTCGTGGGGGCGGCGACGAACGGCACCATCGGCACGGGCGGCAATGTGACGGGGGGCGCGACCCTCTACATGAACTACACTTGGACGGTCTACGTCGCGGCCGCCGGTGAGCACGCCGGCATCCAGGGATCGATCGTCCACCACAGCCCGCACCCCGGCATCATCATCAACTACGAGCTCGCGCCGGGCGGCGCCCTCTCGGAGGACCCCGCCATCGACTACGAGACGGTGGGAGCGGAACCGATCATCAACGTCTACCAGACCCTCATCACGTACAACGGCTCCCTGACGGGACCCGAGCCGACCAACTACGTCCCGGTCCTCGCGACGTGCGTGCCGGGAAGCGCGCAGTGCCAGCGGATGTACGGCGACTCGCTCGTGGACGGCTGGAACTACACGTTCGTCATCCAGGGGAACGCGAGCTTCTACGACCCGCTCACGGGGGCGCATTGGGGCGTCTGGCCGACGGACGTCGTCTTCTCCCTCGCGCGCACGATGGGCTTTTCGACCCTCCCCTCGACCGAGTCGAACAACGGCTGGATCGTGGCCCAGTCCCTGCTGGATAGCGGCAACGTGACGTGGGATTCGATCCACGGGTCGTACAACAACACCCCCTCGCAGATCCTGAACTCGATGTCCATCAACGAGACGACGCTGCCCGGCGGAGGACAGGGACCCTGCCCGACGGCCGCCATGAGCGGCCCTGACCATGGCTGCGTCACCTTCCACGTCTACGGCCAGCACCACGCTTGGCCCTACTTCCTCGAACTCATCGCGGACCCGCTCGGCGGGTCCGTCGTGCCGTGCGGCTGGTTCAGCTCGCCCAACCAGGCGGCGGGCATCCCCTACTGGACCCGCGGCAATGTCTCGGGCTCGGGCGACATCCCCTGCGCGGCGCCGGGCGCGCCGGGCTGGGGTCTGGCCGCGAACGACCCGCGGCTACCCGCCACGGGCTGGGACCAGTGGGAGCAGCTC
>DASQHP010000056.1:0-2603 GCA_035632035.1 Thermoplasmata archaeon | reverse complement strand
CAGGACAGCAGCGACTCCGAGGTGAGCGAGCGCGGTGACGAGAAACCACCGTGAGGATGCGGCGAGAGGCACGTCCCGCCAAGAGGGAGCCCACTATAGGCCCGCCGGACGCCGACTCATGGGGGACCCGTTCGGTACCCGGTGCGCCCTCCACCGCGCGGGGGGAGCTCCCCCACGTCGCGAGCGGTCCGCCGATTGAGGGCTCATGTCTATTAGCCGGGGCATCGCTGAATCCTCACGGGTCCGCGAAGGAAATGGCGCAAGGAAACCCCGAGAAGGACGCCCTCTACGGACGACTCCGATCCATCGAATCCGAACTGAGCCAGGCGTCCAGCGAGATCAGCGGGGCCGAGAGCGAAGTGAATTCGCTGGACGCCTCCATCGGCGGACTGGCCAGCCGACTTTCGTCCGTCCGCGGGCGCGGATACGCGGCCCTGGGGCACCTCGACAAGACGGTCGACATGCTGTCCAAGAAATGGGCCGAGGTGGGTCCGTCGGTCCGCCAGTCGATGGCCGCCAACCTTCAGCCGCTCTCTTCCCAGATCAGCCCGCTCCAGTCCGAGTGCCAGACGTTGCGAATGGAGATCGACTCGGGGAACATTGGCGGAGCCTCGATGCTGGCCAACCGGCTCTCGTCCGATGCGTCATCGGTCCGCTCCCGGGTCGGGGGAGCCGCCGGCCAGGTGACGGCCCCGGTCAAGGAGCTCGCTGCGAGCCTGGCCGCCGTGGACCGGGACCTCAAGATCGCCGAAACGACCATGGCCCTGTTCGGGCAGGCCGCGTTCCCCCTGCAGCAGGAGGAGTCTCCCGTCCTGGCGATCGAGGCGAAGATCATGGAGGGCGAGAAGTGCCACGGGACGCTCTACCTGACGAACCATCGGTTCGTGTACGAGGGCCAGAAGGAAGTCGTCCTCGAGAAGAAGCTCTTCATCGTCACCAAGAAACGGATCGACCGCGTCGTCATGACCGAGAAGCCCATTGGGGCGCTCCAGGACATCACCAAGGGCCGAGTCGGACTGATCGCCGGAACGGGCGTCTACGTGGCCTTCCGCCCCGAAGTTGGGATCCCCGTTACCCCGTACGACGTCAAAGGCTGGGAGGCCGATGTGATCACCCGATTCTACAAGTACATCACCGGCGGGGAGGCCGCCCGAGACATTGCGACGGTCCGCGGCGGGGCCGCTCCGGCCGCCCCGACCATCAAGCTCGTCCGGTGTTCCGCGTGCGGGGCCCCGCACAGCGGGGAGATCTACCAGGGTCAGACCTCGGTTAAGTGCGAGTACTGCGGCACGACGGTGGCCATCGCGTAACTTCCACCCGCGGTTGGACCGAGATCGCGGTCCCCGGGACCGCGGTGGCGGCTGCACTCTCATCGAGCGACAGCCAATGCGGTGTCTCATCGACGAATACGTCCCGGAGACGTGCGCTCACGCGCCGTCAACTCGAGTTGATGCGGGCCGTAAGTATGGAGTTGGGAAAACTGGAGAACGATGCCGCACTCCGGTATGCCTCTCATCGTCGAGCGGCGTCGGAGCGGCGCGCACTGGGGAGGAATCACATTCCTCGTGGCCATTGTTGCGGGGCTGCTCGGGCTGCTGCTCATGGCGGTCATTGGGACCGTAACCATCGTCTGGGCCGCCTCCACTCCGAGCTGGCTGCAGGACGGTGCGTCGCCCCTGTGGATTCTGGCGACCGCAGACTTCGTTCTCATGTTCTCTGCGATCTCACCCCGGTCTCCGCTCCGCTGACGGCGGGAGCCGTCGTGCGCAACCCGAGCCCTCCACGGCGGTCCCGGCGGGTCACGATTCTGGCGCAGGGGGTCGGGAACTCGAGGGGTCAACCGGGCGAAGCGCTAGGCGTTCGCCCGGATCGCATCCTCTACGAGGGAGATCGCCAGATTGACGTCCTTCGGCTGCTCGACCCGGACGGCCACCCAGTCCGCCGTCGGCCCGCGCGTGGTCACCCTATCGTCGAGCCCGCCCTCCAACTTTCGCAGTCGGATGAGCTCGCGGGTCAGCCGGACGTCCATCCGGCCGTCCCCGTGAAAGTGGGCGATCTCCCTCTCGCCGACGTGGTAGGCGAAACCGTTGCCGTACCGGGACTTCCTACGGACAAGGCTGGGTAGGTCCTGCATCCGGAGCTCCAACTCCTCCCGGACCGTCAACGCAGATCCACCAACCTCGAGTCACCGGCCCCGATTTACGGCTGACGCGACGGGGATCTTCCCCCCAGCGGCCTCTCGGGGACCGCCCGACGCGGCAGGTTCTCCCTCGAAACCTGCGCCCTTGCTTAACTATCCGAGGTCAGGATGGGGCGACCGTGACGCGACGCCGAATCGTGAAGGAGCATCCTCGAGCGAACCTCTCCCTTCCGCCCCAGACGATCACGGTCGAGAATCGAGGCGGCGAATCCCGCATACGGTCCCTTGGCGACGGCCGAGCTGGAGCCCGTCTGTTCACGGTGGTGTTGATCGCGGGCCTCACCCTCCTCGGCGGGATCACCGCGGTCGCTACCCTGGGGTACTCGGTCGGCCCCATACACTCGACTTCCGCCCATATCGGCGAGAATGCCCGATCCGTCGCGCCCGCTAGTGCAGAGACCGC
>DASQHP010000055.1:0-4941 GCA_035632035.1 Thermoplasmata archaeon | reverse complement strand
CGAACCCGCTGGGAGTCGGGCTTGCGGCGCGCGCGACGATGCCCGGGGGGAACCAGCCGGCGGCCAAGCCGGCAATGACGAACGTCGCTGCGAGCGCGAACACCGCCACCGCCCCGACGCGTCCGGCCAGACTGAACTTCACAGACTGGTTCATGAATGGACCGCAGCTTGGCCTCGACCATAATCCGCGGGTCAACTCGTACTCACTCAGCGATCCGACCGCCCTGGGTCGGCTCGCAACTCCATCTGGGTCGCGACACAGTTCTGGAAGGAAGCGAGGCTCCAAGCCCTCTCGAGCATCACGCACTTGTTTCTGAGGCTGGTCAAATGTCCTTTACCTCGGAGATTAGTCTCGGAACCCCTCTGGACTCGGGCGAGAGCGATGCGTGCGAATCAATCGGTTTCCGGCCCGACCTTCCACCCCCGATCCTTCTCCGCTGCGTTCCTGGCCCTGGACACGCTCGCGATAGTCGCCGCGTTGTTGCTGATCGCCATTGGAAGCGGTCTAGGGAGCAGCCTGATCGGCGTGTCCTGGGGCGGATCGATTGTGTGGCTCGCCCTCGTCGGAGTACTTGCCCTCCCCTTTGTCATGGTACTCTTCTGGGTGTTCCTGTCTGAGCTGCTTCCCACTTCGCGAGCTGTGGTCCACAGCACGCCTCAACTTCCGTTCCGACGTAAGCCGGTAGTGTCCCCACTATAGGAGTTGGGGAGCGTTCCGAGACTCCCTTCGCTTGGCAGCCCGGTCGCTCCCCCATCGGGAGTGCGTGCAATCACAATTGCACATTCTGGAGCTCCGCTCGGTTCCGCGCCGGATCCGTCTGTGGGAGATCCCTGGGTTGGGCCGGCTGAGTCCCTCGAGCCGGGTACTCCGGCAGACGCAATCGTTCACGAATTCGGTGGGCCAGAAGTTCGCCGGTTTGAGTCAGCCGGTAGACTCGTTGGCGACGACGCTGCCCGATGACGTGACCGCGCTCATACCGGACCTGCGAGGCGGCCACGAGGCGCTCGAGGACCTTCGATACAGCGCCTTGGGTGACCGCGAGCTCGCGGGAGATCCCGAGCTGAGTGCCTCCATCGCCCGGTGTATCATCCCATCGGAGGGAGGGCTGGTAGCTCAGGTGCACCAGAACCCGCATCGAGAGTCGGACCAGGTCGGAAGCCGGGATGGAGTCGAACCCGGGTGACCCCGGCGCGCCCAGAGCGGGGCCACCCGGGATGACTCGAGGCGCGGTCGGGTCGGCCATCAACCCCGCCTGGGCGGCTCCGGTTCGTCCCCCAAGATGCGATGGATCTCCCCGACGATGGCTGTTCCCTCTCGCCGAAGCCGGCGCCCGCGGACAAGGAGAATCGATGCGATGACGGCGACGGTGAGCGCAACGACTCCGCCCACGATGTACGGCCACCAGGAGACCGAGGCGGCGTGGTTGACAGGGGGAACCGGGGAGAGTCCAGGGACGAACGCGACCACGGGGTCGTAGTTGATCGCCGTATACCCGCCGGCCGTTCCGTTGAACGTCACAAGGGAGACGGCTTCACGGTCAGGGGACGCCGCCCAGAAGAGACCGGTGGCAATGGAGGTGGTCGCGTTCGTTCCCAGTCCCCCGACGAGGGTGGCTCGCGCCTGGGGCCCGAATCCCACGCTCGCGTACGACACATTGGTGGAGTTCCACGTCTCGGCGAGTGCCCCGGACGCCGCGTCGTAGGTGAAGTGGGAGCCCCAGGCGGCCAGAGAAGACATCATGAACCCCAGGTGGTCGTTGCGGGATGCCCACGGCCACCCGCTCACCCCCACGTCGAACTTCACCTGATAGGAGGTGGTCGACCCGTTTCCCGGCGCGGAAGAGTTCTGGAGGTGAAACACCACGGAGAGGGTGGGGGTCCCGAGAGATGCAGAACCCTGAGTCCAGCTCAGGTTCCCCGAGAGGTTCCACGCGTCGCGCGGCGTCCAGTTGCCCACCGCGCTGGTTGCGTTCAGCGATTCGACCACCGAGAGGTCGACCTGGCCCCTACCCGGCGTGATCGAAGACTGAGCGCTGACCGGCCCGATCGCGTTGGCGAGTCGGACCAGGTGATTCGCCGAATCGACTTCGGCCACGTAGTCGATTGAGAAACTGAAGTTGTAGGACCGGGAGGCATTCCAGTTCGAGAAGTTCTCGGCGTAGATGACCGAGAACACCTCCTGGCAGCCGTTCGAACCTACCGCGAGGTGCTCCGTGTTCCAGTTGATGTTGTTGCAGTCGCTTGCTCGGAAAGTGGCGGGCCGGACCTGGCCGCCCGCCTGAGTCATAGGTACCAAAAGCGAGAACATCAGCACGGAGCTTACGGCCAGCGCGAACGCGATCGCGGGCACCCGGAGCCATCGTGATCCCCGCTCTCGAGTCGCGGTGGTGTCACCGGCGTGGGGGGCTTCATTGCACTTCATGCGTCGGTATCTGCCCCGACCGCCGCATATACTCGCGCTGGAAATATTCCACAGCGGCGAAGGGTTTCCTTCACGTCCATCGGGGAACTCGAGGGGGGTTGAGGAACTCGTCAGGTGAGATTGACTTCAAGGTAGAAAGCGAGTCCAGCCCTAGCGTTGCGGACGGATGGGCGCCGGAAGATGGGGCCACGGGGCGGATCGCCTCAGACACGGGGGCCCGGCCCTCACGGTCGTCGTGATGACCTTGGTCGCCGGCATCGCGGCGTTGAGTTGGATTCCCGGCTCGACCGCCGCCTACAGGCTTCAGGTCAATTGGACCGGCAGGTCGCCGTCAACCGCGACTTCGGTAATCCTCGTCGAAGGTTTTCCGACCCACGTCACGATCCACTTTGCCTTGGTCGGCGGGGCGCTGTTGATGGGGTACTGGGTGCGCGGTCCTGGGGCGATGGCCCCCCACCAGGAGCAGTCGATGAGCTTCGGCGGCTCGAACTACGACTTCTGGACGTGGGGCGGGACCTACGTGGTCGGCGCTGGGGATCCTGTGGCAACGTGTCCGTATCCCTGTCCACTATCGGGTGAAGCCCTCGTTTGGGCGAATGTGACCTCGGGCTACTTCTGAACTACCCCCGGATCGGGGATGGATTCCCGGCGGTCGGCCCCGTCAGATGGTCAGCGGCGCCGTCGCAAGATCAGAACACCCGCCAGCACTGCCCCGGCGGCTACGGCGGCCACGACCAACAGCACGGTGGTCGCCGGAATAGTGTTCTGCGACGTCTCAGGGGGAGGAGTCGAGGGCGTCTGGTTCAGGACGAGCGTGAAGTTCGCCCAGGTGACGTTTCCTGGGGTGGCGGTCACGTTCAGCCACTGCGTAACGAAGCCGGAGGCGCTCACCGATATTTCGTAGCTGCCGGGGATCACATCGGCGCTGAAGTTTCCAAAGGTGACGGGTTGGGGTATCCCTCCCACCAGGACCTGCGCATCACTCGGCGTTACTGAGCCGGAAATGTAGCTGGCCCGGTAGGAGAAAGTGATCAGCACGGGCTCCGGGACACCGGCCACGACCACCAGTGTGCCGTTCTCCGGGCTCGCGACGAACTCGTACGCGCCGCCGACCTCGTACATCGTGGAGCCGTTTGGCTCCGAAACCTGGAGTGAGGTACCGCTACTCCGGACGATCGTCCCGTTGGCGTTCACCCACCACGACGTTCCGTCCGGTAGGCCGGACTCCGTGACGGCCACGGAGTAGGTGGAGCGGACGAACCCGAGCATCACCTGCGAGGTCCCCGGGAGCGAGATCGATGTGGGGGCGGTTCCGGACCAACGGAATCCCGGTTCGGGAGTGTAGCTCACCGAGTAGGTCCCATTCGGAAGGTGGAACTCGACCGTGCGGGCCGTCGAGAGGTGGACGTTTCCGCCGATGGATACCGCCCACGACGTTCCAGCCGGGAGACCGCTTTGATAGAACACCACCCGACCGGCCCCGGAGAGATTGACGAAGGTGGTCTGATCCGGGAAGATCGTCACCGAGAGAGAGGAGTTCGAGTAACCCTGGAGGCTGACCGAGTGCACGCCCGGCCGGAGCGTAAGGTTCGCCCAGCCCCCGTTGAAGGAGACGACGTCGCGGTCGACCGTGAGATTGGCCAATGAGCTGGTGGGAACGGTGATGTTTGCGAACCCGTCTAGAGTCCGGTTGTACAGGATTCCGAGGGCACCCGCGCCGCTCGCGACATGCGCCTCGGGTCCACTGTTGGACCCTGCTTCGTAGGTCTCGACGACGCTGGAGGCGGTCTCCCCGGTGTTGCCGCCGAAGTCCCACGCGGTGGGCACCGCCTGATAGTTGTGGCCGTTCCAGTAGTCAAGGGAGAGATTGATGTCCGAACTTAGGTCGACGCTGCCGCTGCCGCCTCCCGCGCCGACCCATACCCACTCTGCGTCGTAGAATGCGCCCGAGGCGTACGGCGTCGCGTGGAAGCCATCCACGTGGAATCCTGAAACCACTGCGCCCCCCAAGTGAAGGAACGAGACGTTGTCATAGACGACCCACCCGGCACCCAGATTGTACTCGTAGTCGACGTAGGGGACGCCATTGGCACTCGCGGTCTGAATCCGACCCACGAGTGTTGTCGGGAGGGTGACGGTGCTGCACTGCCCGGGGAAACTCGGCCCACACCCGGGAATGAAGTAGTACGTATCTGACGCGAGAACCGAGCTCGAGTTGCCCTTCAATTCGCCGCTGTGCAGGAGCGCCCCCGGCGTGGAGAAGTTCCAGACGTACGCGCCCCCGATGGTGAACTCATGGGACGAGGCGTCCAGGTGGAGACCGTTCTGGATCCAGTAGGAGTAATTCGTCGTTCCCTGCCGGAGGATCACGACCGCGTTGAGCTCGAACGCCGTGACCTTGGAGGAGCTCCCCGAGATCGTCACGGACATGCTCTTGATCGCAGCAGTCCCCTGGAAGGACGGGGACGAGTAGGCGTATCCGGCGCCGAGAGAGCCCGAGTCAGAAACGCCAAAATCGC
>DASQHP010000054.1:0-4714 GCA_035632035.1 Thermoplasmata archaeon | reverse complement strand
GTTTGACGCCCTCCTGGTCGAGCTGGACGCAGTCGAGAGACTCCGACTGCCGGGCAGATGGCCGACTCACCAGCTGGAGGGTGGGCGGGATTTGTGGACGCTGAAAGTGGGGCGTTACCGGGGTATCTTCCGGTGGGACGGTCGCGAGTTGCGCTTCATTCGATTCGGGCCTCGGGGCGAAGTCAACCGGCGGCTACCGAAGTAGGGCATGACCGGCAATCCGGGGAAGGGCCGCTAGCCGTCGGTGACCGAATCGCCGTCCAAACGTCTCGAGACATCCTGGGCACGTCGGAGCGGGAAAGGACTCCAACCCCCCGGTGGTTCAGGTGCCGTGGAGACGAGGCGGACCGGCAAGGAGTGATCCAGGTGAAGAAGTGGGCGACCATCTTGCTTGGCCGCTGGGGTAAGCGGCCAGTCGTACGGGGATCTCGAGACGGAGCCCATCGTTCTTCTCGGATCCGACACTCCACCTCCCTCGAGGCGGTCGATGGAGGCCGGGGAGTCCCGCCTCCGCGGCCACTTCAAGGCGGCACGGGGGTACGTGATGTGGGACTACCCTAGGTGCGAAAGAATCGGGCCGGGCCGGTGAACGCGGCTGTGTCGGCCGTGGGGCCGGCTCTTCAATAGGGCATCACTGGAATCGGGAGTGGCTCCCGACCCGACTCCGGTCCGAGCGGCCCCACCCTTACAGCAGATGAACCATGCCAGCGGTGTGAACGGTGCACCGGCGCCCCTAGAAATCGTTGGATTTGTACCGCCCATGGGCTCAAATCCCAGGTGCGGGGAGAGGGATTTGAACCCACGAACTCCTACGAGACCAGACCCTGAATCTGGCGCCTTTGGCCAAGCTTGGCAATCCCCGCTCGCCCGGCCTACCGGGACCCGCTAATCAAGCCTTGGGGCCGCGCGTCCGTTTCCGCTCACGCCGCGACCGGCTTCGACGGTGCGGAGGGGTGGCTCTTCTCTCCCTGAAGGACGTCCAAGGCCTCCGCCACGGTGGCCTTCTCGTGAACGATGGCGCGCAGGGCCTTCAGCATCGCCACGGGGTGGTCGGATTGCCAAATGTTCCGACCCATGTCGATCCCGTGGGCTCCTTCGGCGATGGCGGAGTGCGCGAGCTCCAGGGCGGCCTTCTCACTGTCAAGCTTGGGTCCCCCGGCCACGACGAGCGGTACGGGGCATCCCTCGACGACCTTCGAGAAGTTCTCGCAGTAGTAGGTCTTTACGAGGTGGGCGCCGAGTTCGGCGGAGACTCGACACGCGAGGGCGAGATAGCGCGCGTCGCGCTTCTCGAGCTCCTTTCCCACGGCCGTGATGGCCATCACCGGCATCCCGTACGCCTCGCCATCCGTGACGAGTTGACCCAGGTTGGTCAGCGACTCGTGCTCGTGGGGGGCGCCCGCGAACACGGAGAGGGCGACGGCGGAGCAGTTGAGCCGGAGCGCCTCGTGCATCGGCGTTGTGATGGCTTCGTGGCTCAAGTCCTCGTGGAGGACGGTGACCCCCCCCGAAACCCGGAGCACGATCGGCGTCTCGGCGGTAGGCGGGACGCTGGTCCGGAGGATCCCCCGCGTCAGGGCGAGGGCGTCGGCGTGCGGGAGAAGCGGGGCAATGGTCGCGCGCGCGTCCTCGAGGCGCCGCGTCGGACCCATGAAGTAGCCGTGATCGACGGCGAGCATGACCGTGTTGCCGGACGTGCGTCCGAACATGCGGGAGATCCGGTTGTGCAATCCCCAGTCCATGGCCAATCCGGCTCGTCACGTGGGCAATGGTTCTTATGGGTTTCCCGCCGACCGCTCCGAGGAGCGGGTGGAGACCGGGACGCGCCGATCCTCCTTGACGCGGTTCAGCACCACCTGGGTGCTTGTCCGCTCGACCTGCGGGTCCTGGAGCGCGTGTTTCACGAAGCGGTCGAGATCGCGGCGGTCCCGAAAACGGCCGATCAGGAGCGCGTCGAAGTCGCCGGTGACGTCGTAGATGGCGTAGGCGCGGGGATCTCGGGCCAGCCGCTCCTCCACCTCGCGGAGCCGCCCCTTCGAGATGCGGATCCCGATGGTCGCGAACAGATCCCAACCAAGCAGCTCGTCGTCCAGCAAGGGCACGTACCCGCGGATGACGCCGTCGTGTTCGAGCCGGTTCACCCGGTTGCTGACCGTGGTCGGAGCGACCTTCAGCCGAAGGGCGATCTCTCGATGGCTGCGGCGAGCATCGATGTTGAGCTCCTGGAGGATGGCCCGGTCGAGCTCATCGAGGGTGGACGGGTTGCTCATTGACACATAAGGGATTGAACAGAATGTTGAGTCTTTCGCATCGAATTGGTCAATTTGCCAGAATTCGCAAAGAGGGATTGAAGTAGGGGGAAGCTGTCGTTGAGCCCATGAGCGCGGGCGGGGCGGGCCGAATGGCGACGGACGCGGGTCAAATCACCGGACAACTCACGGCGGAGAACGCCCTCGCGGAGATCCGAGCGCGGAACCTGCGATGGGTGGAGCTGTTCTACACGGACCTGCTCGGGGGATTCAACCACGTGCACATTCCGGCGCACACCCTCGACGCCGATTCGTTCGTCTCCGGGGTCCCGAAGCTGGACGGCTCCTCGGTCCGCGGCTTCCGGGAAATCCACGAGTCCGACATGATTCTCCTGCCCGACCCCGCCACCTTCGGCGTGGTTCCGTGGCAGGCGCAGCACGGCGGCACGGCTCGGTTCATCGCCGACATCCTGGTCGGCGCCTCCAAGGAGCCGTACGACCACGACCCCCGGGGCATCGCCCGCCGCACCTCCGAGGTGCTCGCCCACGCCGGCTACGATCAATCCTACTGGGGGCCGGAGGTCGAGTTCTTCGTATTCGACAGCGTGAAGCTGATCCCGTCGGCCCACTCGGTTCGGGACGCCTGGGGCGGAGCGGGCTACCTCCTCAACAGCGGTGAGGCCCCGTGGAGCATCGAGGACGGCCACGGGTCGATCCGGTTCAAGGAGGGGTACCACAAGGCGGCGCCCCACGACGCGCTGGAGGGGCTCCGGAGCGAGGTCTGCAACATCCTCGCCGACAGCTTCCACATCACCATGGACGCCCACCACCACGAGGTGGCGACGGCCGGCCAGGGGGAGATCAACATTCGCTACGACAGCCTGATCCCCGCCGCGGACCACGTCCAGGACGTCCGATTCGTTCTCAAGAACGTCGCGAGCCAGCACGGCAAGGTCGCCTCGTTCATGCCGAAGCCCGTGTTCGGCGACAACGGGATCGGGATGCACATGAACCAGTCCCTCTGGTCGGGGGGCGTGAACGCGTTCTATGACGTCGACGACCCGTACGCCGAGGTGAGCCAGACCTGCCGCTACTACGTGGGCGGTCTGCTCGAGCACTCGCGCGCCCTGTGCGCGATCACCAACCCGACCACCAACTCCTACCGCCGGCTCGTCCCCGGCTACGAGGCACCGGTCTTCATCGCCTGGAGCCGGTCGAACCGATCGGCGAACGTCCGGATCCCGTTCTACCACCGCGGCCGGGCTGACGCGAAGCGGATCGAGTACCGAACCCCCGACAGTGCCGCGAACATCTACCTGACCGAGGCCGCCCTCGCGCTCGCCGGGCTCGACGGGATCAAGCGCAAGATCGAGCCCCCCGCCCCCGTCGACACGGACATCTACAAGCTCACTCCGGCCCACCGGCGAGAACGCGGGATCCGGGAGCTTCCCGGATCGCTCGGAGAGGCGCTCGAGTGCCTTCGCTCGGATGACGGGTTCCTGAAGCCGACGTTCGGGAGCTCGGTCCTCGAGACCTGGCAGGAGATCAAGCACGAGGAGCAGCTCCAGCTGAACCTGCGGCCCCATCCGTACGAGTTCTACCGGTACCTGGACGTCTAACCGACCCCCACCGGCAGCCCGCGGGACCCCCCGCGGGCTCATTCGCCCGGTAGGGTGGGGGAGACGATGGCCGGGGAGACCACCGCATGGTCGGGTGGCCGGATCTTCACGGGAACTCGGTACGTCGAGGCGCTCCTCACCGAGTCCGGCCACGTCAGCGCCGTCGGCACGGATCGCGAGATCCGCCGAGCGACGCCGGCGGGAGCGGAGCACCGGGACCTGCGCGGCCGGCTCGCTCTGCCCGGGCTCATCGACGCCCACCTGCACTGGGCGGATAGCGTGGTCGCGGCCGTGGGGGCGGACCTCCGGGGAGCACGCAGCCTATCCGAACTCCGCGGCCGTCTAGGGGACGCGGCCGGGCGGTCGTCTGAAGGTCCGGTCGTCGGCTCGGGCTGGGACCAGGAACGAATGGCCGAGCGGCGGTACCCGACCCGCCACGACCTGGATGCCGAGGTCCCGTCGCGGCCCGTGGTGCTGTTCCGGATCTGTCAGCACGTCGCCGTCGCCAACTCGTCGGCGCTCGAGCTGATGGGAATCGACGGGCGGACGCCGGATCCGCCTGGAGGGCGGATCGAACGGGAGTCCGACGGCTCGGCGAACGGTGTTCTCGTCGATGCCGCCCTCCGGTTCCTCCAGCCGTTCGTCGAAGAAGTGTTCCGATCGAACCACCGGCTCGCTCGTGGGGTGTTGGCTTCGGCCTCCGCCCGGGGACTCACGAGTCTAGGACTCATGCGCGCCCGAGCCGGCGAACTTGCTCTCGGGGCAGAGGAGGGGCGTGCCGGGCGGTCCCGGCTTGCCCTCAGGTTCTACGTGCCGCCCGAACTGATGTCGAGCGGGAGCCGCCGC
>DASQHP010000053.1:0-7314 GCA_035632035.1 Thermoplasmata archaeon | reverse complement strand
CGAACCGCGACGCAAGCCGGCTCGCGTCGCGCCCCGACCCGCGCCTCTCCCCGGAATTGGCCGGGAGGATTGTGGGGCTGTCCGGCAGGGAGCGGGACCGGGCGATCCCCTGCTTGAGGGACTCGTTCGTGGGGGTGTATCGTTGGCACGCGAAACGGACCCTCCGGGACGTGGAGCGAGTCCGGGCGGTCTCGGACGCGAGAGGGGACATCGTGGCGGTGGCGATGACCGAGCTGCTCGTCCCCGAGGCCGGTTACGTCTACTACATCGCGGTGTCCCAGAAGGAACGACGGCAAGGTTTCGCAGGTCTCCTTCTCGACGAGGCGATGGACGACTTTCGTGAGCGTGGGGCGCGCGTCGTCTACGCCGCCGTGGTCGCCGAGAACGAACCCTCGCGTCGGCTGTTCCGGTCGCGAGGGTTTCGAGAGGTGGATCGGCGCGAACCCGGGTACCGAGAGGGCGGCCTGGGAGCCTGGGGTCTCCGAAGCCGGATGCGGATCGTCTGGGGAGAGGTCTTGCTCGGGGTTGAGCTTCGGTCCCTGAGCCGTCCGCCCCAGGCCTAGGAGGCTCGACCCCGTCTCGGAGCGGCTGGCGATGTCGAAGGTGGGTGCCCCCGTCAACTCGAATCGCCGGAAGGAAGATGACCCCGGGTCGTCGGTCGAAGCCGGAGGGCGGGCCGTGGTCGAGAGTGTTGCCACCCGTCGGACGCTCGGTCTCCTGCTCCTGGTCGGAGCCGTCTGGGGGGCCACGTTCCCGGTCGTGCGGTACGGCGTGAACCTGGGGGCCGCACCGTTCCCGTTGATCGCGGTCGACTTCCTCGTGGCCGCCGGGGGGATGGCGGTGGTGGCGTCCGTACGGACTCCGGGGCTGCCCACGCTGAGGTCGTTCGCCGGCTCGATGGGGCTCGGGCTCGTCCTCGTGGGAGGCATCAACCTCGTCCTGTTCTGGGCGGTCCAATTCACGACGGGAGGGATTGCGGCGATCGTCTTCGCGACGGCCCCGTTGCTGTCGATTCTGACCTCCAGGGTGCTCGGGGTTGGCGCCAGCCCCAGCCGGACGGGTCTCGTGGGCCTGGCCGGCGGACTCGCGGGTGTGGCGGTCATCGGGCTCAGCAGCGCGGGCACCGCGGCGCTGACGAATCCCTGGGCGATCGTGGCGCTGGTCGGGGGCGCCACCGCCCAAGCGGTGGGCGCGGCCCTGGTCGCTCGGTACCGTCCGTCGGGGGAAACTCTCTGGGGCCAGGCCGGCCAGTTCTCTTCAGCGGGCCTCGCGGCCCTCCTCGTGGCGGGGGCGACGGGGTCGTCTTTCTCCGTTCCCGCGACGCTTCCCGTGGCCCTCACGGTCGCGTACGTGGCGATGCTGACCGGCGTGGTGGGGTACGCGGCCTACTTCGCCCTGATCCGCGAGGCGGGGGCGGTCCGCGCGAACCTCGTCACGTACCTGAACCCCCTCGTGGCGCTCGCTGTGGGGTTCGTCGTCTTTGCGGAGGCGGTCAGCCTCGCCGAGCTCCTGGGGTTGGCCATCGTGCTGGGCTCGCTCTACCTCTTGCACCGTCCGTCCGGGCAGGCCGCATCGACCCGCGCGATCTCGACGTGATGATGCTCCCCGGATCCCAGGGACGACGACGCGACCGACCCAACCCGTCCTCTCGTCGGTCCGACGATGTGAGGGACGTCCGCCGACGCTCCCCCAGTTCGTCCGAGCGTCCAAAACGGCCGGATACCGCGCGGTGAAACGTCTAGGCGGCGCCTTTATTCCGTCCGGCGATACGGCACACGGCCACGCCGGGGGCGCCCGACCGAAGAGCGTCGACCCCGGAGGGGGCCGCAGAAGGAGGGGATGAAGTGGACCTCACGGACCCGATCCTTGTCTACCTCGTGTACCCCATCATCGCCCTGGCCCTGCTCGCGTTCATCATCAAGGGTCTCTACCTGATCCAGGACAACGAGGTCGGCATCCTCACGCGCAAGATGGCGGGGCCGCGAATGCCCCCGGGTCAGGTCATTGCGCGTCACGGCCAGGTCGGAGTTCAGGCGAACACCCTCGTCCCGGGGCTCTACTGGCGACTCCCCATCGTCTGGTCGGTCCGCAAGGTCCCGATGGTTGAGGTGGGAGAGCTCAACGTGGCGACGGTCGAGTCGATCGACGGGCGCCCGCTCCCGAAGGGCCGGCTGCTGGGAGACGAGGTCGAGTCCAACCAGTTCCAGGACGCCGAGCGATTCCTGGATGGCGGGGGGTTCAAGGGACCCCAGGTCGGGATCCTTCGACCGGGAAAGTACCGGATCAACACGGTCGCATTCTCCCTCAAGATGTGGACGGCGGCCCAGGTGAACTCGGGCCAGGTCGGCGTCGGCACCGCCCAAGACGGTCGCCCGCTCCCCACGAAACTCCTGGTCGCCCCCCAGCCGATCACCGCGGCCACGCCCCAGCTCCCCCACGCCCGGCCGCACAACTACTTCCAGGATGGGCCCGCGTTCCTCGACAGCGGCGGTTACCGGGGCACCCAGCTCGATACGCTCCAGCCCGGCCGCTACTACGTGAATCCGCTCTTGTTCAACGTCGACATCGTGGGCGTCTACGAGGTCCCCCCGGGGTTCGTGGCCGTCCTCCGGTCGAACATTGGGGAGGAGATCGAGCGGTCCGACGCGAAGCCGGTGCCCGTCTCCGACCGGCCGGATTTCGACCAGACCGTCCATAGCGCGATCGAGACGCTGCTCACCCCGGACCGGAACCGACGCGGGATCTGGGAGTCGCCGGTCGCGCCGGGGAAGTACAACCTGAACCCGGTCGCCTTCACCGCCTACCTCGTGCCCACGAGCGCCATCATGGTCGACTGGGCCAGCTCGGAGCGGGCGACGGCGCCCGAAATGTCCCGACCGTCGGCGGCTCCCACGGCGGACATCTCGTCCTACCCCTACCGCACGGACCAGACGGTGAAGGGGATCTCGTTCTTCCAGTTCAGCCAGCTCAAGGTGACGTCCAAGGACGGGTTCCAGCTCGAGGTGGACGTACGGATGGTCATCCGCATTCTGCCCGAGAACGCGGCGTTCATCATCGCCCGATTCGGGTCGGTGTTCAACCTGATCCAGCAGATCGTCCACCCGCTGATCGACTCGTCGTTCCGGAACAACGCCGGAGAAAAGAAGGCGCTCGAGTTCGTGCAGAGCCGCTCCCAGCTCCAGCAGGAAGCGCTCGAGAAGGCGCGCACCGAGTTCGCGAAGTACATGGTGGAGGCGCAGAACCTCCTCATCTCCTACATCGCCGTGGACGAGACGCTCCTCGCCACCCAGACCCAGAAGGAGATCGCGATCCAGCAGCAGGCGCAGTACCAGCAGCAGGCGCTCGCCGAGGAGCAGCGGATCGCCGTCCAGGAGAAGACGGCGCGCGCCAACCTGCAGCCGCAGGTCGTTCAGGCCGTGCTCCAGGTCGAGATCAACGAGAACCAGGCGAAGGCGCTGGTGAAACAGGCCGAGGGGATCCGCGACTCGACCCGCATCAAGGCCGATGGCGATGCCTCGGCGGTCCGTGCTGTCGGGCAAGCCCAGGCGGACGCCTACAACGCCCAGGCGATCGTTCTCGGACCCGAGCGCGTCGCGCTCGTCAAGGTGATGGAGCAGGTGCGCGACGGGAACGTCCGGATCACGCCGGACACGCTCGTGACCGGCACCGGTGACGCCGGGAGCGGGGGAGCGATGTTCGCCGCGTACCTTGCGACCCTGCTGGGTCAGAAGAGCACCGCGGCGACGCCCCCGAAAGCCGCTCCGGCGGATTCCGCGTCGGGTCCGTCCGGCAGTTCCAAGTCCGGGAGCGCGAAGTCGATCTGAGGCCGGAGCGGACGTCGTTCCCCGGTCGAGCTCCGGGGTTCGCTAGGGCGGGATCGATCGACGAACGATGGGCGCGTCGATGTACTCGAGCACCTTCTCCTGACCGAGGGAGGCGGCCGCCTCCCGGGCCGCGATCAGCACCTCCCGGGCGCGGCTATCGGAGACCGGAGGGATCGGGTGGATCTCGAGCGTCGCCGGTTCGGCGTGCCGGTCCATGCTCACGATCCTCTCCTCGAATCCCGGGAACGCGAGCTGGAACAGTTCGAGCTGGAGCTGGACGTCCGGCCGGGGCGGGTACGCCCGGTAGCTCTTGAGCTCGTAGATGACGTCGCGGCCGTTCCAGAAATCCGGCTGGGCGTAGATCCCGGCCACGCCGTCGATCAGCAATAGCCGGCTGCGGGGGCGCGAGAGCCCGAAGACCTCGCTGCGTCGAACGAGCCGCAGCATCTCGCGAACGACCTCCGGAAACCGGGCCCGTTCCGGGCCCGGCATCGTTGCGTGGGCGTCGGCGAGCTCCCGGTCGAGGGCGGCTTCCGCGGAGCGGACGATGGAGGTCACGGTCGGCCGGTTCCCCCGAGCGGTCTCGAAGTTGAACCGGCTTACCGCTCCATCGATCGCCGACCCGCTCGCCATCCCGACCTCGTCGCGGTCCGTGACCTCCCGGGGGTAGACGCTCCGCACGACCTCGTGGGTCGCGAGGGTTCGGATGGTCGTGGAGTCGGACATGGCACGGTCAGTGCGCCCGACAGGGTGAGACGGTGCGGTCCCCGCTCACGACGTCTCAACGGTCACGGTCATGTCGTACGTGCCCGCGAAGGCCGGGAACGTGGCGGTCAACGCGACATTGGTCGTCGCACCGGGCGCCACCGCCGTGGGCGGGGTCGGCGCGACCGAGACCAGGGCGAAGGGAGGCCCCACGAGGTATCCGCGCAGGTCGTGGATCTGGGCGGTCGCCGAATTGGTGAACCGCATGGTGACCGTGAATGGTGTCCCCACGAGGCCGGTGATTGGGCAGGATGCGCATCCGTACTGACTGGGCCATCCGAAGTAGCTCGCATTCCCGCTGTAGTTGAGGTCCCAGACCACCGAATTGACGGTCGCCTGGGTGAACTGTGTCGACTGCCGGATCGCGGTGAAGGCCAGGAACGCTCCGACAGCCGCGAGCGCCACCACGAGGACGACCACGACGATGACGATGGTGGTGATCGCCGACGGTCCCGAAGGTGGCGGGGATGGGCTCGCCCAGAACATCGGGGGAGGAGGAGGGGGCGGCGGAGGCGGAAAGCTCCCGGGAGGCGGCGGGGGGAGGAAGGGCCCGCTCATGCGGTTCGCACGGTGGACCCAGTATTTGGCAGCGTGTCCGCACGCACGTGGTGATGAAGGTCCTCGCTGACCACTACGGGGAAGGGGGTGGGTCCTCGGTCCCCGAGACCTCGGGTCCCGAGTTGGACCCATCGACCGTGTCCTCGGACCCCGCCCGGGTGCGCCGTCGCCGAGCGAGGAGGGCGGCGGCGGCGGCCGCCACCGCCACGACCGCGGCGATCAGGATCCAGGCGTAGACGGGCAGGCCCCCCACCCCGCCCGTGCCGCCCCTGGCGGTCGGAGGCGGGGGCGGGCCCGGCGGAGTGCCGACCGTCACGAGGAGGTCGGAGGACGCGGAGTGACCGTAGACGTCCGTCACATTGACGTGGACGGTGTAATTTCCGACCGCCACCGGCGTGCACGCGAGCGTCGTCGTGTTTCGATTGGCGCAGCCCGTGGGCAGGCCGCTGTAGCTGATCCGGAGCGGTCCGGTTCCCCCCGCGGTCGTGAGTGAGAGCGTGAGGGAAGTGTTGACGTAGCCCGACCAACCGACCGCGACCAGCGAGACCACCTGCGGATCGGCGTTGACAGTGAGGACGTGGAGCAGGGAGCTCTGATAGCCATCCTGGTCGGTCACGCTAGCGGAGAGCTCGAACGAGCCGTTCGCCGCGGGCGTGCAGACGAGGCGGAGAACGTTCGAACTCGTGCATCCGGCGGGTAGTCCACCGAACGCGACCGTGAGTGGCGCGGTCCCGCCGTATCCCCATACCGAGAGGACGACCGGGACTCCGACGTCGGTTACGGGCCGGCTTAGATTGAAGGCTCCGAGGGCGGGCGTAGGGTTCACGGTGACCGTCACGCCCGTGGTGACCGAGTAGCCGGCGGCGTCGACGATGCGGAGCGCCACCGTCGACACGCCGGCGAACGTGGGTGTGCACGAGAGAGACGCCGAGGCGGCCGCTGGACATCCGAGAGGCAACCCTCCGTACTGGAACTGGTACGGAAGGACGCCGAATGACGGGCTCGTCGCCAACACCGTCGACCCACCCAGTGTGAAGTTGGTTGGGGTGGCGGTCAGGCTGGTGGTGGAGAGGTCCCGGACCACCTGGAGGGAACCGGCCGGAACGGTCCGGGTCGTCCCGTCCCCGGCCACCACGGTGACGGCCACCGAGAAATTCCCCACGCTCAGCGGCGTGCACGAGAACGAAGGAACGTCGGTGCTAGTGCATCCCGGTGGCAGGTTCAGCCAGGTGAAGGTGAACGGAGCGGGTCCGACCACTCGAGCGGCGACGGTGATCGATTGGCCCAGGTCGATGGCCGTCGGTCCCACCGACGCGGTGGCGGAGAACCCCGATGCGAACAGCGTGAGCGCTCCGGGGCCGCCGACCCGCACCGTGCCGGGGTTGGACGACGACACGTTGATCGACGGAGACGCGGCCCATCCCGAGAAGTTCGTGTTGGTCGCCATGACCCCCCGAGCGGTCAGCGCGGCCCCGCCCAGCCAAGCCGTGTTGGAGTTCCCCAGGGTCACGGGGCTCGCGAGGACGCCCCCGGTGAAGTTGACCACGGAGCCGGTCGGAGGGTCGCAGACCACGGTCACGGGGTACTTGGCCACCCGGAACTCGGCGGTCACGGTGCCCCCTCCCGCGGTGACGTTCAGGAGGCCGTAGCTGGTCAGGCTCGCGGATCCGCTCGTCGACCAGCCGGTGAAGTTGAACCCCGGCGCGGGCGTCGCCGACAGCGCGTAGACCCCCTTCGTGAGCGTGGAATTGGTCGTGTTGGACGTGTACGACTGAAAATTGAAGAGGAGAGTGCCGCCGCCCGCAGGCGAAATGTTGAGCGAGAGGTCGATCGCCGAGGCCCCCACGAAGTTGGCGGTGACCGTAGCGGAATAGTTGACCTCGAGGCCGTAGTAGCCCGCACCGATCCGATACACCCAGACGTCCGCCGTGCTCGACACGGACCACGACGAGAAGGCGTAGCCGGCCTCGGGCGCGGGCGTTAGGGTGTAGTAGCCGGGATACAGCAGCGAGGTCTGGTCCACGAGGGGTGGTCCGCTGTCGAGCGAGACCCGTCCATCGGCGCTGGGGGAGGCTCGGATCTCGACGGACGGCTCGAAGAACGCGTAGGCGTAGTAGGTGGTCCCGTTCTCGATGGTGACGTTGGACTGGGCCCGGAAGTCGCTCAA
>DASQHP010000052.1:0-2496 GCA_035632035.1 Thermoplasmata archaeon | reverse complement strand
TGAACCACTACCTGGACCGGGACGTCGACGCACGCATGCGGCGTACGCGGGCCCGACCGCTGCCCTCGGAACGGATCACGACGGGGTCCGGCGTGGCGATCGGGGGGCTCGTGCTCCTCGGCGTGGGGGTCGGGGGGTCGGCCGTCCTTCTCAACCCGCTCACCGGGTTCTCGATCCTTCTCGGGAGCCTCACCTACGTGGTGGTCTACACGCTCTGGCTCAAGCGCCGCTCGAGCTGGAACATCGTCATCGGCGGATTCGCGGGGAGCGCGCCCGCGCTCGCGGGGGGGGCGGCCGCGACGGGGGAGTGGTCTCCGGCGATCCTCGCCTTGGCCCTTCTGGTGTTTTTGTGGACACCGCCCCACTTCTGGAGCCTCGCGTTGCTGCTGCGATCCGACTACCAGGCCGTCGGACTTCCGATGCTCCCCCGCATGGATGACCCCGCCTACTCCGGGCGGGTCGTGGTCGTTTCCGCCGCCATCCTGGTGCCCGCCACGGTCGTCCTGCTCGTCGTGGGAACTCTCGCGTGGCCGGTCGCGGTCGCCCTGCTCGCCCTCGGAATCGGCTTCGTCCTGGTCACGGCGCCCCTCTGGACGGAACCGAGCCGCCAGCGGGCCCGCCGGGGCTTCCTCTACTCGGGCCCCTACCTCCTGGGGGTTCTCCTCGCCCTGGTCGCCAACTGGTGGCTCCTCGCCAGCGGGTTCCGGCCCGGCCTCTAGGGGGCATGTCGAGGTTTCGCAACCGTAAGTGGAGAGATTTAAGGCGCCCCGGGTATGGATTAGACCGATGGATTCCGCCAACCGGCCCGAACTCACCTCCGACCCGACCCGCCTTCGCCATGCCGAGGCCGCGCTGCGGCGGTTCGGCTACGCCCGAGTCGCTCCCGTGATGGGAGCCTCGGTGGAACCGGAGTTCTGGGTGCAGGAGTCGGGGGTCCCGCGACGCCGGTTCCCGGTGTTCCTCGACCGTGCGGGGGCCGCCGCGCGCGAGGCGGCATCCGTCTCCGCGGCCGACCGACGGGCGATCGTCGTGGTGGCGAGCGACCAGGCGGCCGACGAGGCCTGGCAGCGCGCGCGCCACGACGTCCGCGGCCTGCTCGACTCCGAGGTGGCGATCCTGGTGGTCCCCCGCCAGGCACACGCGGACTCGGAAGCGCACTTCCATTCCGGCGTCCTGGACCGGGCGGAGCTGCTCCGCCTAGCGACGGGGGTCGTGGTCGGGCTCTTCCGGCGAGCCGAGAAGGGCGAGGGCCAGGTCGACTTCCAGGAGATGCTCCTGCTCATGCGGCGGCGGTTCGGGGTGGACGTGCACCGGTCCCTCGGAGTCGAGGAGGACGATGAGGCGCTCTTCATCCTCTACCAGCTCGCCCAGCGATTCAGCTGGGCACCGGGCGATGGCGGGGCGAACCTCCACTCCCTGGTCCTGAAGCCCACGGGCCCGGCCGCCCGCCTCCCGTGGTTCGCGGCGTGATCCTGCGGTACGAACCGACGAGATAAGTACCGCCGCTACCCGGTCTTCGAGCAGGATGAGCGCCGCTCCGACATCGTTCGCGACCCCCTACACTCCGACGCCGGGGAGCTCGACCCCGTCGCCGGAGGTGTCCCCCGACGAGGGTCGCCGCGAGCTGTGGGGCTTCTTCTGGCTCTCGCTGGCCAACACCGCGATCATCACGGTCGCCGGTCTCCTCGCGTGGTGGCTCGCCCACTAGCGCGCCCCTTCCCCGGCAAACGGTTATCACCCCCGGCCGGTCCCTGAACGGACGGCATGGGGCCGTGGGGTAGCTTGGACCATCCTTCTTGCTTGGGGTGCAAGAGACTCCGATTCAAATTCGGACGGCCCCATCTGCCCGGAACCGCTCGTGGGCCGGGGGTCGGGATCGCCCCGGCCATGGGCCCCTAAGCCCCCGGTCCTACGATGGGCCGACGATTCCAGCACGAACGAAAGCGGGACCCGTACTATCGGGCCGCGCAGCGGGAGGGACTTCGATCCCGCGCGGCGTTCAAGCTCGCCTATCTCTCGGACCGGTTCCCGGTCCTCCGCCCCGGCGACCGGGTGCTCGACCTGGGGGCCGCTCCCGGCGGGTGGACGGTCGTCGCCCGCGAACGGGTCGGGGAGTCGGGCACGGTCGTCTCGGTCGACCCCCGCCCCATGGAGCCGGTCGAGGGCGTGCGGCGGGTCCGGGGCCGAGTGGGCGACGCCGAGTTGCCGGCGCGGCTCGGGCCGGACCGATTCACCGTCATCCTGTCGGACATGTCGCCGCGCATCAGCGGCGCCTACGCCACCGACCACGCCCGCAGCGTCGACCTCGTCCGCGCCGCGATCGACCTCGCGGAGCGGGTCTTGGCACCGGGCGGACGACTGGTGGCGAAGGTGTTCGCGGGTGACCTGCTGGACGACCTCGAGTCCGAACTGCGCCGTCGGTTCGACCGGGTCCAGCGATCGAAGCCGCCGGCTTCCCGCGAGGGATCCTCCGAGCTGTACCTCCTCGCGTTCGGG
>DASQHP010000051.1:0-3118 GCA_035632035.1 Thermoplasmata archaeon | reverse complement strand
GCGGTACGTCACAGCCCGTATGACGACGCGGAGGAAGTCGTCCGCAGCGCCCTTGCCTTGGGCTTTCTACCCGCAGGCGGCGGATCGAAACTCGCGATGGCGGCTGAGGGATCGAATCGACTTCCGTGTCTTCCGGGCGTTCATCATAGTCGGCTTGGCAGCCGCGGCCAGTGATGGTGCGGTGTTGCTCATGACCCAGTGGGACCCGACTGCTGCTGACCCACCGCGCGCCCCGTCATTCTCGAAGACCACTGTCCAGCCTTCCTTGGTCGAAGTTGGGGTCCGTGCGATCGCGGGCCCTCCGGGGGACCTTCATGCGACGCAAACTGCATGGCCAACCTATCTCGGCAGCATCGAACGCACGGATGCAAACCTCGCGGAGAGGCAGATCTCGCCGGCGGACGTACAGAACCTGACCTTGCGATGGAGTACGAATTCGTCGTTGTTGCCGGAATCCTCTCTCGTGTTCGGATCCGGTCAAGTTTACTTCGGCTCGGACCAGGGAAACGAGTATGATGTGAACGCCAGCACCGGCTCGGTCGTCTGGGAGACGAGTCTGGGTGGCATCGGTACTTGCGGGTACGGGGTGTATTCCACGCCCACCTTGTGGAATGGGACCCTCTACACGGGAGGGGCGAATCGATACTGGTACGCGCTCAACGCCTCGAGCGGAGCCGTCGAATGGAAAGTGCAGATCGCCTCCAACAGCACGAACTCATACAACTGGGCTAGCGCGCTAGTCTGGAGGGGGTCCCTCTACATTGGGGTGGCGAGCTGTATGGACGACCCGCTCATCCAGGGGAAGCTACTGGAGGTAAACCTCTCGGGAAACCACTCCATCCTTCACGAGTTCGATGCGGAGCCAAACGGGTCAATCGGGGACTCCATCTGGGCCTCTCCCGCAGGAGATCCGCGCGAGTCACTGGTATGGGTTGCCACGGGAAATGGCGACAACTCCTACTCCGACGCCCTGGTCGCCCTGAATGCGTCGACCCTAACGCCGGTAGGACGTTGGGCCATACCCAACAACCTCGAGGGGGATTCCGACTTCGGAGCCACTCCGATTCTGGTGAACGACTCCACCGGCAGACCACTCATCGTGGACACGAATAAGGACGGTACGGTCTTCGCATTGGATCGGTCGAATGCATCTTTGAACGGCTCCTGGAATCCGGTTTGGCAGAAGGCCACCGGCGGGGTCCTGGCCGATGCGGCCTTCGATGGAGGACGCCTGTTCCTGGAAGGGGCGAACTCAGTGGGGGGGTCCCCCGACATCCTTGCCGTGGACCCGGCGAACGGCACCACCTTGTGGAGTCAGACGACGAGCTTCCCCTCGATATTCTACGGGGGTCCTGTTTACGCGGGCGGGGTGCTGGTGGACTACCAAACGGGAGTCTTCGAGCTGCGGAACGCCTCCACAGGGCAGCTTCTGCGAACAATCCACATGGGCGGACGACTAGTGAACTCCGCGATAGTCGCCGATGGTCAGCTGATCCTCTCCGACGGGTACCAGCTGGAAGACTTCGGTTTCCCGCTCAACGTCTCTCTAACGGTCAACGCCACGCCACCGGAGGTCTCCGCCCCGGTACGAGGAACCGTCGTCTGTTCCGGCGGTGCGCCGCCCTACTTCGCAGAATGGGTGTTCGGCGGGGGTCCTGCAGTCTCCGGACTCAATGCCACGCACGTCTTCGGAGTCGCGGGCTACTACGTCATCAGCGCGGTCGTTCGAGACAATCTCGGTTCGGTCGTGGAGATCAATCGCACCCTCCGGATCTGGCCATCGATCAGCGTTACGTTGTCTCCCGCGCCCTCCATGGGAGAGCTCCCCAACTGGGAAGAGAAGTTCCAGTCGCATGTCAGCGGTGGAGTTGGACCTCCGTACACCTACTCGTGGACGATTGACAACGCGTCATCGGGGGCCACCCAGTCGTGGTTCCTCCACATCTTCAGCGCTCCGGGTCGGTACGCCGTTCAGGTGTGGGCCTACGACAGCCTCGGAGGCCTCGGCACCGCCATGGACGTGATTCAGGTCAATCCGACTCTGTCCATCTCGATGACCGAGACTGCATCGGGGGGAGACGCACCGCTCACCGTGGGATTCGTTGCCCAAGTCGAGAATGGGGTGCCCCCGTACTCAGTGACATGGGGCTTCTCCGATGGGAGTGCTCCCTCCGGCGGGTTCGCCACTACCCACACCTTCCAAGGTCCGGGGGCCTTTCTCGTTACAGTGACCGCCACGGACATGTTGGGCGTCGGGGCGTCCACGTCGGTGTACGTGGTCGTGGCCGCTCCCATGGAAGCGGCCGTTAGCGTTTCCCAGCCTGGCGGCCCCTGCCCTACCTATCCGATCCCGTACACGTTCACGACTACGGTCGAAGGCGGGACCGCTCCGTACACATTCGACTGGAGCTTCAACAGCGGAGGGATCTTCGGGGGGAACTCCACGGTCACCGAATCCGTGGGAGGCCCCGGAAACTACACCATCCAGGCTCTCGTTCGCAGTGCGGCCAACGACTCGTACCTCGCCATCGCCGAATTCGTCGCGCCGGCTAACTGCACGCCCCCTTCCATCCAGCCCCCGACGGAGTCCACGGGAGTGCACGGCGTTCCAAGCTGGCTCCTGTGGAGCGCCGGCACAGGTGTCGCGATCGCCGTGGGGGTAGGGGCGCTGTTCTGGATTCGCACTCGGTCCCGTCGAGGTTCGCGGCCTCCGCCGAGAACGGTCCCGCCCTCCCGTCCCGGGAAGTAGGTCGACCGATGGGTGTAACTGGCCTTGCACCTACGACCCGCCCTCCATGAGATTCTGCCTCATCGTTCGCGGGCCCCTGGGCGTCGGCAAGACCACGGTCTCGGAAGCGCTCGCGAAACTTCTCCACGCCCGGGTGGTCTCGATCGACCAGATCCTCGAACGTCACAACCTCGAGGAGTGGGAAGACGGCTACATCTCCGTGGGAAGCTTCCTGCGCGCGAACGACTTCGCGCTCGAGGAGGCCGGGCCGCACCTCCGTCAGGACATTCCCGTCATCGTGGACGGGAACTTCTACCATCGCGCGGCCATCGACGACCTGCTCGCCCGGGTGCACGTCCCTCACGCGGTCGTGACGCTGGTCGCGTCGAA
>DASQHP010000050.1:0-3592 GCA_035632035.1 Thermoplasmata archaeon | reverse complement strand
CCCGCTCCCGAGAGCGTCGCGGTTCCGCCGGCCAGGATCAGCGCCGCCAGGACCACCAGCACGAGGCCCGCGATCTCGGCCGGGCCCAGCGGCAGCTCGGCGAGATGGAGGCGTGGACGCATCCTCGAGGACACCCGGGGTTTTCTGGACGGCGAAGCCGTACTATCTACCTTCGGTGGCCCGCGAGCGCCCCGACCGGTTTCGCCTCGAGCGATTGGTTATTGTACGACCCTTCGGGGAGACCGGAGCATGCGCCGGAATGAACGGGAACACGAGCGCGGCGAGCCGCCGCGTCGCTCCAACGCGGCGATGCCGTTCACGGTCGCCTTCCTCTTCGTGGGGCTCCTGCTGGGTGCCTACACGATCGTCGTACCGGCGCTGCTGGGGGCGTTCCTTCTTTGGACGGGTCTCTCGTTCATCTCGACCCGCCTCAACCCGTTCTCGATCGGGTTCTACCTGACCACGAAGCCGTCCTGGCCCGCCATCGGCCTCGTCTTCCTCTCGGCGGTGCTGCTGCTCGTCGCCGCCTACGGCTACTATGTGAGCGGCTTGGCGCCACTTCTCCCGAAGTTCTGAAGATCGACCATCGGTCAGGTCGCGACCATCCGCTCCAGCGCGAGCCGGGCCTTGGCCGCCGTGGCGTCGGGGACGTCGATCACGAACTGGCGCCGGTCGAGCGAGGCACGGATGTCCTCGAGGTCGATCTGCTTCATGTACGGGCAGATCGCCCCCTCGCTGAGCGGCAGGAACTGCGTCGTGGGATTGAGGTGCCGCATCCGATGGAGGATCCCCACCTCCGTCGCGACGATGACGGTCGGCGCCTTCGTCTCCTCGGCGAACCGGACCATGCCGTCGGTCGAGAGGATCCGGTCGACGTGCGGCAGCGCCGCGGTCGAGCAGCCGCACTCGGGGTGCGCGATCACCTCGGCGCCGGGATGCTGAGCCCGTGCGGCCGCGAGGTCTTCCGGCCGCAGTTTCGCGTGGACCGGGCAATCGCCGACCCACAAATGCATCGCCCGGCCGGTCTTCTTGCGGACGTACTCACCGAGGAACATGTCGGGGAGGAACAGGATCTCCTTCCCGGCGGGCACCTGGCTCACGATCTTGGTCGCGTTGGAACTGGTGCAGCAGTAGTCGGCCTCCGCCTTCACCTCGGCGGAAGTGTTGATGTAGGCCACCACGACGGCCCCGGGATGTTCGGCCTTCCAGCTGCGAAGCTGGTCCGCCGTGATCGAATCGGCAAGGCCGCAGCCGGCATTGAGGTCCGGCAGGAGCACGGTCTTCGTCGGATTGAGGATCTTCGCGGTCTCGGCCATGAATCGGACGCCCGCGAAGCAGATCACCGAGCGGTCGGTCTCCATCGCCTTCCGCGACAGGTAGAGCGAATCGCCGACGAAGTCGGCGATGTCCTGGACCTCGGGAAGCTGGTAATTGTGGGCAAGGAGGACGGCGTCGCGCTCATCCTTGAGCCGCCGCACCTCCGCCTCGAGCGACATCGACGTTCCTTCCTACAAATCAGGTCCCGAGGGCACTTAACGCGACGCTAACGCGCGCGGGGGCTCGCACTCCGTTCAATCCAGAAGCAGGTGGAACGGCAGCGCCGGGGCGGAGTGGGTTAGGCTTCCCAGGCTGACGGCGTCCACGCCGCTCCTCCGGTAGGCGCCGACGTTGGCCGGAGTGATCCCTCCCGAGGCCTCGATCACGACCCCGCGTCGCCGCCCCGCGCGGACGAGGCCCGACACGATCCGACCTGCCCCGAGCGGTCCCACATTGTCGAGGAGCAGGCGCCGCGCCCCCGCGTCCAGCGCCTCACGCGCCTCGGCGAGCGTTCGAACCTCCACCTCGACGGGGATCCGGTCGCCAGCCCCGCGGATCGCGCGCCGTACCGCGGGCCCGAGGCCCACGGCCTTGAGATGCGGTCGTTTGAGGAGCATCGCGTCCGAGAGGTCCCGACGATGGGGCCGGCCCCCCCCGTGGACCACCGCCGCCTTCTCCAAGTCGCGGAGGCCGGGGAGCGTCTTGCGGGTCGCGAGGACGTCCACCTTTCCCCCGGCGGCGCGGACCGCCGCCCGCGTGGCGGTGGCGACCCCCGAGAGATGCATGAGGTAGTTGAGGATCGTCCGCTCGACCCCAAGAATCGCGCGGAGATTCCCCCGAAGTTCGAGCACGACCAAGCCCGGTCGGACCGGGCTCCCGTCGTGAAGCCGGCGGGAGACGAGGAGCCCCGTGAGCCGCGCGAGCCGCATCGCGACCCGGCTGCCCGAGAGGGTCCCGTTCGACTGGGCGACGAAGCGGGCAACGCCCCGGCAGCGCGCGGGGATGACGGCGCGGCTCGTTCGGTCCCGGGCGACGCGGTCTTCCGAGAGCGCCCGTCGCAGCTGGACGTCCAGGTCCGCCGGGAGCGGGGGACCTTCAGCGCGACCGGCCCGACTCGCCACTCGCCTCCGTGTCCGCGCCGAGCCGGGCCGAAAGCCGGTCCAGGTCGGCGAGAAGGTCCGGTCGCTGCCGCTCGACCCGCGACCTGGGGATCTCCGTGAGTCGGCGCCGCGCCTGGGCCACGTCGCCGCGACGCTCGGCGAGCTCGGCCCGCCGGAGGATGACCTCCATCTCGTCGGCCGGCGTCCGAAGCTCGCGGACGAGCCGGTACGCCTCCAGGAGCTCCACCTCCGCGGCCGCCAGGTCGTTGGACGCGAGAAGGATCTTCCCCTCGACGATGTGCGTCTGCAGGAGGCCGAACCGGTCCCCCACCCGCTTCAGGATCTCCCGGGACTGTCGGTTCTCGTCCCGGGCGCGGGCGAGCTCGCCCATCTCGCGGTCGATGTCGGCCGCGTTGAACAGCGCCCAGCCGAGGCGGCGCGGCTCGTGCGCTTCTTCCGCGAACCGGGCCGCCGCCCGAAGTTGTGTGAGGGATTCCGCGAGCCGGCTGTGCTGGGCCAGGACCACCCCGAGGTAGAGGAGCGCGTTGGACGCTTCACCCTTGTCCCCCTGGTCGATCAGCGCGCGGCTCGCGATGTGGTACGCCTCGATCGCCTCGTCCAAGCGGCCCGGCGTCATCCCGAGGACGTTCGCCCGACGGACCATCTCCCGCGCGATCTCGCGCTCGTTGCGCTGGGCACGCGCGATCTCGAGCGCGGCGTCGTGATGCCGAAGGGACTCGTCGTACCGGCCGAGGAAGTAGAACATCTCGCCGCGCAACCGGTGAAGGGCCATGAGCGTGAGCGGCTGGGTCGGAGGGTTCGGGCTAGATAGGAGGTTGGACGTGAGCCGTTCCGCCTCCTCCCACTGGCCTTCGTTCACGATGATCCGCGCGAGATAGACGGTGAGCAGCGCGCGCTGCGCGGACGGGACCCCGTCGCGGTGCGCGAACTCCTCCTGGGCTCGCCTCAAGAGCGTCTCGGCCTCCACCAGCTCGCCCAGCCGGTCGAGCTGCACGGCGAGGTCGAGGGTGAGGTCGAGCTCCGCCACGGGGTCTCTCGGCGTGAGGCGGCGCTGGCACTCCAGCGCGCGCTCGAGGTGGAGCCGGGCCGTCGGGGTCGCCATCGCCCGCGCCGCGAGCTCGCCCGCGAGCCGGTTGTAGTGCGCGGCCTTCTCG
>DASQHP010000049.1:0-2642 GCA_035632035.1 Thermoplasmata archaeon | reverse complement strand
CACGAGATCTACATGTCGGACCCGCGCCGCGTGCCCGAGGCCCGTCTGCGCACCATACTGAGGTATCCGGTCGCGACGTCCGCCTGATCGTCCTCGGGGATTGTCCGACCCGACGGATTTGACCCCGGCGGGCCGGCCAGGGGCCGACAACACCGGACGGTGGCTCGGGGCGGACCCGGGCGCCGGACCTCCGAATGGATCGGAAGCGGCTCTGGGCATCCGCGACCGCCATGCTGGCGGACGGGGTGGGACGGCTCGGAGGCACCGCCGCCCTGTGGCTGTCTCAGATCCCAAACGAGCTGCGTGCCGCCAGGTACCGCGGGTCGTCCAGTCCCATCACGTCGGGGTTCCGTCCTTCCGAGGTAGCCATCCAGTACGCGAGCAACTGGAGCGGGATGACCAGCAGCGCCGCCGGCGGCGGACGGGGGGCCACCGGAACCGATACGACCCGCTCGCCCGGAGGTCCTCCGCTCGCATCCAACAGAAGAGTGGATGCACCGACCTGGGCCGCCGCCGCGAGCCCGTGGGCGGCCCGGGTCCTCTCGGTCGGGCTCCGGCTGAGGGCGATCACTCCGGATCGGGGGCCGACGGACGGGAGCACGCCGTGCAGGAACTCCTCCACGCCGGCCGTGGCGCAGAATCGGCCCGCTGCCTCCCGAAGCTTGAGCGCCCCTTCCCGGGCCGCGGGTGCGCAGTCCCCGGAACCCAGCAGGAGGAGGTTGTCCTTGGTGGCGAACGCCTCGACCAGGTCGAGCATCGTGTTCTCGCTGGCGAGGGCGGCGTTGACGACCTCTCCGACCAGCTCCTCTTCCCCCGGCTCCGGCTTTCGACCGGCCCAGTGGTCGAGAAGCGCCCCGGCCGCGACCAGGCCCGCCGTGAAACTGACCGTGTGAGCCCACGAGGTTTCGTCCGCGTACTGCGTTGTCACGATCGCGTCGGCTTCCTCCCGCGAACGACCCTGGGGGCTTGCCGTGATGAGCAACACCCGCGCTCCCTCCTTCCGCAATCTTCGCTGCGCAGCGATCGTCAGGGCGGTGTCTCCCGATGCGGAGAAGACGACGGCCGTGACGCCCTCGCCCACGGGGTGATCGGCGGTCACCACGTCAAAGGACGAGAACGCTCTCGGGAGACTGGCGGCGAGGACCGGTTCCGCGGACCGCTGCGCCGCCCACGCGGCATGGAACGAGGTGCCTTGACCCACGTAAAGCAGTCGGCCGGGCGGCGCGAACGGCTCGTTGGCAAGCTGCTCCACCGTGGCCCGAAACGTCGCCTGGGCGGCCACGGATTGTCGTCGGATCATATCGTGCATGAAGTACGGGTGACGGGTGCGCCCGGTCGGCGGCTCGGGCACCTGGGGGCCCGGGAAGTCGAACATCGGCCGACGTAGGCGCAGCATGGGATATCGGTCTCGGTTCCGCTCCGGTCGCCCGCGTAGGCCAGAGGGGTGGCGGTAAATCCGTCTGCGGCGTGTACTCTCGCGAGGCGACCATGTTCTGTCCAGCCTGCGGGGCGTCAAACCCCGAAACGGCAACCCGATGCTCCAGCTGTCAGCGCGCGCTTCCGCACCCTGTGGAGAAAGAGGTCGAAGCGGCCGTGCGGGACGCGGCCCACGAAGTGAAGCGGATCGCGACCCGCGTGGTCCAGGAAGCGAAGCCGATGGCGAAGAAGGCGGTCGCCGTCGGGAAGGGTGCGGTCCGCGGAGCCGTCCAGGGACTTCGTGAGCCCGGCGCCTCCCCTCCCCCTCCACCGACCCCGCCGCCCCCCGGTGCTACCGGTGATCTTCCGAGCAAGAAGCCGGATAGGGCGGCGAGCGAGGGCAAATCCTAGAGGGCTCCGCGCCGGGGGGCTCGCCCCCTGGCCGACCCGACCCCGAGTCCTCAGCCGGGTGGTCGACCGGTGTCCGACCACCGGTCCGCTTCCCGACTGGCGGTGCGAAGGGCTTCATAATCCAAAGGACCTACTCAGGGCGGAATGGCCGTGGTCAAGCGCGAGAAACCGAAGGGTGCTTCGTACGCCGAGACCGCCGAGGGGTTTGACGGGATTCTGCAGACCTTCCGCCACGCCGGCGGCCAGGAGATCGAAATGTCGTCGCTGAACGACCTCACCCTGGTCGCGAATGCCCGGGGCTTGCCGATCCTCAAGCACGACCCTCGTGACGGCGCGGGGTGGGTCCACTATCTGGTTCTGGACGGCGCCGGTCGCTTGGCGTATCGCTTCATCGAGCGCGCCCGGCCCTGAACTGGTCACGGGGAGAGCCGGTCGCGGGCCCGCCGGGGCGTGGCCGCCGTATTCCTTGAAATAGGTCAATACAGTCCGGCAGGATGGCCCGCCCCGCGCCGGGATTCGAGCGCCGTCGGGATGCCACGATGTCGGACGAACTCGATCGACCTCTGGGGGCTTTCGTCCTCTCGCTGATCGGTGGCGTCCTCATCTTGGCCGCCGGGGCCGTTCTCGCGGCCGCGGGCAGCGCCCTCGGGGCGCTGGGATTCGGGGGCGGCGGGGTCATCGCGGGACTGGGCGCCCTCGGGGCGATCTTCGGATTCCTGATCATCATCCTCGCCATTGGATGTTCGTTAATCCCGACTTCCACGTCATTTCGGGGGTCGGCATCCTGATCCTCTCGCTGCTGAGCCTCATCGGTG
>DASQHP010000048.1:0-4485 GCA_035632035.1 Thermoplasmata archaeon | reverse complement strand
CCACGTTCTTCTACGTCTGGCAACAGTCGTTCACGGGCGTCTTCGTGAACACGAGCCATCCCAACCAGCCGATCGTCTATCAGTCGAACGAGCTGCTCGGATTCACCGCCGACGCCACCCACAAGGTGGAGTTGTTCGTGGATGGGTCCCCCTCGACCGCGGGGCCATCCCTCGAGCTCAACACGCTCGACTACGAGTCGAATCCCTATCCCACCTGTATCGGGGAGGTGTACGGTACCGGCCATGTGGTCCTCCTCGAGTACGTCTCGATCACGCCCGCCGTGCGCGGTGCTGGGCTCCACCCCGCGCTCCTCGACTCGGCGCCCCCGCCCGCCATGACCTACCTGGTCTCGCTCGGGGGTCCGCTCCAGAAGGTCGGAGACTCGGCCGCGGCGTCCACCGACCAGGCGCACGCCGAGTTCGCGGCGCTCCATTGGCTGTCGATGCGGGGCCTCAGCCCCTGACGGGCTCATCGACCCGTCCCCGCCACGGGGCGTCCACGAGGTCCGTCCGCTGTCTCGGTTCGACCTGGGAGCGGTCGACCGGCACGTCCATCCCGGCGCGATGCGCCAGGTGGCCGGTCCAGGCGATCATCGCCCCATTGTCGACGCACAAGGACTTCGGGGGAGCGAACGCGGTCCCGCCACGCCCCTCGACCATCGAGCGGACCATCCCGCGGAGCCGTTCGTTGCAGGCCACTCCGCCCCCGAGCACGACGCTCTCGCGACGCCGATGGGCCAGGGCGCGTTCCGTGATCTCGGTGAGCATGCTGTAGGCGGTGACCTCGACGGAGTACGCGAGGTCGGCTCGGGGCACGCCCCGGGCCCGGTGGGCGAGCGTGGCCGTGAGCATCCCCGAGAACGCGACGTCCATGCCGTGGACGGAGTAGGGGAGCGGGACCAGCGTCTCGCTCGTCCTCGCTTCCGCCTCGAGAGCGGGTCCCCCGGGGAACGTCCCCCCCATGGAGATCCACAGCTTATCCAGGAAGTTCCCGATCCCGACGTCGAGCGTTTCCCCCAGGACCCGGTAGCGCCCCGAGCCGTGGGCGATCACCTGGGTGTTCCCGCCGCTCGCGTAGAGCAGCATCGGGTCATCGAGGCCGCTCAGCACGCGGGCGATCTCGACGTGGGCGACACAATGGTTCACAGGGACGAGCGGCTTCCCCCATGCGAGCGCCAGCGTCCGTGCGACCGTCGCTCCCGCGCGCAGACAGGGTCCGAGGCCCGGACCTTGGGCGAAGGCGATGGCGTCCAGCTCCCTGGGCCGGAGCTTCGACTCCTGAAGCGCCCGCTCGACGAGCCCGGGCAGAACCTCGACGTGGTGGTTCGCCGCCTCGCGGGGGTGGATTCCGCCCGCGGCCGGCCGATACATGTCGGAGGCCAGCCCGAGGACGCGGGCGGTCTCGTCGACGATCCCGACGGAGGCCGTGTGGGCCGTCGATTCGATCCCCAAGATCACCAAGGGCCCTCCCCGATCGACGAGTGGCGGCCGCGCGGACGCCGGTTCACTCCTCTGTCGACTCGATCCGGAAGCCGACCTTGGAGCCCTTGAGCGCGGCCTGGATCCGGTCCGCAAACTCGAGCGACTCGCGGACCGTGGCCGCCCGGGACCAGTCGTAGACGAAATCGTACCCACCCTGCTGGGGTCGGAACCCCAGGTCCTCGAGGAGCTCGGCGACTTCGCCGTAGGTGGCCCCCTCGCTGTCGAGCTGCAGCAGTAGGAACGTTCGCATGATGGCCCGGATCCCACGTCGCAAGCGGACGCGCCCGATTAAAGCTCACCGGTCGAGCGGCGCGTCCCGGCCCCGGACCCCGGCAGGCCCTTCGGCGAGCTCCCGCTCGAGATCCTCCGAAGGCTCCGGGGACCGCCGATGGGCGGTCACCCGTACGGCGACGCCTCGCTCGAGGTGGCCCATCTCGGATGGCGCCAAGAGCAGCCGCCCCACGGCGAGGAGACGGTCGTCCCGGTCGACGAGGAGGGCACTCCCTCCGGGGACCAGCGAGCTGTCACCCCCCTCCACGAACTTCGAGAAGAGGCTCCGACCCTCCCGGACGAATCCGACGGCGTCCGGGTGGACGATGATGCGGGCCTGGGGAAACGGAAGGACTGTGCGCAGGAGCTCCCCTCCGCGGAAGGTGGGGCGAGGGAGGCCCGACGGGTCGATGATGAAGGCCCGACCGTCGCCCGCGTCGAGCGAACGGACCCGTCCGGTCTTGCGGGAGCGTTCGGTACTGAACGGCATCGAACCGAGCCGAGCCGCGGGCTCAGCTCCGTACAGCCACTCGAAGACGCCGGCCCGGTGACGGCGAGTCCACTCCTCGAGCCAGTCCCCTTCCGCCGCGACATCGAGCCCCGTGAGGTCGGGCGGACCCCGGAGTGGCTCCGACTCGTCGAACTCCTCCATGGCGACCGCGCACCCGACGGGGTAGAGTTCCGTGAGCTCCAGCGGGACGCCTCCGAACGGGCTCGGGACCTCGTACCAGATCATGGTCCCGTCCCGGGTCCGGGTCGGAAGCGTTCGAAGCGTCGAAGGGACGAGCGGCCGCCAGCCGAGGGGACGGAACTCTCCCTTTCCTGCCTTCCACTGGGAGAGACGCGCGAGGAAGCGGATCACGGCCGGCCGAAGGCCGCTCGTGGCGCCCACTACGCGGAACGACCGACGGGCGTCGGGCTCCGTCGGAAGGAAGACGCGGGCGCCTCGGACCGCCGCGCGCAGCCCGGCCAAGAGCCCCGGGTGGGCCGTCGCGCGCCTCTCGGCCAGCTCCCAGAGCGTACCGTCGCGGATCGCCTGGCGCACCCGGCCGATCTCCGTGGCGCATACCAGGAGGTTGTGCTCGGCGATCGCTCGCTCGCGTTCAGGCGCTGGGAGGTGGGCCGCCTCCGTCAGCGGGAGGCGGGCGCACAGCCGACAGTTGCAGATCGGCTCGCGCAGGGAGTCGATGGCGACGGTCCCGTCCGGGAAGAGGAGCCCACCGCGTCGGGCGAACTTGTGGTACGACGAGGAGTCGAACAGGTCGACTCCGAACAGCGCAGCGAACGCGAACGACGCCGGATGACCGGTGCCGAACAGGTGGACGACGCGTCCGGGGTCGAGGCCCGGGCGCGCCCCGACCAGGAGGTTCGCGAGGGCTGCGAACCGGTACTGCTCGAGCAGCGGAACGACCCCGCCCACGGCCAGCACATCGCCCAAGCTGGACGCTTCCTCCGCGGCCGTGCGACGGAGATCGGGAAACAAGCCGCCCTGCACCGGCACGGCGAGGAGCCCATGGGTCAACTCGCGGGCGGCCCGGGCCCGCTCGAGCGTCGTCCGCACCCCGGCCTCGGCCACCTCCCGGCTCGACTCGGGCTCGACGAAGACGTCCAGGACCGTCGCGATGTCGCTCCCGATCCGACGTTGGAAGTTCAGGATCTCCTCAGGCCCGACTTCCACCTGGCCGTAGGCGTGCTGCTGGAACGCCCCCGAGTCGGTCATGACGGGGCCGTCGAATTGGAGGAGACCATGGATGCCGGACGCCTCCGCCGTTTCGCGGAGAGTCGGTGTTCTCCAGGTGATGTACGAAGAGGTGATCACCGCGCCGAGGCCGAACTTCTCCCGGAGGTCGCGGGCCGGAATGGGCTGGCGGCTCGGATCGGGATGGACGACGGGCAGGAGCGTGGGCGTCTCGACCCGTCCGTGAGGCGTGGTGAACCGCCCGAGACGGGCGAGCCCATCCCGTTCCAGGAGTTCGAAATCAACCACGGCGCTCGCACGGCGCTGGGAGGTTAACGTTGGCTGGACGGCCGGTCCGTCCAGGAGCCCCGGATCCGCTCGATGAGGTCCACCAGCATCGTTCGAGTCAGCCGCCCGGTGTTGGTGTTCTGGGGGCTGGGATGGTACGATGCCCAGACCAGTGGACGACCGGGTCCCAAGGCGGCGCACGCACCGTGGGCGAACGGCACCTTGGGCCTCGGGACGTCATGAACCAGCGCCGCGGCGTCCAGCGTCGACTCCCAGGCAAAGCCCCCTAGGGCGAGGTAGCTGCGCGCGTTCGTGAGCAAGCGCAGCTCCCGGATGAGATACGGCCGACAGGCGCCCCACTCTTCGGGCCGGGGGCGATTGTCGGGCGGGACACAGCGCACCGCGGCGGTAAGGTAGAGGTCCGTGTACCGAAGCCCATCCGAACGTCGGGTGGACGTGGGCTGGCTCGCGAACCCCGTCGCATGGAACGCCTCCACCAGGAAACTCGCGGAACGATCGCCGGTGAACACGCGTCCGGTCCGGTTCGCGCCATGCGCGGCAGGGGCGAGGCCCACGACGGCGAGCCGAGCGGCCGGGTCCCCGAATCCCGGAACGGGGCGGCCCCAGTACTCCTCCTCGCGGAACTCCCGCTTCTTCTCTCGGGCGACGCGTTCTCGAAAACGCACCAGACGCTCGCAGCGTCGACAGCCCACGATCTCCTCGCGAACCGCGGCGAGCGAGTCACGGGCGCCCTGGCTCACAGGCCC
>DASQHP010000047.1:0-2711 GCA_035632035.1 Thermoplasmata archaeon | reverse complement strand
ACACGAAGTGATCGTCCTGTCCGACGGGCTTCTGGACGCGCTCACCTCCGTGGAGGTCGAGGCGGTCGTGGCCCACGAGTTGGGTCACGTCCGCGACTTGGACGCTCGTTACCTCACGTTCTTCCGCACGCTGGCCCGGATGATGCGGTGGGACCCGCTCTTCGCACTGTTTGCGAGCTCGCTGACGCGGCGGGAGGAGTACCGCGCTGACGACGACGCTGTCTCCCAAACGCGGCGACCATTGGCCCTCGCGCGGGCGCTGTTCAAGGCGTCCACCCGTACGTCGGCGGCGTCCCGCGTGGGAGTCAACTCATTCCTCGGCTCGCCGGGCCGCCGCGGTTCCATCGAGACACGACGGCGGATCGAACGGTTGATCGCTCTCGCCGAGTCGGGCACCTACGGTCGACCGGAGGATGACTAGCCCGCGGCGGCGCCGGAACGCTCGGTGGCTCCGAGCGGTCGCGGCGTCGGCAGTCGGACTTTTCCTGGTCTCGATGGCGACCCCGTCGCCGGCGGCCGCGAGCTTTCCGGTCCTACCCCCCGGCCAGTTCATCGAGTTCCTCACCGGGCTCGACCTGCCCGTCACGTCGCCGGGAAGCTCGGTGTCGCTGACGGGGAGTCTCGCGAACCCGCTCTCGGGGCCTCTCACTTCCGTCAATGTGAGCTTCCAGTTCTACGCGTTCAACGGTTTCCCAGGGAACGATACGGGACCGATGCCCGCGGGCTCCGCGCCGACGTTCGTTGCTCCCACCGGGCCCGGCGCCGTCGACTGGGTCGACGCGCCATCCCTGTCACCGGGCGAGTCGGTGCCGATCCAACTCTCGATCGACGTACCATCGGGAGCCAGTCCGGGGGACTACGCGGTCCGGACCGCGCTGGATTTCGTCCTCAACGGAACGACGTACCTGCTGGAATCCCGGGGGTACTTCAGCTACTCCGAATGGACGAACGCGACCGTGTCCCCAGGAGGAGGATCGACCCTGAACGTGAGCCGCCTCGGGGTTTCGGGAGTTCTGCCCGAGACCGCCCTTTCCGTCCAGACGAACCCGATCCCCATCGCGCTGTACGTGCTGCTGGGCGGGGCCCTCGCGCTCGCGGCCGTCGGCGGATACTATGCGTCCCGACGGGGGCCCGGGTCGAGGTCGGGCGCCCGCTGACCCCCGCTCCCCGCGAGCGCACCCAATGCCTTGGGAACCAGTCGAAGCAGAGACGGGGACTGCCGGAGTAGTTGGCCGGCGACGTGGGAGGGAAAGTCGATGTCCCCGAACGCCACGATCGATTCGCGCATCCCCGAGGCCTTGAGCGCTTCGACGATCCTCTCGAGGTCGGCATCCGAGAGGCGCAGGAAGATCCGACGCAATCGGAGGGCCTGCTGGAACTCGTCCCCCAGCTCACTGCGCCAGGCGCGGTCGTACGCCGCCAGACGGTGACCCGACAGATCCCCCGCCGCGAGGCACTCGCTCACAACCGCCGCGGCGATCTGGGCGCAGCGCATGCCCGTGAAGATGCCGCCGCCCGAGAGGGGCTTCACCTGGGCGGCGGCGTCCCCGACCAGGACCACTCGGTCACCACTGGTGTGTGGGAGCGATCCGATGGGGATCCCGGACACCAGGTAGCTCGTGGCGTTCCGGAGACTCGTGCCCGTTCGCCGTTCGACCTGCGAGACGAGCCGGTCGAAGTAGGCCCGGGCCGACGTCGCCGATGGCTCGACCGCCACCCCGACGCGTGACCCACCCGATCCATCGGGGATCGACCATCCGAAGAGCCCCGGAGAGATCTGCTGGCCGAGATACACGTCCACCACATCGGGGTCGGTGGTCCCCATGGGGAATTCGGCCTCGAACGCCGGCAGGATCTCCACGGGCCGGCGAAGTCGGAACGCCCGCGCCACCGCGCTCGCCACTCCATCGGCGCCGACCACGACCCGGGCACGGAGCGTGCGCTCGTGGTCGCCGCCATCCCGTAGCCGAACCTCGACACCATCCGGCCCGTATTCGCCCAGCCGGTCGAACTTCGTCCCCGTGGCATATCGGGCTCCGGCACGAGCGGCCCGGTCGGCGAGATGGATGTCGAGGCCGGCTCGATCGATGACGAACGCTCGAGGATCGGAGGCTCGGAATGAGAGGGAGTTCAGCCCGGGACTTAGCACCGTGGCGCCGTGGACGGGACGCCGGACGAACCCCCGGCCGCCGGCCAGGTCGAGGACGCGCTGGGAGACGAGTCCGGCGCATTGGACCGGGTAGCCGACCCGACCGTGCTCCTCGATGACGAGGACATCGTGGCCCCGGCTCGCGAGCTCGAACGCCGTCGTCGAGCCCGCCGGCCCCGCGCCGACGACGAGCGCGTCGACCGTCTCCACGGCGGCGGGGAACCACCCTCGTTAATTAAGCGGCGGCACGCGCGCCATCGAGGGAGGGTTTATCGGGGGTTCGATGTTCGGGCGCGCGTGGCCAAGCGCCGGTTCCGGGAGACGGAGGAAGCCCCCGTCGAAGACCTCTCTCCTGAGCAACGGCGTGCCCGACGCCGGCGCGACCGGGAACTCGTACGGAAGGGAAAGAAGCCCCCCTCGGGCCGCCCGAACCGGATGCGCCGAGCGCTTCTGCTGGGCATCCCCGCCGCTATCATCGTCGCCGTCGTCCTCCTGCTCGCGTTCACGAACATCTTCCAAACGCCCTGCATCCAGTTCACCCCGATCCCGCAGTCGAGTGGGC
>DASQHP010000046.1:0-36097 GCA_035632035.1 Thermoplasmata archaeon | reverse complement strand
GGGCCCTGGCGCTACCCGCCCGGGGCGTGGGCCGGACCTGCCCCCTTTCCCGGGCCGCCTGGCGGGGAACCGATCGCACCTCCGGCACCCCCACCTGCGCCGCCGCCTCCGTTCGGCCCCCCGTGAGAGGCGTCACCCTCTTGAGCCGCGCCGGAATCGGAGGTCCGTGAGCTTGGACGACGCCGCTCTTCGTCAGCTTCTGACGACCGCACGGACCATCGCCGTCGTGGGTCTCTCGGACAAGCCCGACCGCGACTCGAACGAGGTCGCCCGGTACCTCCAGTCCGTGGGATACCGGGTCGTCCCGGTGAACCCCATGCTGTCCGAGGTCCTGGGCGAGCGGGTCTACCCCAGCGTGCGCGAGATCCCGATGGACGTCCGGATCGACATCCTCGACATCTTCCGACGCAGCGACCAGGTACCCCCGGTCGTGCAGGAGGGGCTCGCGCGGGGGGTCGGAGCCGTCTGGATGCAGCTCGGTGTCGAGAACGCGCCGGCCGCTGCCGAAGCCGAGGGCCACGGCATTCCCGTGGTCCAGAACCTCTGCATCATGCAGCAGCACCGCCGGCTGCACATCCCCCCCGTCGCCCCGAGGTAGGAGCGGCTGGTGGCGTCGGGCGGTACCGCGACCCCCTCGGCCCCCCCGCTGACCGGCGATCTCCGGGATACGACCGCGGCGCGGCGGGATTCGATCCGGGTGCAGCACTACTGGTCTGCGCGCGCGGTCAAGGTGCTGGGGGACGTCGACGCGCTCTCCGCGGAGTTCCGCGGCGTCTCGAGCCTCTCCGGCCGGGTCAGTGTCGACCACCTGGCCACCCACGGGGAGTTCGAGGTCGCACAGGCGGTCGTCGCCCGAAGCGACGCGACCTTGCGCGGAAGTTCGACGCTGGGCGCCGGGTTCTCCGGAGGCGACCTCACGGTCGTGGGCAACTTCCGGTCGATGGGCCCGGTCTCGCTCGACGGGAACGCGCATGTCCGGGGAAGCCTCGAGGTCGCCGGGAATCTCACCGCGCGAAGCCTCGAGTTCGACGGACTACTTTCGGTCCTCGGCAACGTGGATGCTCCGATCGTGAAGGGGCGGGTCCGGCGGCTCTCCCGCGTCGGGACCCTCCGCTCCCAGCACGTTCGCATCGTCTCGGGGGCGTTGCCGTTTCGGATTCCGGCGCCGCTCATCATCGACCGCATCGAGGCGACGGAGGTCGAGATCGCATGGGTCGATTGCGAGTACCTGCGGGCGGACCGGATCCGGCTCGGACCCGGCGCCCACGTGACGCGGCTCGACGGGGAGGTCGTCCGACAGCACCGAAGCGCCTTCGTCGGACCCCGGTCGTGGGAACCGCTGCCCGCCGGGATCACCCGCTAGACCGGGCCGGGCGCCCTTTATCTCCCTCGCCCTTCTCGGCGCGGGCCATGGCGGAGGAGGAGGGCGGATCCGCCGCGCCGACCCTGTCGGAGGTCGAGCGCCGCGTGCTCGACTACTGGGTCCGGACCGGGGTTCCGCAGCAGGCGGTTCCCGGTGTCCGGGGAGGCCCCATCTTCCGTTTCACGGAAGGCCCGATGACGGCGAACGGTGCGCCCCACCTGGGCCACATCGTGAGCCGCGTCCTCAAGGATGTCCAGCTCCGCTACCGACGGATGACGGGTCACTCCATCGTGAGCTCGATGGGCGGCTGGGACTGCCACGGCCTCCCCGTGGAGCTCGAGATCGAGAAGCGGCACGGCCTCAAGTCGAAGAAGGAGATCGAGGCGTTCGGCGTCGCACGGTTCTGCGACGAGTGCCGGGCGAGCGTCCGCAGCGCGGTGAGCCTGTTCGAGGAGATGAGCCGACGGCTCGGCTACTGGCTCGACTACGAGCACGCCTACGAGACGATGTCCCCGTCGTACATCGAGAGCGTCTGGTGGTCGCTGAAGACGCTCTTTGAGCGTGGCCTCCTCGAGAAGGGGTACTACTGCCTCCCCTACTGCCCGCGGTGCGAGACGCCGCTCAGCTCCCACGAGGTCGCCCAGGGGTACAAGGAAACGACGGACCCGTCCGTCACCGTCCGGTTCCGCGTGAAGGGGCCGACCGACCGGCCGCCCCGTTACCTCCTGGTCTGGACGACCACGCCGTGGACGCTCCCCTCCAACCTCCTGGTGGCCGCCCGCGCGGACCTCGACTACGTCGCGGTTCGCTCCGAGGACGTGGAGTACCTCCTCGCCGAGGCGGCGCTCCCCCGGTTCCAGCCGGGGGCGGAGGTCGTGGGCCGCTGGAAGGGGGCGGAACTCCTCGGCCTCGAGTACGAGCCGATGTTCTCGTTCGCCGGCCCCGGCGCCGGTCGCTATCGGGTCGTGCTGGACGACATGGTCGAGGCGAAGGAGGGCACGGGGTTCGTCCACATCGCCCCCAGCTTCGGCCCGGACGACCAGCGGGTCGGGGAACGCGAGGGGGTCGGATTCTTCGACCCCTTGGACAGCCGCGGCCGCTTCACGGCGGAGGTTCCCCCCGTCGAGGGTCAGACGTTCAAGAACGCCGACGCGGTCCTCCTTCAGCTCCTCGCCGACCGGCACGACCTCGTCCATCGCGAGACGCTCCGCCACGTCTACCCGTTCTGCTGGCGATGCGACACCGCGCTCATCTACCGGGCGATCGACTCCTGGTTCGTCCGGACGTCCCGGTTCTCCGACCGGCTGCGCGCCAACAACGCGACCGTGACCTGGATCCCCGGCCACCTGCGCGACGGTCGGTTCGGCAACTTCCTCACCGAGGCGAAGGACTGGGCGCTGTCCCGGAACCGCTACTGGGGGACGCCGCTCCCCGTCTGGCAGTGCGCGAACGGCCACTTCAACTGCATCGGGAGCCTGGCCGAGCTCAAGGAACGCGTCGGCGAGTCGCTGCCCGCGGAGTTCGACCCGCACCGGGTCGGTGTCGACCCGCTGACCTTTCCCTGCTCGAAGTGCGGCGCGCGCAGCGTGCGGGAGCCGTACACGATCGACGGATGGTACGACAGCGGCGCGGCCCCGTTCGCTCAGTACCACCACCCCTTCGAGCCGGGCCCCTTCGTGCCCGCGCTCCCGCTCGACTACATCGCCGAGGGCCTCGACCAGACGCGGGGTTGGTTCTACACGCTCCTCGTGCTCGCGACCGCGCTCTTCGACCGGCCGGCCTACAAGGTCTGCGTGACGAACGGCCTCCTCCTGGACGACCAGGGCCGGAAGATGTCGAAGTCGAAGGGAAACGCGGTCGAGCCGCTCCAGCTCCTGCGCGAGCAGGGCGGCGACGCCGTCCGCTGGGCGTTCCTCGCGAGCGACTTCACCGAGCCGATGCGGGTCGGCGAATCGACCGTCCGGCACGCGGCCGGGCGAACCGTGACGACGCTCCTCAACGTCGCGCAGTTCCATCTCTCGAACGCGCGCGCCGACCGGCTGACCCCGGGCCGGGGCATGCCCACGTCGACCCATCTCCTCGACCGGTGGCTGCTGTCCCGGCTGGACGGGTTGATCGCGACCGTCGGGGACTCCCTCGCCTCGTACGACCCTCGCCCTGGGGCCGTCGCCCTTCGGGAGTTCGTGGACGACCTCTCGACCTGGTACCTGCGGCGGTCCAGACCCCGGTTCTGGTCGGAGGCCGGAAGCCTCGACCGCTTTGACGCGAACCAAACCCTCGCGTTCACGCTCGATACGCTGGCGAGAGTCCTCGCGCCGTACGCGCCCTTCACCTCCGAGTTCCTCCACCAGGAGGTCCACGACCTGGGGTACGACGAGGCGTCGGAGTCCGTTCATCTGGGCGGCTGGCCGGCGCCGCTCCAGCGCCGGGACGAGCCCCTCGAATCCGCCATGCACGACCTCCGCGAGAGCGTCGAGGTCGGCCGCGAGCTCCGCCAGCGAGCTCAGGTGAAGTCCCGGATCCCGCTCTCGACGCTGGTCCGATTCCGCACCGAGCCGATGCCCTTCGAATCGATGGGCGCGCCCGGAGTCCAGCTCTTGACCGACGAGCTCAACCTCCTCGAGTTCCGACGGGTCGACCCCGCCGAGGCCGCCCACTACCCCGACAGCGACTGGGTCGTCCGGAAGGAGGAGGATGGAAGCGGCTGGGCGCTCTCGCGTCGGCCCACGCCCGAACTGTTGCGGGAAGGACTCATCCGGGAGACGCTGCGTCGGCTGCAGCTGCGCCGCAAGGAGCTCGGGCTCGCGTTCACTGACCGGGTCCGGGTCGAGCTCGCTGCCGACGGGGAGCTCCGAACGGCGATCGAATCCGCACGGCCCCGGCTCGCGGCCGAGCTCCTCGCCGACGACCTGAGCCTTGTGGAGGCCGGCGGCTCTGACTCCGACGGGTGGCGCCGCTGGGAGATCGCTGGCGGCACCCTTACGGCGCGGGTCCAGAAGTCGGGCTGAGCGGGACGAACGCCACGGCGCCGGCCGGCGCCGTCTCGCCGAAGACGACCGCCTCGAATCGGTAGAGCCGGGTGGTGAGGTCGATCCACGCATCGGGGAAAAGCCCGGCCTTCTCGCAGATCCCGGCAAGGAACTCGTCGACGCTCCAGCCCTGCTCGACCGGGACCTGCGGCAGCAAGAGACCGCTCCCGCCGCGACCTTCGATGATGAGCCCATCTCGGCCGACGACAATGGACGCGCGGCGCTCGGAAGCCGTCCGGCCGGGGACGAGGACCGGGGCCGTCAGGACGGAGATCTCCACGAGGAGGCGGGAGAGCTCGGGAGCGGCCACCGGGGGGAATCGGGGGTCCTCCACGGCCGACGCCACCGCGACCCGCGGGATCGCCGAGCGCAGCGGCTCGTGGGGACGCGGATAGCCGATGCACCCCCGCAGCGCGTGATCGCTCGCCCGCTTCAAGGTCACGAAAACCCCGAGCCGTTCGTCGAACACGGGAGGGAGCGGCGCTCCGCGGAACGGGGCCGCCGGGTCGGCCGGAGCGTTCGGCCCGAGATGCGCGGCGACCGCGCGCCGAGCGAGGTCGACCGCCGCCCGCGCTTCCTCGGCGGACCAGGTCATCTCCGTCTCCCCCCTCGCGGCGCCGGAGGCCCACGGGTCCCAGAGCCTTTATAGAGGGCGACAGGTGGCGCGGGCGAGTCCATGCCGTTCCCCGAGGCCGTGAACCGGCTCCTCAACAAGCGGATTTGCATGAACTGCTCGGCTCGGAACCCGCCGCGGGCCGTGCAGTGCCGCCGCTGTGGCTACAAGGGGCTCCGGCCGAAGTCCCGCGAGCGCGCCGGCAAGACGGCGTAGTCGCGGCGAGAGTCAGGCCCGCGGGGCCGGCTGCGGCTTCGCGATCTCACCGCGGGCCCTCAGCCGCGCCACCTCGAACCGCTTCCGGAAGAGGAACAGCAGGTTCTGCCGGCCGTCGCGCCAGCTGGAAAGCTTCGGAGCGCCCCACCGTTCCGCGTAGTGGATCGGCACCTCCGCGAACCGGAACCCCCGGAGGATCGCCTCGATCTTGATCTCCTCGCTGAGCGGCATCCCGTCCTGGCTCAGCTTGAGCGTCGAGAGGATCGACCGCCGGAACACCCACATGCCGCTCTGGCTGTCCCGGATCATGCGCCCGGTGACCCCGACCAGGTAGTGGGCGTAGGCGATGCGCAGGAAGGTGTTGAGCACCCAGTTCCCGAGCCGATGCTCCGTCGTCATCGCCTTCGGGTCGAGCTCGCTCAACCGGTCGCCCGAGACGAAGTCGAGCTGCTCATCGAGGAGCTTGCGAACGAGGACCCCCACGGCGGCGACAGGGTAGGTCGCGTCGCCGTCCAGCGTCGCCACGATCTCGCCCGTAGCGGAAGCGAATCCGGTCCGATACGCGCGTCCGTAGCCCTTGCGGCTCTCGACGATCACCCGGGCTCCCGCCGCCTCCGCGATCTGCGCGGTGCCGTCCGTCGAGGCTCCGTCCACGACGATGACCTCCCAGACCAGCGGGTCGCTCCGGAAGAGGGACGGGTTGGCCGCATCGGCGGCGGCGCGGAACGACTTCAGGACGTGGCCGATCGACTCGGCCTCGTTGAGCGTGGGGACGATGAGCGTCGCCCGCATCGGAGCCCGGCCGAGGGGCCAACCGCTTATGCCCCTTGGGGTCGCTTCCCCCGCGGCCGTCGGGAGGGAGCAGACCTGCGCGCGCCGCGACGAACGATCCGCTGGGGGAGTTTCCCCACGACCGCGGATGTGGGCATCTGGGCCCGTGCGCCGACCGCGGCGGGGCTCTTCGATGGGCTGGCCCGGGCGCTCACGAGCCAGATGACCGACCTTCGGACCGTTCGGCCGATCGAGCGCCGGGAGCTTTCCGCCGATGCGGGCGACCCCACCGGCCTCGTGGTCGCCTTCTTGACCCAGCTCCTCGACCTCGAGCAGGAGGACGGGTTCCTGGCCCGACGGGTCCGGGTCCAGCTCGCGGGCTCTCCGCCCACTCGGCTCAGTGCGACGGCGTGGGGCGAGCCGTTCGATGAGGCCCGGCATCCGCGTCGGATCGAGGTCAAGGCGGCGACGTTCCACCGCCTCGTCTTCGACCCCCGCGGGCACCGCGCCCGCGTGATCCTGGATATCTAGGCCTAAGCCTACGGCATCCGCTCGGCGAGCGCGCGAAGGCTCGCCGCGGGGCTGGATAGGCGGCCCGCCTTCGCGAGGATGCGCTCCAGGGCCGCGAAGGTGACGAGGAGGTCGGGCCAGTCGGCGATCCCCATGTGGCCGATGCGGAAGATCTTCCCCTTGAGGGCGCCCTGCCCGCCTTGAAGCAGGACGTGGTACTTCTCCTCGAGCGCCTTTCGGACCTCGGGGTCGCCGAGGCCGGGCGGGTTCTTGATCGCCGTGACGGTATCGCTCGCATAGGCGGGGTCGGGGAACAGTTCGAGGCCGATCGCGGCGACGGCGGCCCGCGTCGCCTCGGCGAGGAGGTGGGTGTGCGCGAGGCGGTGGTCGAGCCCCTCTTCCTTCAGGAGGAGGAGCGCCTCGCGAAGCGCGAGGAACAGCGGGACAGCGGGCGTCCACGGCGTGTCGTTCTTTTCGAGGTTGTCGAGGTGTTTCTTGAGGTCGAGGTAGAACGTCCCGGGTCCCAGCTCGGAGACCGCTCGGTCGGAGAGGTGGACCATGGCGAGACCGGCCGGTGCGGCAAGCCCCTTCTGGCTGCCGGCGACGAGGGCGTCGATCCCCCACTCGTCGATGGGGACGGGGATGCCCGCGACGGCCGAGATCCCGTCGACGAGGAACAATGCCCCCGCCTTCTTCACGTGGGGAGCCAGCTTCGCCACGGGGTTCGCGAGCCCGACGCTCGTCTCGTTGTGCACGACGGCGACCGCGCGTACATCGCCCTTCTCGAGCTCGGCGATGGCCGCATCGACCGGGATGGGACGGCCCCACGGCGCCTCGAGGGTGGTGACGCGGTCGCAGTACCGGCGGACGATCTCGTCGGCCCGGTCCCCGAAGTTCCCGTTCTTGAGGACCAGTGTGCGCTCGCCCCGCCGGACGAGGGAGGAGTAGGCCGCCTCGAGCCCGGCGCTGCCGCTGCCGCTCAGGATCACCGAGCGGCCGGACCGCGTCCCCCAGAGGACAGGGAGCAGCTCGCGGATCTCCGCGACCACACCGTGGAAGAACTCCCCCCGGTGGTTGAGCGACGGCGTCGACATCGCCCGCAGGACCCGCGGGTGGATCCGGACGGGGCCGGCGATCAGGAACGTCGCGGTCTCGGGGTCGAGCGTCATCGAGGTCCTCCGGCGGCGGGATTCACGAGAGATTGTAACGGTTCGCCCCGAAGCGCGTGGAGGACCTCTCCCACGATGAACCGGCCGGCCCGCTGCTGCGCTTCGTGGGTCGAGGCCCCCAGGTGCGGGGTCGGGAGGAGACGCGGGTGCTGGAGGAGCTTCGTGCGCGTGGGGGGCTCGGTCTCGAAGACGTCCAGGGCCGCTCCGGCGAGATGGCCGGATTCGAGGGCGGCGAGGAGCGCCTCCTCGTCCACGAGCGGCCCGCGCGCGACGTTCACGAGGTAGCTCCCGCGCTTCATCCGCGCGAGGCGGTCGGTGTTGAGGAGGTGATGGTTCTCGGGCGTGAGCGCGGCGTGCAGGCTCACGAAATCCGCGCGCGCGAGGACGGTGTCCAGCGGCAGGAGCTCCGTCGCGTCCACGGCGGCCGGGATGAACGGGTCGTGGGCGATCGTCTGGACGCGGAACGGCTGGAGGCGGCGCGCGATCTCCCGCGCGATGCGTCCGTATCCCACGAACCCGACGGTCTTCCCCTCGAGCTCGGTCCCGAGCTCGCTGCGCTTCCACTCCCCGGCCTTGGTCGCGCGGATCCGCTCGTAGAGGTTCCGGGCGAGCATCAGGTAGAGACCGATCGTAACCTCCGCGACGCTCGCGGTGGCGGCGGTCGGGGTGTTGACGACGCGCACGCCCCGCTCGGTGCACGCCGCGACGTCGACGTTGTCGACCCCCACGCCGGCTCGGGCGACGAGCTTCAGCTTCGGCGCCTTCGTGAGGAACGCGGCCGTCACTTTCGTCCGCGACCGGACGACGATCCCCCACGCCTCGGCGAGTTGGGGCGTGAGCTCCGACTCGCCCGCCGTCGCCTCGACGACGCGGCACGGGCCCGACTTGAGCTCGGCCACGGCCGACGGGTCGATGGTCTCGGCGACGACGACGAGGGGCTGCGGGTCGGACATCGGGCGGAGAGCCGGCCGCTCGGCCAAAACGCTTGGGGTGGCTAGGGGACCTTCGGCACCGGTATGCGGTCGAGGGTCGACTCGACGATCTGGGCCCCCCGGATCCCCCGGATCCACGGCTCCGGTTTCACGAGGATCCGGTGGGCAAGGGCGGGGACGGCCAGCGCCTTCACGTCGTCCGGAACGACATAGTCCCGTCCATCAAGCAGCGCCCGGGCCCGGGAGAGCTTCAGCAGGGCGAGCGACCCCCGCGGGGACGCCCCCACTTCGGACCTGGGGTCGACCCGGGTAGCGCCCACGAGCGCCACCACGTACGTCTCGATCGCCGGGTCGATCTCCACGTCCTCGACCGACCGCTGCAGCTCGAGGAACCGGGTCGTCGTGAGGATGGTCGGGACGTCGGCGTCATCGACCTTGCGTTCCCGCCGACGATCGAGGATCGCGCGCTCCTCGTCGGGCGAGGGGTAGCCGACGCTGAGTCGCATCATGAACCGGTCGACCTGGGCCTCGGGGAGGGGGTACGTCCCCTCCAGTTCGATCGGGTTCTGCGTGGCCAGTACCAGGAAGGGGCGTTCGAGCGGGTAGGTTCCCCGCTCGCTCGTCACCTGGCGCTCCTGCATCGCCTCCAGGAGGGCCGACTGGACCTTGGGGGGCGCGCGGTTGATCTCATCCGCCAGCAGAAGGTTGGTGAACAACGGCCCCGGCCGGAACTGGAACGACTGCTTCTGCGCGTCGAAGAACTCGCCGCCGGTGATGTCGTGCGGGAGCAGGTCGGCCGTGAACTGGATCCGATTGTAGGCGAGGCCGAGGACCTTGGCGTAGGTCTTCGCCATGAGGGTCTTCCCGAGACCCGGCAGGTCTTCGAGCAGCAGATGCCCGTCCGCGATGAGCCCCGTCAGGATCTGCTGGAGCGCGGTATCCCGGCCGACGACCGCGGTGTGGACGGCGGCGAGGATCTCCTGGACCGTCGCCCGAGCCGCCTCGCCGTTCATGGACCCGCCCGGAACGCCTCGCGCCAGACCCGGTACCGGTATAAGGTAAAGCCCGCGGTCCCGTCTCGCCCGCCCGTATCCCCCGGCCGTAACGGAGCAGCGTCACAGCAGGCCCTCGCCCTCTCGGCGTCCTGACCCCGGCCGGGGCTGTCGGACACCGGGGTTGTCCTCACTTCATCCCGGGCGGACGACACGTCCGCGAGTGGTCAAGAGGGACCCTTCGTCGGTATCCGGGCAGCGCCGATGGCGCTACCGCCGCTCCCATCCCGCGGGGCCTCATGAAGTTCCCCCTTCGGCGTCGAGGACCGACGCCGGCCGCCGAAGCACGAGCGCGACGGCGACGATCACCCCCAGGAGGAGGAGGGTCGCGAGTCCGACGAACCGCTCCGAGGTGGCGAAGACGAGGGCCGTGGTGAACGCGATGCCCACCCCGAGCGCGGGGACGAGGAGGGCCGGTGTCACGCTCCCGCGCCGAGCCGGTTCGGCGGCGGCCCGTGCGAGTGCGAGTACCACCAGAAGCCCGGCCGCCCCCGCCGCCGCCTCCGATATCGGGCCGACGGGCGATGTCGACGCGAGGATGCCGAGGATGACGATGCCGGGAAGCGCTGGGACCGCTGCGCCGAGGCGGTACCGGGGATTCGACAGCAGCACCGCCGCCAGGACTCCCGCGGCCAGGATCAGGATCCCCGCGATGACGCCGACCGTCGATGTGATCGCGAGTCCGGCTCCGGGGAGCGCCCAGAGCAAGGGTCCGAGCCAATCCGCGGTCGACGGGGACTTCGCGGGCCCATCGACCTCCGGCACGCCCGTCACCCCACCCTCGGATTGCGGGAGGGCTGCGTCAGGTACCGGATGAAGGGGGCCAGCGACCAGTAGTCGCCCCAATCGACCACCGGCGACTCCCTCCAGACCTGGCTCACCCGCAGCCGGCGGACGAGCGTGAGGAGGCGCATTGCGAGCACGTCGGAATCCGAGACGGCGGAGCCCTTAGGGGCGAGGAGAGGGAGAGGGGAGGGGGAGAGGACCACCGTGGAGTAGCCCCTCCGCCGTAAGTGGCTCAGGAGAAGGAGGGCCGAGTCGTCCGCGAGCGGCGATAGAAGCACCGTCGTGACCCCCGGCGGGAAGTACCGCCGCAGGGAGACGGCGAAGCGCTCGGAGGGTCCCGGGGTGTCGGTGACGCTGGCACGCTGGAGCGCCTGGTAGATCCGGAACCGCTGGAGCCGTCCGGACCCGAGAGGGATCGCGGTGAGGAACTCCCCGAAGACTCCGAGCCCGACCCGGGACTTGTCCGACAGAAAGCCCGACGCAAGCCCGAGGGCGGCCGCCCGGCAGATGGAGAGCAGTTTCGCGTCCCGTTCCGGACCGAGGGAGCTGGGGCGGACATCCAAGAGCAGGAGCAGGTCGCCCGTCCGTTCGAGCTGGAACTCGTTCGCCAGGAGTTGGCCCGCCCGGGCCGATGCCTTCCAGTTGATCTGACGCGGAGTGTCGGTCGGCACCGACGGACGGATGGAAAAGAACTCCCCGGTCGGACCCATGGCCCGTGAGCGGATCTCACCGGGGACGGGCGTCGTCCGGCGGAGGCGAACCGCTCCGATCCGTCCGGCTTCGGGAGGGAACCGTTCCACCCGGAGCGCATCGCCGTCGACGACCACGCGTCGCTCGAGGAGTCCGAGCGAGTCGCGCCAGAACAGATCCGGCTTGGGAACCGTAGCGATGCACGGGTACGGGGCGCTCCAGTCGAGCGTGAACGAGATCGCGTCGGGGCGGCGTTCGACCCGGGGTACGTCGGTCCCTCGGAGCGGCTCCGGGCGGTAGAACGTCACGTCCAACTGGTCGGATGCGACCCCCGCGGGAGCACGGAGCACTCCCCGCACGGTCACCTCGCTACCCGTCCCTTCCGACGACCAGCGCAGCTCGCTGTGCGGAGGCTCGGGCGGTGCGGCCAACCCCGAGGCGACCGGAGCCAGGAGGAGCGGGAGAGCGAGGAAGAGCGGGACCGGCGTCCGCATCGCCACCGCCGCGGCGACGAGCGCGGCCCCCGACGCGAGGAAGATGAGCGTCCCGAGCCGCCAGCGGAGCGGCGGCCGGATGGGGACGGGTTCCGCGTTCATGTGGTGGCCTCGAGCCGGTCCAGCCGGGCCACGACCCATCGCCGGAACTCGGGCTCCGAAACGGATTCCGGGCTCAGCGCCGTGGGGTCCCCTTCCTGTCCGCTCGTCCGGCCATAGGTCTCTCGTTCGAGCTCCAGAAGCGCCTGGGCGATCCGTTGGCGCCCGATCGCCCCCTCCGCGAACGCCCGGCGGAGCGCGACCAGGCTATCGACCTCGGGCCGCTCGATCGTCGGGAGATGGAAGCGCACGTGCTCGACCAGCGACAACGCCGCGAACACTCCGCCCGCGACCACGGCCCCGACCGCCAGGGGTACGGCGGTCGACTCGTTGGAACCCGCGTACGCCGCAAGAGCTCCGAGCACTCCGGCCACGACGAGGAGGACCCACCGGATCCGGTCGAGATTCACGGGAGCACCGGCGGGTGGTCCAGGTCGTCGATCGCGCGCTGGAACACGTCTCGGGCGCGCTCGATGAGCGTGGACGGGAGGGCGTGCGTCGAGTACCGGGCCTCCTCGAACAGGCGGGTCAGCTCGTTCGCCGTGGACGGGCGAACCTTGAGCTGCCGAACGCAGTTGGACTCGATCTCCCGCGGCGCCATCGCGGCGATCCCCTCGAGGGAGGAGCCGATGCGGCGGAGCAGTCGCGCGTAGAGGTCGATGATCACCGTTCGGGCGTCCCGGGCCGCGGCCTCGTCCAGCGCCCGGATGGCGTCCGCGAGGTCCTTTCGGGTGGACTCGCGGGCAGAGCCGTCCCCGGGCGGACTGGGTCGGTCGCGAAGGCTCGCGATCACCGGGACCGCCACGAGGACCCCCACCACCGCCACGATGGCGATGCCGACGAACAGCAGCCAACCGGGGATCTCCACACCACCGAGGGGGACGTTCCCCAGGGGAGGCAGGGAGGAGTTGTTGACCGACGTGGAGGGGGGCTGGCTCGAGGAGTTCCCGGGGCCCACCGGGCCGAGCGGGAACAGGCTGCCGTGACCGACGAAGCCGGCCCGGACGATGAGGATGAAGGCGATCGCGATCAGCACGGCGACCAGGAACGACACGAGGATCCGGTTCGGGATCCCGATGCTCCCCTCCGTCCGTCGCCGGTAGAGATGGAACCCAACCATGAGTCCCACCAGCCCGAGGATCGTCCAGCCGAAGATCAGCGAGACGGTGGCGAACGAAACGGGATTCCCCGCGCTGCCCGAGGTGGGGGTGAACGGTCCCGCGGGCCCGGACAATAGCGCCGCGGAGGCGCCGACGACGAGGGCGACCACCACGATGAGCAGCAGCCACCGGAATCGGCCGCGAAGTCCCGCCGGGAGGTCCACGGGGGTCAATTCGGTCTCTGCTTATGCTTCTTTCAACCCCCCGTGGGTTTCACCGGCTCCCCTGTCGGGGAGACCGACCGACCCCCGGCGGCCGGGAACTTCCTGGGTCAGGCGGACGGTGCCGGGGGTCGCTGCGCGAGGAAGTAGAAGCTCCGGCGCTCGTGGTCCCGCGAGAGGACCGCGAAATCCTCCACCGCGTAGCGGGCGTCCAGGGCGGCGCGGAACGCGTCCCGCACGGCGTGACGCCAGGTCCGCGCCGCGGCCGGGTCGTGCTCCTGCAGCGCGGCGAGGTCGAACGGGATCTCCAGGTGGGCGAGAGGGGCCGTCGGCTCGGCCACCGTGCTGGGGACGCGAAGGCCCGTCTCACCAGGTTCGGTCTCCACGATCGCGACCGATTTCTCCCAGCGACGGACATCCTCCTCGGCGCTGGGGAGGCGGCCGGTCAGCCGTTCCTCCACCCGGGGGGTGGAGACCCTCCACGCGACGCCGACCCGATCGCTTTCCATTCCCCGGTCCGCGTCGGAGTCGACCTGACCGTAGTAGTGCACGTGGTAGCGGTCGACCTCCGCCCCGAGCCGGCGGACGTGTAGGAAGGCGGTCCGGCTCTGGAGGGGGTCGAAGACCCAGCGAACCAGGGCCAGCCCCTGGCGGAGGACCTCGTCCCGCTGGTAGCACTTGAGCCGGAACCCCAACCGGTGGTTCTGGTACTCGGGACGAACGGCGGTCCGATGCGAGTAGTGGTAGAGCGTCTCCCCATCCCACCCGAGGAACCCCATCGCGAATCCGGCGAGGTGGATGTCGGCGAACGCCCCCAGGACGAGTCCGCCATTGTCCTGCATCGCCCGCTGGATCGAGCCGGGGACCGGTGCCTCGTCACGGAGCCCCCACGCCGCTCGCTCGACCTCTTCGATGTGCCGGAACTCCTCCGGCTTCTGGATGGGTCGGAACACGAAGTCCCGCACGGCGCGCTCGGTGGGGGCGGCCACGGCCGCTCGACCCGGGAACCGTACTTAACGGCGGCCGCTACCGCCGGATGCCCATCTCGGCTTTCTTCTGGACATACCGCTGCTCGTCGTCGGGCGTGAGCTCCCAGAGGAGGTCCTCCACCTCGGGAAGGTTCCGGAGGAACTCGGCCTTGCTGCGGGTCTTCATGAGGTGCTCGAAGCGGTGGCGAGCGAGATAGTACGCACCCACGAGGTAGGCGCCGATGATCACCACGATCGGCCCGGCGATGACGAAGACGAGGTTGTAGTTCGCGTTCGGCTGGGCGGTGCCTGAGTTGATCATGGTGCAGGGGGCGTACTGCGAAAGCGGCGTGAAGTAGCCCGCGGCGAGGACCGTGAGGAGCACCCCGACGATCAGTACGAGGATGGAGAGCGGCAGCCGCTGGGTCTGGAGCGCCCGACGCAGGCGGCGGGTGAACGTCGGGGCCTCGGGGGCCATCGCGGTCGGGATGGACCGCCTCTTATCAAGATATGGAGCGGGAACCGGCGGCGATCCCGCGGGATTCCTTGTTATCGGAATGCTTATACCGCATGCCCAACGACTCGTATCGCATGGGAGCCCCACAAGGATCCGCTCCACCGCCGCCCCCGATGTGGATGCCAATGCCGGTCCAGAACACGCCGGCGTCCCGACCGATCCCCTGGTCGATGCTGGTCTTCCTGGCTCGAATCCTCGGGTTCGTCCTCCTCTTCATTGGCACGCTGATCGTAATCCTGGGGGCGAGCATCTGGGGAGGATGCTTCACGGCGGCCGCCTCCTGTGCGAACACCGGCTGGATCTCCGGCGTCCTCAACTACATCATTGCCGGGAAGATCCTCTGGGCGATCGGGCTCCTCGCTCTCGGCGGTGGCGCCGGCATGAAGCTCCACTGGAGCCTTCAGATGCCCGCTCAGGGCCGCCCGGAGGAGATCAACTTCATCGCGCGCGAGCGGTGGGCGAACTACGCGGTCCTCCTCGTGTGCGTGCTGCTCCTCGCCGTGCTGTTACTGACGGTCAACCAGTGGCCCGCGGCCCCGGTAACCGGGATCCCGTAGACCCGCGGTCGCACGTGGCTGAGGCCATGGCCGCGATGTCCTAGCGGTCGGTCCGGCCGAACGGCGACGGCGTCCCCGGCTCGGGTTTCGGCGCCACGCCTGGGGGTCGGATCGACCCCAGCACCGATTCCCGGAGGCGCTGGTAGATCCGTAGCGACATGATCAGGATCAGCGCCGCCGCGAGTCCGCCCAGAAACGGTCCGAACAGCTGACCGAGCCCCAGTAGGAAGAACCCGACCCCGGTGAGCAGCAGGCTCGAGAGCGGCCCCCCGCGGGTCCCGGTGGCCGAGGTTGTCGGCGCCACGGACATGAGGGCCCCCGCCGCCGACAGGCCCACGATCGCGCCGGATTCGAGGAGCAGCGCGACGACCCCCGTCGCATCGACCGAGCTCGTACCGAGGTAGAGGCTCGTCAGGGTGAGGACGAGGATCGCTGCCGCCCCCGTGCGGAACCCGATCGCGTAAAAGGGTCCGGACTGGCCGGAACCGAAGTACTGGGTCCGGAGCAGAAGCCGCTGGGCCAGCTCGAAGCCGGCCAGAAGGATCGCGAGCCCCACGATCGCCCAGACCAGCGGTCCATCCGCGAGCGACGTGAGGAACAGGCCGAACGGGATCGACAGCACGACGCCCAGGAAGAGACCGACGGTGTAGGCGATCACCTCCTTGCGTTCGTCAAACAGGGACGCGGGAACCTGGGGCGCCGCGTAGCGGCCGACCTCCCAGTACACGAACGCGCCGCTCAGGACCACCCCGATGCTTCCCCCGATCCACAGCGGGTTCACGACCATGGGAGGACCCCCCGCCGGGCGCCGGTCAGGAACCCGGTGTGGCCGAGCATCTCGAACTCGGGGCGAGTCCCGCCCTCTCCCACGTGAAGCGAACGCTCCAACAGCTCCACGCTCCGGATCTCGTCGAACCGCAGCTCCCGGAGGGTGCGCACCGTGCGTTCCAGTTGGTTATACGTCGGGGTGTAGACCGCGACCCGTCCTCCCGGTTGGAGGGTCGCCCGCGCGGACTCGAGAACCGCCCATGGCTCGGGAAGGTCCAGGATGACCGCATCCCACCCCTCGGCTTCGAGACCCTCCGCCGCCACGTCGCGGTGCCGGAAATCGACCCGGTCGGACAACCCCGCGGAATCCAGGTTCCGCCGGGCGACGTCCAGGAAATCGGGACGACGGTCGTAGGAGACGACCCGCCCGGATGGTCCGACGGCGTGCGCAACGACGAGCGTAAGCGCCCCGCTTCCCGCCCCTGCCTCCGCTACGCGAGCGCCCGGTCCGATCCCGGCCAGGTAGAGGAGGAACTGGGCGTCCTTGGGGGTCACGATCTGGGCCTTCCGCCGGAGCCCGGCAAGAAGGTCGGGTAGCCGGGGCCGAACCAACTCGTACTGGGCTCCCCCCCATTCCACGATCCCGCCCGGCGCCCTGCCGATCTCGGCGCTCAGGTCCACGACGCCTCGGCCCTCCAGCGCCTGCGGCCCGCGCTTCAGCTTCAGGAGGACCGAGTCGCCCTCACGGCGGCGTAGCAGGACGACCTCGTTCTCCGCGAGGGGGGGATCCGCCGGCATGAGGGGTCGAGGCGATGGGGGCCTGCCCCTTTAGCGCCGGCGGCTCAGGACGGGGGTCCGTTCACCGAGAACGTCCAGCCCCCGAGAGCTCCTCCAACAACTCGTGAAGGACCGTGGCGTTGCAGTGCGCGGGGTCGTGGGCCGCGAACACCAAGGTGACCCGTCCCGACCGTGCGCGAGCGAGGATCCCCTCGATGGCCGCCTGGTTCGCCCGGAGTTCGCGACGGTACTTCTCCCGGAACGCGGCGTACCGGCTCTCCTCATGATGGAACCATCGTCGCAGCTCCTCGCTGGGAGCCACGTCTTTGAGCCATTCGTCGATCCGGGCGACCGTCTTCGAGACACCGCGCGGCCACAGCCGGTCGATCAAGATCCGGAAACCGTCGTCGTCCGATGGCGGGTCGTAGATCCGCTTGACCCGGATCATGCCATCTCCCTCCCCCGGGGTTCTCCCCCTCGACCCTGTCTCCTTCGAGGCACCAGTTCTGCCGGCTATAGCATCAAATAGCCCGCGCCCTAGGCCCGTCCGGACTGCGGGTATAGTGTAGTCTGGTTATCACATAGGCTTGCCAAGCCTATAACCCGGGTTCAAATCCCGGTGCCCGCATTCTCCCCTGCCGTTCCCGAATCGCCTCCCGAGCCCTGTCTTCTCCCCGATGGTGCGGGTGCTTGGGTGGCTCGAACGAACCCGCGCCACCTATCGGACCCGGTGGGGCATCGACTTTACCCGGAGTGCGGCTCTCGGGCCGCGAGCATCGATGTCGGGCCAGCGCGATCTTCGGGGGGCCCCCAGTAAACCACCGCGGTCCCCAGCTTCCGACGAGGTCGAACTCGCCCGATGAGCGGTGCCGAACCTCCGAGGCCGTCGTTCGGCTGGGCGGAAGCGGGTCTCCTCGGAGTGCTGAGCCTCGTGTGGGGCGCCGCCTACGTGTTCATTCGCGAGGGACTCCTCGAGGGGGCATCCCCCCTCGCCTTCGCGGCGGCTCGCTACGCGTTGACCAGCGTCGCGTTCGTCGTGCTCGCTGGCCTGGTCCGCCAGCCTCTCCCGAGCCGACGCTCGCTGCTGATCTCGGCGGGCATCGGAGGAGCGCTCATCATCGGTACGTACGGCGGCCTCCTCTACTGGGGCGAGCAGTACACGACGGGTGGGTTCGCCGCGATCCTCGCATCGACGGCCCCGCTCCTCACGGTGGCGATCGGGTTCCCGCTGCTCGCGTCGGAGCGGCTCACCGGCTGGGGGATCGCGGGGATGGGCATCGGGCTCGTCGGGGCGACGGTGCTTGTCGCCCCCGAGGTGTTCGGGAGCCCGCTCGGCACCTGGCAGGGGCCCCTGTTCGTGGTCGGAGCGATGTGCAGCACCGCGCTCGGCACTGTCCTGCTGCGACGGCTGGACCGCGGTCGCCAGTCGTTGCTCCAGATCGGCACCCAGTTCGCGGTCGCCGCCGCCTTGTTGACGGCCGTTGGGTTCGTAGTCCCGGGCCCGAACCAGCTCCCCATGTCCACCGGGGTTCTCGAGGCACTTGCCCTCTTGGTTGTGTTCTCCTCGATCGTGGGATACTTCGCCTACTTCGCCCTCCACCACCGGGTCGGGCCGATCCGGGCGAACGTGGTCGCCTACCTTGTCCCGCTCGTGGGGGTTGGGATCGGAACGGGGCTGTACGGGGAGCCCACCACGGCCTGGGAGATCGTCGGCGTGGCGGTCGTCCTCGTCGGAGTGAGCCTCGTGCTTCGCGACTCCGGTCGACGTCCCGCCACGGCCGCGCCGCCCGACGCGGCCGGTTCGGTCACCGCCGCCTCCGACCCGAGCCGGTAGAACCGTGGTGTTTCCGGAATCACTCGGCGCGTCGGCCGTGGAGGCCCGCCGGAAGAGGTATGATACCCTCGCCGACTGACGGCAGGGGTCCCCCGCCACGACGGAGCCGAGCAAGCCCAGCTACGGCCGGGTGCTCGCCAACCGCTCGTTCTCGCTCCTCTGGCTCGGCCAGCTGATCTCCCAGTCCGGGGATTTCATCTTCGACGTGGCCCTCCTCTGGCTCGTCCTCGAGCTCACTGGCTCCGCCGTCTACACTGGCGCGACGGTCGCGGCTGAGCTGGTTCCGGCGGTGCTGATCGCTCCGTTCGCGGGAGTCTACATCGATCGGTTCGACCGAAAGCGCGTCCTGGAGGTCGCGATCTCCGTGCAGGGGATCGTTGTCGCCGGCCTCGCCGCGCTGCTCGCCCTCCATGCCCTCACCTTCGCCATCATCCTCGTCCTCGTGCTCGTGCTGAACGCGGCGGCCCAGTTCCCCCGCGCGACGGTACCGGCTCTCCTACCCCGGCTCGTGGCCCGGGAGGACCTGATGGCGGCCAACAGCCTCTACTCGTTCAGCACGTCGTCCAACCAGCTGGTCAGCCTGTCTCTCGGAGGTCTCGTCGTGGCCGCGTTCGGAGTTGCCTTTCCGCTCTACTACGACGCCGCCACGTTCTTCGTGGCCGTCCTCCTGATCGCGTTCGTCTCCTCCGCCTACACCCGGGTCCTCCGGCCTTCCGGCGTCTCCCCAGGACCGTCACCGAGGCCGAGCGTCTCCCAGGACCTTCGGGAAGGCTGGGGCTTCGTCCGCGGAGACCCCGTGCTGAGCCAGCTCCTGGTCCTGGGACTCACCCTGAACGTGTTCGGGGGCGTCCTGCTCGCCCTGCTCGCGCCCTACACGAAGCTGTCGCTGGGGGGATCCGCGGCCACGTACGGGTTCCTCCTGGCGGCGTTGGCGGTGGGCTCCATCGGGGGGGCCCTGTTGCTCGGCGCCCTCCCGATCCGTCGGCTGGTGGGCCGGCTCCTGTTCATCGGCATCGCCGGGATCGGGGCGTGCATCGCGGCCCTCGGGGTCTTTCCGAACGAGCTCGCCGCGTTCCCCATCAGCGGCGCCTTGGGAGTGGCGTTGACAGTGTCCAACCTTCCCCTGAGCACCCTGTTCCAGGTCCGCGTCCCGGACCACCTGCGGGGCCGGTCGATCGCGCTGATGGGCGCGGTCCTTACCGCCCCGCAGCCGATCGGGGCCGTGCTGGCGGGAAGTCTCACGAAGCTGCTCAGCCTGAACGGTCTCCTCGCGGTGAGCGGCGGTATCGTCCTCGGGATGACCGCCCTCTTCCTGGTGACGCTACCGGGGCTGCGGACGGTCACCTACTGAACCGAGCGGGGCTTTGAACGGGGAAGCCGTGGGGGCGTCCATGGCGAAGACCCAACTCCTCCGGCTCCCGGACGATCGACGATTCGAGATCATCCGGGCCGGTCGCGGCGACGACGTTCTGCTGGTCCACCCCGGCGGGCCCGGACTCAGTTCCCCCTACCTCTCCAACCTGCTCGCTCTCGCCGGGCCCCGTCGGCAGGTCGTCCTCCTCCATCCTCGCGGCGTCGGTCGCTCGTATCGGCCGCGGTCTCCGCGATCGTACACCGTCCGGGCGATGGCCGATGACGTGGAGGCGGTGCGACACGCGCTCGGCGGCCGACCCGTCGACCTGCTGGGGTTCTCGGCGGGAGGGTTCGTCGCGATTGAGTACGCCCACCGGCACCCCGGCGGGCTTCGCTCCCTCCTGCTATGCGGGACCGCGGCAAGCGCTGCCGACCTTCGGACAGCGAACCGCCGCATCCTCGCGGGCGCGACCCCGTCGCAACGCCGCGCGCTCCGGGCCCTGGAAAAGCGCCGCGCTTTCTCGACCCCCGAGTACCAGTCCCTGATCGAGGAGATCGAGCGTCCCTACCAGTCCCGCTACCTCCGGTCGCCCGCCCACGCCCTCGCATCCAGCCAGATGAACTTCGACGTGTACCGAGCGATGATGACGCGGTCCGGCAACGAGTTCGTCGTCGACGGGACGCTCGCCCGCTGGGACGGACGCCCGTCGCTCGCCCGCGTCCGGGTGCCGAGCCTCGTGCTCGTCGGCCGGGACGACTTCCTCTACCCCGCCTCGAAGGAGATCGCCCGGCGGATCCCCGGCGCCCGCTTCGTCACGCTCGCTCGAGCGAGCCACCTCGCGAACCTGGAGCGGCCCCGCGAGTATCGCGCGGTCCTCCGCCGATTCCTCGAGGACGTCGGGTCCGGCGCCCTCACGCCGCGGCGGCCGGGACGCCGGAGGGCTCCTCGCTGAGGGCGTGGGCTGTCCGCCGGAAGAAGTACCCCCCGATCGCCGTCGTGATAAGCGCCATGAGGATGATCGCCCCGAGAATCGTCTGGTCGAAGGCCCCGATGGAGTAGCCGATGGCGCCGACGATGAGCCCGATCTCCGCCCGCGGGATCATGCCGATGGCGATGGCGCGGGCCACTCGGGGGTCCGGGAACCGGAAGCGGGCGATGACGTAGACACCCGCGGTCTTCCCCAGGACCGCGGTCACGACCAGGAGGACGCCGTAGAGCAGGACGTGGTAGTCCAGCAGGGCGTGCGCGTCGAACTGGGCGCCGATCACGATGAAGAACAGGGAGCCGAAGATGGCGACCAGGATGTCCGCGATCCGCTTGGTCCGGGTCGCGAGCAGGCTCTCGCCGACGGCGAGGCCGGCGATGAACGCCCCGATGATGGCCGAGAACCCGAGGGCCGCCACGATCGCCACCAGGGCGAACAGGATGACGAACGGAATGTCGTGCGACGCGCGGGAGCTGATGGGTCGGAGGATCCTCGGGATGATGTACACGGAAGCGAACAGGATCACGAGCCACGCGATCACGGAGAAGGCGAGGCCGCCGCTGATGGCGATGATGTTGGGATTGGACGGGTTGAAGTTGAGCGCGACGGAGAGCAGAAGGAGCCCGACGACGTCGTCCAGGGCGGCCACGTTCATGAGGAATTTTCCGGCCGGCGCGCGGGTCAGCTCCTCCGACCGAAGCACCGCGGCCACGACCGCCGTGCTCGTCGCCGCCGCCGCGACCCCGATCAGGAGGGCGGTGTGGATGGGGAAGAAGAACGAGAAGACGACGAACGTGGCGGCGAACGGGACGACGTCCCCGAGGATGGCCGCCCCGATGGCCGCCGAGCCGGCGGCCCGCAGCGACGAGAACCCGCCCTCGAGGCCGGCGGCGAAGATGAGGAGGATGACCGAGAAATCGGCGAACAGGAGGACCAGGTCGTTGATGACGAACAGCTGGACCCCGAGGAGTCCGTTGAGGACCCCGCCGAGCGCCCCCGCCCCCAGGACGACCCCGGCGATGACCTGGCCCACCGTCGGCGGGAACCCGTAGCGTTCTGCCACCGAGCGGAGCAGCTCGGCGAAGGCGAGGAGAATGAAGATCTCCAGAAGGGCGTAGTACTCCACGCTGTTGACGAAGCCGGCCATCGGGCGGTCGGGCGACGGGCTCTCGGGTTATTACCCCGCGGTTGCGGACGAATCCCGGAGGAGCCCCGGCGCAGCTCGGGCTACCGCCCCTGGGGGCGACCCCACCAGCGACGGAACCGGCGCAGGTTCTCGATCGTCCCAATCACGATCAAGGCGTCTTCCGCTTGAAGCCGGTCCGTCCGCGGCGGATTCAGCTTCGGAGTGAAGGCCCCCGACGCGTCGCTCCGGGCGTATCCGATGACGAGGCAATCGGACGCGTCCCGCACGATCCGCTCGGCCTCCTCTACGCTTTGACTGGAGACCTTCGTCTCCGGGGCAAGCATGAACTGGGCGATGTCGGAGTGCACGTCGGCCGCGGTCAGGTCCTCGATGGCGAGCGCCACCTCGGGCTCGAACGCCGCGCTGGCGCAGAGCCGGCCGCCCATGTCCCCGGGCGACGCCACATACGTGACCCCCGCCGACCGGAGCGTTTCCTTGAGCTCGGGCCGGCTTACCGAAACGACGACGCGGACCTTCGGCGCGTGAGCCCGCACGTTCAACACGGCGATCAAGTTCACGGCATCGTCCCCCGTCGCCACGACCACGCTGTGGGCCTCGGTGATGTTGACCCGGGCGAGGATCTCTGGGTCGGCCGCCGCGCCATACGTCACGAACAATTGGTCCTCGGGCATCGTTCCCTTGGCGGTCGCGACCTCATCCGCATGGTCGACGACCCACGCCACCCGGTACTCGGCGACCAGAAGTTCGCGGACCGCCGCGTGGCTCACGGCCGAGGACCCGAGCACGACGATATGCTCCTGCATGTCCGTGCCGAGCGTGCCCAGCGCCCGGCGCTGCGCCTCCTGGCTCACGGTGGAGCCGATCACGCTGATAAGATACCCCAAGAGAAAGATCTGGGTGAACAACAGGCCCATCGTGAGGAGCTTCGCCCCCACCGTGGTGGGCACGATGTCCCCGTAGCCCGCGGTCGAGAGCGTCACGATCGCCCAGTAGAATGCGTTCAGGGGGGGACCGGGATACTCCTGGAGAAAGTAGAAGCCGACGGCTCCGACGATGTACACGACGGCGAAAAGGGCGAGGAACTTCCAGATCCGGCCGAGCACCTCGCGCGCGAACCGGCGGCGTCGCCCCGGCACGGCTCGGGGAGCGAGCCGGGGTCCTAAGCGTTTCCCACCATGGAGCTCCCTGCGAGCCCTTCGACCCCTCGTTTCGGGACGAACGGGCGGTGTTCACCGGCCCGGCGCCCCCCGCGGTCGTCCGCGGTGTGCGATAGCACTTTCAAGGGACGCGGAATGGCGCGGGACGCTCGTCACGCCCCTCGGCGGGTCCGTCACCCAACGTCACCCGTCGCCGCCGCGGTGGTGTGTCGACGAACGAACGCCCATGATTCACGCGGAAGGTCTCACCAAGCGGTTCGGGACCGTCACGGCCGTCGATTCGCTCGACCTGGACGTGGCCGAGGGAGAGGTGTTCGGATTCCTCGGCCCCAACGGAGCCGGGAAGACGACCACCGTTCGCATGCTGGCGAGCCTGATCTCGAAGTCCGGTGGAAGGGCCGAGGTGGCGGGCTGCGAGATCGGCAACGAAGCGGACGAGCTCCGGCTCCGCCACCAGATCGGTTTCCTTCCCGAGAACGTCGGCCTGTACGAGCAGACGAGCGCCTACGCGAACCTCGAGTACTTCGGCCGTCTCCAGCGGGTCGAGACCACTGCGCTCCGCGCCAACATCGAACGACTGTTGCGCATGCTGGACCTCTGGGAGAAGCGGGACGTCCCGGTCGCGACCTTCTCGAAGGGGATGAAGCAGAAGGTGGCGATCGCGCGCGCCCTGGTCCACGACCCGACGCTCCTCTTCCTGGATGAGCCGACGGCGAACCTCGATCCCGAGGCGGCGAAGACGGTCCGGGAGTTCATCCTCGACCTCAAACGCGAGAAGCGCACCATCTTCCTCAACACGCACCATCTGGACGAGGCGCAGCGGATCTGCGACCGGGTGGGGATCCTGCGGACGCGGGTCCTCGCGGTGGGCTCCCCCGATGAGCTGAAGACCCGGCTGTGGGGCCGCCAGACCGTCGTTCGTCTGGAAGGCGCGCCGGCTCCGCTTCTGGCGGACCTCCGGTCGCGGCTCGCCCCGCGGGCCGTGACGGTCGTCGGGGACGAGCTCCGCATTGAGGTGTCCGACCCCGACCGGGAGAACCCCGATATCACCGCCGCCGTCGTCGCCGCCGGCGGGAGGATCCGGCAGCTCACGCAGCTCGAACCGTCGCTCGAGGACGTCTACCTGAGACTCCTGCATCCCGAGGGGACCACTGCATGAGACTCTCCCAGGCCTGGATCGTCGCGACCCACGACATGGGCCTTTTCCGGACCCGGCGCACGCTTCTCTACGCGCTGGTCGCGTTCCCGCTCGCCGTGTCCATCGGGTTTCCGCTCCTCGTGAACTACATCCACATGCGGTCCAGCACGGGGTCGGTTTCCATCAGCTTGCTCTCGGGCATCGTGGACTCCTTCAGTTTCTGGTTCGTGATCGCCGCTGCGACGCTGCCCGCGAGCATCGCCTCGTACAGCATCGTGGGTGAGAAGGTGGAGAAGAGCCTGGAACCGCTCCTTGCGACGCCGACCACCGACGCCGAGATCCTCCTCGGGAAGGGCCTCGCCGCTTTCCTGCCGACGATCCTCGCGGTCTGGGGTTCCAGCGTCGTGTACATGGCCCTCATGGACCGCGTGACGTTCCACGACTTCGGCTACCTGTACTTCCCCAACACCGAGATGGCGGTCATCCTGCTCCTGCTCGCCCCGTTGGCCGGACTCTGCGCCATCGAACTATCCATCCTCGTCTCGTCGCGCGTGACGGATGTCCGGACGGCCCAGCAGATCTCGGCCGTGCTGTTCCTTCCGTTCATCCTGCTCTACCTGCTCGGGGAAGTGGGCGTGATCACGCTCGACACGACGAACCTGCTCTACATCGGGGCGGGACTCGCCGTCGCCGTCGTGTTGCTGTTCTACGTGAGTCGCCGGACATTCCACCGCGAGGAGATACTCACCCAGTGGAGGTAGCCGGACGTCAGGAGGGGGTACGGAGGGCTCGGTCCAGAACCTCTGAGGGACCCCCTACCTCGTAGAGAGTGCCCGGCCTCCGAACACGCGGCGAGAGGAGGGCACCCTCATCCTGCCGTGGGTCTCAGCGACGGCCGCCACCCATAGCCCCGGAAGACCTCGTACTTGATCCGGTCCGAATGGACGCCCCCCGTCTGCAGGAGGCGGTGGGTATCCTGCACCATCCCGGGCGTGCCGCAGACATAGTAGACGGGGTGGGGGATCCCGCGAGATACCTCGGCGAGGAGCGCCGAGTCGATACGGCCGCGTCTCCCGGCCCAACTGGATTCCTCCGGCACGCGAGTGAGAGTGTGGAACACTTGGAAACGCGAGTTCTGACGGGCGAGTTCGTCGAGTTCCGAGCGGTACGCGATCTCGACCTCGTTCCGACTGGAATACACCAGCCGAACATCGATGGGGAGCTGGCGGTCGGCCGCATACTCCGCCATGCCCTTGAGCGGGGTGATCCCGATCCCGCCTGCGATCAGGACCGCGGGGCTCTTCTCATCGAGCGTGAAGTGGCCGTACGCCCCGTCCACTTCGGCGATGTCGCCCGGTTTCAGCGCGGCAAACGCCTCCTTCCAGGGGGACGGGGAACTCCGGGCCCCGAACTCCAGATACGGGCGCGTGGGGGAACAGGCCAGTGACATCGGGTACTCCATCGGTCCGACCTGGGTCGTGAGCTCCAGCCCACAGAACTGGACGGGAGCGAACTCGAATCCGGGGGGCTTTTCGAACCTGAGGTCGTGGACGGTCGGAGTGATCTGCCGCGACTCCAGCACGCGAACTCGGGAGATCACGTGTCGCCTCTTCCCGACAGAATTCGAACGGATGATATAATGACTAAGTCCTTAGCTAATCGACCCGGGAGCGGACCGAGGGCTACGGTGGAGTCTAGAGATCGATTACCGGTAGCGGCCCGGAGGAAAGCCGAGCGGGCGCTCGTCGAAGAGATCCCTCGGGCTATCCGGTGCGCGAATCAGGCGGTGTCATCTCGGCTCCGCATGTCACTGCACCGAGCGGGTCTCCCGTTCAGCCAGTTCATCGTCCTCCGCCTCCTCGTCGTTCGCGGCCCCTCCACGTCGAGGGCGCTCGCCCAGGCAATGGGAGTCACCACCGCCTACCTGCCGGGATTGATCGCTCGACTGGAGGCCGATGGGCAGGTCAGCCGAACCCGAAGCACGCAGGATCGGCGTGAGATCCTTGTCGCCCCGACCCGGAAAGGTCGAGGCACATTGCTCCGCCTGAAGGATGCCGCGGCGGAAGAGTTGTCTAAGGCGTTCGATGGGTGGACAATCCAGGAACTTCGCGCCCTGCTGAGTGCCCTGCAGAGGATATCCGGTGGGCGGAAGACGGGAGACCTCATCCAGCTCAAGGTCCTTCGATAAACCGATCTCTCCTGGCCGCGCCAGGCCTAGACGCGTTCGCGGGATTGCGGACCGGGGGAGTCCCACGGACGCCCTCTTCCGTCCACGATCGCGATAATCGTGGTACGTCGAACGCGTCGGTGTGGGTGGACACGCTCTCCGGAGCATCCGGTCCGCCTGCGCTGACTTGGTGAAGGTCGTAGAGCGAAGGCCGGGGCCCTCCCGGGTTCCCCGATACGGGGCAGAGCGCACGCGAAGGCAAAGGGTATATAGCGACCCTTAAGTCAACGCTCCCCTTGTCATCTTCCGAGGTTGTTCAGGTGCCGTCCGCCTCCCATACGGGGACCGGTCGATCGCCCCAGGTTAGGGAGGAGGAGTACACCCGGTTCGAACGGGCCCGCATCTTGGGGGCGCGTGCGCTGCAGATCGCACTGGGCGCGCCCATCCTCACCGACACACCACCGACCCTTATCGACCCCGTGGAGATCGCGGAGCGCGAGTTCATCGCGGGCGTGATCCCCATCACGGTCCGGCGCGGACCCAGGTCGAGCTGAGCCGGCTAGATCCCGGCTTCGTCGAGCGCGTTCGCGCACCGACACGTTGGGACGCCGTTCAAGCGAGGTACGAGGTCCTCGACGACCTGCCGCATTCCCGCCACGTTCCGCTGCATGGTTCCCACGACCTCGCGCGCCTCGACCGGCTTGTCGGCCCAGACGTCAAAGTCGGTCACCATGGCGAGGCAGACGTAGCAGAGGCCACGCTCCCGGGCGAGCGTCACCTCCGGCACGAGCGTCATCCCAATGATGTCAGCGAGCCCGCGGAAGTGTTTCGACTCCGCGCGCGTCGAGAACCGCGGACCCTCGACGCAGACGTACGTCTTGTCCTGGGTGAACGGGTGCCCGGTCCGTTCGCCGGCGTCGGCGGCCAGCCGCAGGAGCTCCGGACAGAACGGGTCGGCCATCGAGACATGGAACACCTTGCCGCCGTCGAAGAACGTCGTGGGGCGCTGCTTGGTGAAATCGATGAACTGAGAGGGCAGAACGAACGTGCCCGGCGGAAGTTCCGCCTGAAGCGAGCCCACCGAGCTCACGGTCACGATGGTGTCGGCACCCAGCGTGCGGAGCGCGTCGATGTTGGCCCGGTAGTTGACGCGATGCGGAGGGATGGTGTGGCCCGGGCCGTGGCGCGGGAGGAAGAGCACGCGGAGGGCCCCGACGGAACCCTCCTGCACGGGGGCCGACGGGGCGCCCCACGGCGTGGCCACGCGGTGAGATTCCGTGGGATGGACGAACTCCGCGACTCCCGACCCCCCGATGATCCCGATCGCCCGGCGTGGGCCACGGTCGCCGGTCACGTTCCCTCCAGTCGGGCGTGGGCGTGCGAGAGGAGGTGCGCCATCGTGACCTCCCCGCGGGTCCGTTCGAGCAACGCGCGGGCCGTGTCCTGCTTGGGTTTCAGCTGGACGATCGCGCGAGTGGTGTCGAAGCGCATCAGGGTGCGGTACACGTCGTCCATGAGCGCGAGGAACTGGTCGGCCCCGGCAAGGTCGCCGTCATTGAGGCGCCCCAGCACCAACCGACGAAGCTCCCCCGCCAGGTCACCCAGGCCGAGGAGGTACTGCTCGGGGTCGACCCCGAGGTCCGAGGGACCGGGCAGTGGCCGGTGCCCGAGCACCGCCCCCAGCAGCGAGGCCTCGACCCCTTCCTGGAAGGCGTCGTGGGCGAGGGTCTCATCGCCGCGAGCCTGGGTCTTCACCCACTCCGCGAGCTGACCCATCTCCCCGCGGATCTCCTCGAGCTCCGAGTCCGCGGCTTGCCCGTCCAGAAGCCGGATCATCGTCGACTGGGAGAGGCGGCGCAGTCGGCGCGCCCGTTCGTGAAGTTCTTCGCGCCGGAGCTCCCGGGCTCGAAGGTGGGCTTCGATCCCCTGCACGATGCGCGGGCTGAGCCGACCCGCGCCGGCCGGCGGTTCAGCGGAAGGGGGTGAACCGGACGTCATCGTCCCCTCCGTCCAGCAGCCCCAGGCGGACGCCGGCATCGATCCATCCGTGGGCGTAGCTCACGGCAGCGAGGGCGCGGTCGAGGTCCCCCTTCGCCTCGAAGTGCTCCGCGTCCGCGAGGTAGGCGCGGGCCATCGACAGGAAGTCCGCGCTCGCTCCCGAAAGGAAGGAGCGGGCCGGTGGAACGGCCCGGACGCGATCGAGCGCCTCGCGGGTGAGCCGACGGTACTTGTCGTAGAGGCGTTCTCCCGACACCGAAGGTCGGGACGAGGGCCCGTGATATAACCGCCGCGACCGGCGACCTACTGAGGGACCTTCTGCCAGTCCTTGAGGAAGCGCGCCAGGCCCAGGTCGGTGAGGGGGTGCTGGACGAGCTTCTCCATCACCGCGAACGGCATCGTCGCGATGTCGGCCCCGATCTTGGCCGCCTCGAGGACGTGGACGGGGTGGCGGATGCTCGCCACGAGCACCTGGGTAGGGAAGTGGTAGTTGCGATAGATCTGGACGATGTCGCGGATGAGGTCCATCCCGACCTGGCCCTGGTCGTCCAGCCGGCCAATGAACGGGCTCACGTACGCCGCTCCGACCTTCGCGGCGAGGAGCGCCTGGTTGGCAGAGAAGACGAGCGTCATGTTGACCCGGGTCCCCTCTCCGGCGAGGAGCTTCGTCGCCTTCAGGCCCTCGGCGGTCATGGGGATCTTGACGTAGATCGACGGGTGGATGCCCCGCAGGCGTCGTCCCTCCGCGACCATGGACGGGGCGTCGGTGCCGACGACCTCGGCCGAGACCGACGGGACGCCCAACCCACAGATCTCCCGCAGAAGCTCCTCGAAGCGGCGGCCCTCTTTGGCGACGAGAGAAGGGTTCGTGGTCACGCCGTCGAGGATCCCGGTCTCCCACATCGTCCGGATCTCCGACACGCTCGCGGTATCGAGAAACAGCTTCATCGACGACGACCTCCAGACTCCCGCCTTACTGAACTTTCCCCTTGAGCCGGAGCAGCTCCCAAGCCTCTTCGAGGACGGCCTCGGGCGTAAGCCCGAGACCGGCCAGGCCTCCGCCCGCTTCGCCGGCGGTCCCGAACAGACCCGGCGCTCCGAGCCGACGGACCGGAACGGGATGGTTCTCGGCGGTGAGCGCGGCGATCGTTCGCCCCAGGCCGGTCGTGGCCTGGTGAGATTCCAGTGAGAGTATCGCCCCGGTGTCTCGCGCGGCCCGCAGGATCGCCTTCTCATCCAGGGGAGCGAGAGAGGCGCAATCGAGCACGCGGGCCGACACCCCCACCCGGTGGAGCTCCGTGGCCCCCCGGAGCGCGAGCGCGACCGCCGGTCCGACCGCCGTGATCGCCAGGTCTCGGCCATCCGCCAGCTCACGCGCTCGGCCCAGCTCGAACGGGGGGCCGGTGGATTCACGTACCAAATCCGGATCGAGGCGGAGGTAGGCGGGACCCTCACGTCGGACGACCGCGTCGAGGGCCGTCATCGCGCTCGGAAGATCGCTCGGCACCACGACGACGGCGCCGGGAACTCCTTGGACGAGTGCTAGGTCCTCGAGTACGGGCGGCTCGGTGCCGCTCCACCCCCCGTCCGTCGTGACGAGCTTGAGCCATCGACGGCCGTGGGCTGAGCTCTTCCTGAACGCGGGGAATCCCTCGATGGCGACCCTCTCCGCCGGCCCACACACGATGACCGGAACGCCGTCGGACGCCGCTTCGCCGGCGGCTTCCACTGCCGGGGACGTAGCTCCGGAGGGACGGGACCAGCGCTCCGGGAAGCGGGACCGGAAATCCTGAGCGAACTCCGATTCGGCCGGATGAAGGTCGACGACGCGGAGGGTCGGGACCCGCTCTCCCAGCACGCCGAGGGCGAGACCGAGCTCCTTCAGCACGGTCCCGGGCCGATCCACGTCGGCCGCCATGCTACCCCGTTCCCGACTTCGCGGCTCGGCGAGGTCGCGCGGCGGGTCGGGAGGCAGGCGTCGGCGCGGACGCCGGCGAGGTGAGTCCCCGGAGAACCGACAGATCCGCGATGTACCGCGCGTAGTCGTTGTCATCGAGCGGAGTTTCGAGGTAGCCCGGGATCGCGTCCCAGCGGGGGTCGCTCACGATCTGCTGGAATCCGGCCGAGCCGATCTCGCCCTTCCCAATGTTCTCATGACGGTCGAGGTGCGACCCCAATGGGGCCTTCGCGTCGTTGAGATGGAACGCCCGGACCTCGCGACGACCCAGCTCGGCGTCCAGCCGGTCCATCCACTCGCCGTAGAGCGACGGGGTCCGGAAATCGACCCCCGCGGCGAAGAGATGGCAGGTGTCGATGGCGACGCCGACGCGATCCTTGGACTCCACGCCATCCAGCGCGCGACGCAGTTCCGCGAGGTTCGAGCACATCGCCGTCCCCTGGCCTGCGGCGTTCTCGAGAAGCGCGCGGACCTTGAACCCCGCCGTCTTCTCGAACGCCTCGTTCAGGCTCGCCACGAGCGTGCGGAGGCCCTCGTCGACCCCCGAGCCCAGGTGGGCGCCGGGATGGAAGATCAGCGCGTCGACCCCCAGGCGCTCGGCGCGTTCGAGCTCGTCCACGAACGTTCGACGCGACATGGCGAGCATCGGCTTCTTCGGGGAAGCGAGGTTGATGAGGTATCCATGGTGCACCGCGGTCGCGCGAAGCCCTTCCCGGCGGACCGCCTCCGCGAACCCCGCCGCCGCTTCGGGAGGGATCGGTGGACCCTTCCACATCTGGGGGCTCTTCGAGAAGATCTGGATCGCGTCGCAGCCGATCCGGCGACCCGTCGCCGGCGCCTCCGCAAGGCCGGCGGCGATGCCGATGTGCGCACCCAGCCACATCGGTCGGTCCGACCTATCCCCGCGATTTAATCTCTTGGAGCGCGGCGGGACCGTCGGCGAAGTCAGGGCGGAGGTGGCTGACAGCTCTCCGCGTTTCCCGTAGGCTCGCGCACTTCAGTACCGCGCGGAACGCCAGTGGGCTTAACTGCCGGGTTCGGAATGAGACCGGGTGTGGCCCCACCGCTTTGGCCGTCAGCCGAACGGCTTCACTTAGGGTCGATATTTAACGTTGGCCGCAACCGACCCCATCCCCCAACAGCCGTTTCGGGGTGAGACCGCGTCGCAGAAAGGCCCCTCCAGCTCCTTGGAGGGGGGAGGACCCGTGGCCGGTAGCGGCTTGGCGGCCGACCCGCCGCGGGTCGACCGCTACCGGCTGATCCTTCGAGTGGACCCCGAGTCCGGCGTCTTTGGGGGAACCGCTGAACTCGACCTTCGCCAAGTCCCCACGGACCCGCGGATCGACTGCCAGGACCTCACAGTCCACGGCTGCTGGTCAGACGGTTCGCCCGTTCCGTACGAGCTGGACCGCCCCACCGGGACGATGACGCTCACCCTCCGCGCGACCGCCGCGATCACCTTGAGATTCGAGTTTGAGGGAAAGGCAACGGACCACGGACTCGTGGGACTCTACCGGTGCCCCCAGGGGGAGGGGACGATGCTCACTACCCAATGCCAGCCGGGAGGAGCGCGGCGGATCTTCCCGTGCGTGGACCGGCCCGACCGCAAGGCCGTCTTCGAGCTCGAGGTCCGGACTCCCCCCGGTTGGGAGGTGGTCGCCAACACGGCCCTTCTCTCCGAGGAACCAGTGGACGGTTGGGTCGCCCACCGATTCATCCCCACCCCTCCGATGGCGACCTACCTGTTCTACCTCGGTGTCGGGAAGTTCGACTGGGTCCGGGATGACTCCGCGCCTCCCCGGATCGCCGTGGCCGCCCCCCGGGGCCGGGGAAGCGAGGCCGCGTTCTCGTTGGGCTGGGCGCGCCGGATCCTCCGAGGGCTGGAGGAGTACTTTGGGATCCCCTACCCCCTCGCGAAGCTCGACCTCGTGAGCATCTCCGAGCACGCGTGGAGCGCGATGGAGAACTGGGGGGCGATCACGTTCCGCGACATGCGGCTCCTCGCGGACGACCGGTCGAGCGTGCGTCTTCGCCGGGATATCGTCGCAACCTTGGCGCACGAGATCGCGCATCAGTGGTTCGGGAACCTGGTAACGATCACCGAGTGGACCGATATCTGGCTCAACGAGAGCTTCGCCTCGCTGATGGAGCTCACCCTCGTGGACCGGCTTGATCCAGATTCGGGCACGATCGGCGACTTTCTCCTCACGTTCAGTGGCCCGGCCCGTTTCGGCGACTCACTCTCGAGCACCCATCCCGTCGTCACCCCTGTCGCACGACCCGAGGAGATCGGCGAGGCGTTCGACGAGATCAGCTACGGGAAGGGGGCGACGGTGCTCCGCATGGTGGAGGCCTACCTCGGCCCAGCCACCTTCCGACGAGGGGTCTCGGCGTTCCTCGAGCGGCACCGGTTCGGGAACGCATCGAGCGCGGACTTGTGGCGGGCGCTGGAGGAGGAGAGCCTTCAGCCGGTGGGCCGCCTGCTCGGGGCGTGGGTGGAGCGGCCGGGACTCCCGCTGGTCCGAGTGCAACGCGCGGATGACGAGCTCGAGCTGCGGCAGGAACGCTTCTCGCTGGACGGGAGGCACAGGGCCGGAACCTGGCCGATCCCTCTTCCCTCCCGAGGCCGAGCTCCGTACCGGCTCTGGGAGACGCCGCGCACCCGGGTCTCTATTGATCCGGAGATGGACCTTACGGCCGAGGCCCGTGGCTTCTACCGGATCCACCTCGACGATGAGTTGTTCGCTACGCAGCTCGGCCGCGTCTCGGAGATGTCACCGCCCCAGCGCTGGGCGATGTTCGACGATCTGGTGGCCCTCACGCTCTCAGGTGATTCGCCCTCCCAACGGCTTCCAGAGTTCATCGCCCGAGTCCAGGGTGCCACCGACTACCTCACCGTTCAGTCGGTTGCCGCCGACGCGAGCCTGCTGGCCGCCTACGCCGGGAACCGGGGACCGTTCGCGGAGGCCGCGCGGACGTTCCTCTCGGCGCAGTGGGAGCGGCTCGGTCCGCGGCCGCGGACCGGCGAGGCCGAGTCCGACGCGGCACTGAGGGAGCGGGTGGCCCACGCGCGTCTCCTGCTCGACATGGAGTTCGCCCACTCGCTCGCGAGCGGGGTGGACGATCTCGACCGAATTGCGCCGGATCTGCGGGGCCCCGTACTCGCCGCCGCCGGGCGGGTCGGGGGAACGCGGAACCGGGATCGGCTGCTGCGCCTCCTCGCCGCTCATCCCCGGGAGGCCGACGCCTTCCAGGTCGAATCCGCCCTGGTTTCCTCGCGGGATCCGTCGGAGGTGGCGGCCTCGTTGGAGCTACTTGGAACCCCGCAGGTCCACCGGGCCCATGCGGGCCAGATCGTGCGCCGTGCCGCGGTCAGCCCGGAGGCTCGCGCTCCGACCTGGGCCTGGATCGAGCGGCACCTGGAGTCGTTCGACCGTGACCACCCTGGACTCGACTTCGGGGGGTACGTGCTCCAGCACGCCCTCCCGCTGGTCGGCATCGGGCGCGCGGAGTCCGCCCGAGAGTTCGTGCGCGGTCTCTCCCTCCCGCTGGCCGCCCGCGGCGCAGCGAAGGGCCTCGCGCTGCTCGAGGTCACGGATCGGTTCGCTGCGCGCTGGGCGAAGGGGGCCCCGCCGGTCTAGCGACGGTCCGTCTTCGGTGTGCGGGGGTGGTTCGCCCACGTCCCGTCGCCTTCCGACCATATGTACCAGGTCCCGTGCGCCTGGCTGAGGGCGGCGCCGTCCCCGTCCACGAGGTCGCCCTTCACGAACGCCAAGTGCCGGCCCCGCCGGACCACTTCCCCGCGCGCCCTCAAGCGCTGCCCCTCGCGGGCCGGACGCAGGAACTCGATGTAGAGGCTCGTGGTCGCCGTCACCTCGTCTTCCTTGAGGCGGGTGACCACTGCCCCTCCCATCGCCGTGTCAAGGATCGTCGCGTAGACCCCGCCGTGCACGACCTGGTTGATGTTGAGATGCCGCTTTTCCACCGTGCCGACGACGGTGCAGAACCCCGGCCCGCTCTCCGCCGGGTCGATGACGAACCCGACCTCGCGGTGGAACCCACCCAGCTGGCCCGCCGACTTCCAGTCCCTCGGCAGACGCACCGGTCGGGGCTCCACGGGCTCCGCCGGCGCCATCCGTTCCGCCGACCGTCCGGCGCCCATAAGTACTCTGGTCCGTCCTCGAGCCGGTCCAATGGCCGGGGGCGAGCGGGGAGCGGCGACGTACGACGCCGCCCCCAACATCGCCCTGATCAAGTACTGGGGGATGCGCGACCCCGGCCTGGGGCTCCCCACCAACAGCTCCGTCTCGGTCACGCTGGACCGGCTGCGCAGCCGTACCAGCGTCCGGTTCGACGCCCGCCTCCCGGAGGACTCGTTCAGCCTGAACGGGGTCGAGCCCGGTGGCGCCCCGCTCCTCGCGGTGACCCGGTTCCTTGACCGGGTTCGGCGGATGGCGGGCACGGACGCCAGCGCCGAGGTCATCTCCTCCAACAATTTCCAAACCGCGAGCGGGCTCGCGAGCTCCGCCAGCGGCTTCGCCGCGCTCGCCGGAGCGGCGAGCGTCGCAGCCGGCCTTCACCTCTCCCCGCGTGCGCTGTCGCAGCTGGCGCGGTTCGGCTCGGGGAGCGCGAGCCGGTCCGTCTTCGGAGGCTTCGTCGAGTGGCGGGCGGGCCGACGTCCGGACGGCCGGGACTGCTACGCGATGCCCCTCTTCGGTCCGACCCACTGGCCGCAACTGGTCGACGTCGTGGCCCTCGTGGCCGGCGCTCCAGAAAAGGCGGTGCGATCCGCCGACGCGATGCAATCGAGCGTCGCGAACTCGCCGCTCTACCGGGACCGCCAACTTGGCCTGCCCGAGCGCATCCGGCGGGTCCGGGCGGCGCTGCGCACCCGGAACGCCGCCCGGCTCTTCGGGCTCATCATGGAAGAGTGCGATGAATTCCGCGCGGTGTGCGAATCGACGGACCCCCCGCTCGATTATCTCACCGGAGCATCCCGCGCGATCTTGGAGGCCGTGCGCCAGCTGAACCGGGAGGTGGGCCGCCCCGTCGCCGGGTACACCCACGATGCGGGGGCCCATGTGCACATCTTCACGTTGGAGCGGGACGCCTCCCGACTCCGGCGACGCCTCGAGGACGTCTCCGGCATCTCCCGCGTGTTGACGCTCCACCCGGGCCCGGGCGCCCGGCTCGTGCGCGGTCCGTCGCGCTAGAGGATCCGTCGGTCGAAGTCGGCCGGCGGAAGCTCGAGCCCCATGCCTTGGACGATCGGAGCGGTCTCTGCGATGTAGCGCTCGCGCGCCTCCTCGTTGGTCCACCGCTTGAGCCCGAGCTCAATCGCCTTCCGGCTCGTCTCGGAGTTCGAGTGGCCGAACATGTCGAGCGCCCGGGGATACCACTTCTGGATGGCGGCCTGGGCCTCTTGCTTGGACCCGTAGTACTTGGCTCCGTCCTTCGCCATCCGACGCAGGACGCTCGCGCCGAAGTTGAGATGCAGCTGCTCCTCGCTCAGCATGAGCGGCATGGCCCGCGCGAGCGGACCGTACGAGCACTCCTGGAACGCGCGCAGCTGGTAGACCCCGACGCGGTCCACGAAGCAGGTGAACGCGCCCACGTCCGACCAACGGTCGAACTTCATGTTGAAGGCGTCCAGCTTGTGCTCGCCCTCCCGCTTGGTGAGGAGCTCGTCGATGTACTTTTGGCCCTCCTCGCCGAAGTCGCGCAGGAT
>DASQHP010000045.1:0-14769 GCA_035632035.1 Thermoplasmata archaeon | reverse complement strand
CGGCCCCACCGCGGCGATGGCGAGCGCGGCCTGGAGGTCGCGATGGCTAAGCGCCCGACCCCGTCTCATGGCGCCCGAAGCTCCTCCGCGACCGGGAACGACACGGCCCGAAGCGCCGGGAGTATGGACGCGACGAGCCCGATCGCCAGTACCTCGACCGCGCCTCCGAGGACGACCGCGAGGTCGAAGGCGACGAACGAGAATCCCGCCGGCAGGCCCGGGACGAGACGCTCCAGGAGCGTGTTGAGGAAGTACGTGCCCCCGGCGCCGCCCACGAGTCCGACCGCGAGGCCCAGCGCGGACAGCATCAGGCCTTCCTCCAGCACCAGGAGCCCAATGCGGGCGCGGCCGTAGCCGATGGCGCGCAGGACCGCGATCTCGCGGCTGCGGTCGTCCACCGACATCAGGAGAACCGTCGTGGTGAACAGCGTCGCCACGACGACCCCGATGACCCCGATGATCTCGCCGAAGGTCCGGTAGAGAGAGACCGCGGACGCGACGGCGCCGAGGATGTTCCCGACGGTGAAGACGGTGAGCCGGGGGAACGCGGGCGCCAGCCGGCTCTGGTCGACGCCGGGCGAGTCGGCGTCGGTAAGGTGGATCAGCATCAGGCTCGCGGCGTCGGAACTCTCGAAGTTGCCACCGAGGAGTCCCTGGAGCTCGGAGAGGTGAACGAACGCGAGAAGGGCCGACGGGATGAGCCAGAACGGCCCCGAGATCCCCACGACGCGGAACGGGGATGCCGACGCAAACCACGCGGGGAGCTCGTTCGGCCCGCCGACGGGTTGCGCGCTCGCCCAGACGAGGTCTCCCGGCTTCACATCCAGGACGGTCGCTAGCCCGTCGTCCAGGACCAGCTCTCCGGTCGCCGGACCCGAGTAGGACCCGTTCGCATAGTGCGGGTCACTCGCCGTCGCGAACCCCGGTCCGGAAAGGACGGCCGGGGTCTCGAGCCCGACGTTGTCGTCGGGGATCCATCCGACGACCCCGGATTGGGTGGGCGCCCACGCGGCCGGTGGCGGGGTTCCCGCCTGCGAAGCGTTCGAGGCGGCGTAGAGGCTCGAGTTCGCGAACACCAGATTGCTCACGAGCCACGGGCTCGCTCCGGCCACGTTCGGGTCCACCGCTCGAATCTGGCTCCCCAGCGTGTGAGCGCCCGTGAGAGGGGGGAATGCACCGCTGGAGAGGGAGGTGTTCGCGCTGGTCATCAGGAGGTCGACGCCGCTCGCCGCCGCCAGCGATGCGCTGCTCGTCTGGACCCCTTCCGAGACGGCGAGGAGGATGACGACGAGCGAGGTCGCGAGCCCGATCCCCAGCGCGGTCGCCGCGGTCCGGCCACGCCGCCGGGTGAGGGAGTCGACCGAGTACCGCATGGGTCGTCCGGGTTCAGTCGTTCGGGCGCTGGCGCAGCTGGCCCATCGTGGCCCGGTGCGAGGCCACCACGTTGTACTTGTGGATCGATTCCTCGCTCGTGCTTTCCGCGGTGACCTCGGCCCCGTCGGGCAGCCCGGGGAACCGGCTGGGCAAGGAGGCGAGAAGGTCGCGGAGAACGTCCTCGACGAACTTCGGAGCCCGGTGGGCCTGGAGCACCATGCGCGCCTCGTCCCCGCGCTTCAGGATCGCGTAGGTGGGGGAGGATTCCGCCGCCTCGATGGCGCCGATGATGTCGTCCGCTTCCACCTCGGTGGAGTCGTCGAGATGGAACGTGAGCCGGGTCCGATTCCGCTGGTTGTGCGTCACGACCGGGACGCTCGCCCAAACCGAGGCGGGCACGTCGGGATACTCCGCTCGAAGGAGTTCGCGGGTCGACTCCATCGCGCACGGGCACGCGGTCATGCCGACCGCCTCGGCCCCCACTGCGCGATGCACCCGAGGCGGACCTTCGCCATCCCGTTCGGCATCGGCTTCGGCGAGCAGCCCGAAATCCTCCAGGCTGGAGCGGCCCGAGGAAAGTCCTCGCGGGAGGAAGTAGACCGCTCTCGCCCGAACGCTCGATCGCTTCGCGTAGGGGTGTCTCGCGAGGAGCTCCCGGGCGATCTCCGAACAGGCCGACTCGAGGCTGGGAACCGGGTGCGTGGCCGTTCGGTCCACGAGCTCCGCCAGAACCTCGGCGTTGCGGGAGAGGTCGGAGCCCTTGCGCGACGCGGGGAGGTCGACGGTGACCGAGAAGGTGACGGTCAGGGTCAGCACGCGATCCCCCCGCCGGACGGTGAGCGGCTTCTGCACCGATTCGATCCCCACATGGCGGAGATCGAGGGACCCCGACGCCGGCGCCATGGCGTGGACGTCCTTCACGTGGCTGGGACCCGGGGTGGCCTTAAACGGATTGCGCGAACCCGGCGTCCCGACACCCTATATGCCCGCGCTCGCTGGACAGGGGGATGGCCGACGCCCAGGTGGCTCCGCCGACTCCCGAGTCCGGGACTCCGGGAACGTCCCCACACGCCGAGCAGGAGGGTCAGATCCTGCAGAACCTGAAGAAGGTCTACGACCCCGAGATACCGATGAACATCGTGGACCTGGGGCTCATCTACGGGTTCGACTGGACGGGAGACGACGTCAAGCTCCGGATGACGCTCACCGCCCCGGGGTGTCCGGTCGCCGGCATTCTCGCGGAGGAGGTCAAGCTCGCCGCGGAGAAGGTTCCCGGCATCCACAGCGCCGTGGTCGACATGGTCTGGGACCCACCCTGGACCCCGGAGCGCATGTCCGAGTTCGCGAAACGCCAGTTCGGCTATCTCTAGTTTCGAGGCTCTAGCTCTCTTCCTCGGGCGGGGCCCTTCGACGGCGCGTCAGCGCCACGGCGATTCCCACAACGGCCGCCAGCACGAGGACTCCGACGACCGCCCATTCGAGCGTGGAGATGCCGAGAACTCCGGGGCTGGCAGCCCCGGGAGCGATCGCGAGGGAGGCGTTGGACTGGGCCGAGATGCCCTGTCCGTCGAAGACGGTGACGCTCGGCGTGAATGAACCGGAGTCGGCGACCTGGCAGCCGAACGAGGCGTTCGGAGGCGCCGAGCAGCTGGGCGGGATCCCGGACCACTGGAAGTGAAGGGTTCCGTATCCGCCCGTCACAACGGCCGTGAATGTGACGGTCTCACCCGCCCGGGCGGAGACTGGGGTGACCGTGAGCACGACCGAGAGACGGGGCACGACGGAGAGGTGGAAGATGGAGCTCGAGGCGCTGCCTCCCACGGCGTCCACGACGGTGACTTGGAAGCTCGCGTTCTGCGCCGCGGTCAGCGTGCAGTTCATCTGGGAGACGTTCGCCGGCATGCAGCCCGCGGGGAGGCCCGCCCAAGCGTACGAGAACCCGCCAGTCCCTCCCGCGGTCGCTGCGCGGATCCCCACGGATTGCCCAACTTCGGCCACCGTGCGGGTCGTGGTCACGACCACGGAGGGGGAGTTCCCGACGATCAGGGACACGCTCCCCGTGAGGGTGATCGCACCGTTTGAGTCCGTCACGACGACGGAGACCGCGAACACCCCACCGGCACTCGGGGCGCAGAGGAGCGTCCCCGCCCCCGTCGCGGGGCACCCCGAGGGAGTCCCGCTCCAGGCGTACTGGAAGGGCCCGTGGCCGCCCGTCACGGTGGTGGTGAGGAGCGTCGTTTGTCCGACGTCGAGTCGACTCGTGTTCGCCGTGAGCGCGGCAGTGGGTGTCGGGAAGACCTGGTACTCGAGGAGCGGAGAAAGAACGGAGGTGTGGTTGGAGTCGGTCACGTTCACCGTCACTCCGAACGTCCCCGGTCCGAGCGGAATGCACGTCAGGCGGCTCTTGTTCGTGCTGGCGCATCCCGAGGGTAGCCCGGCCCAGACATAGGTTCGGGGACCGATCCCTCCCTGGACGACCGCGGCGAAGGTCACGGTCTGACCGGTGTCCACCCCACCGCTCGTCGGCGCGGCGCTGATCGGTTGGACGCTCAGGGGGCCGGAAGCAGTAAGGACGACGGAAGCCGTGGCGGCGAGGGCGTTGAGCCCCGCGTCGATCCCATCCGCCCCGATCGTGTACGTTCCGTCCACCGTCGGCGTGAAATTGAACAGAAGGCTGGTCCCCGGCTGGAACGTCCCATTGACCGACCAGATCGCGGTGTAGGGACTGAGGCCACCGGAGACCGTGGCGGTCAGGTGAACCGTCGTGTCGGTTCGGACCTGGGTCTTGTCGGCCGTGATGACCGTCGACGTGATGGGAACGGGGTCGGTCTGGTATCTCCACCCGTAGTTCGAATCGAGGATGGACAGATTCTGACCGGCTCCCCAACGGGAGCGGAATCCCGACCCTCCGGCGGTGTCGATGTAATAGGTGGTCGGGTCGCCCTTTCCGAGCGTTTGGATCGAACCCCCACCGACCCAGCAGAGGGTTCCGGAGATCGCGTCGAACTCGTCGGACCACGGTGTGTACTGGGTCACCCACGTTCCGGGCGGCGCCCGGTAGTCGAGGTACGGCATGTTGGTGTAGTCCGGGCACGAACTCGCGCTCTGATTGAGCACCTCCGTCATCGGGCCCGTGTAGAAGCCATTCGAATCCGAGGTCCCCTGGACCGGGACGAACACGGTAGCGCCGCTGTCCGGCTGCGCCACGCAGACGATGTGAAGGGTGGCCGCCCGGACATCGCCGACGTCCATGCAAACGTTGCCGCTCGAGGAGAAGTTCAGGCCGAGATACACTTGGTCTCCGGCCGAGAAGCTGAGGGTGGAATCGCACGAGGGTGAGGTCGTGCCCTGGACGTTGTTCCAGATCTCCCACAGCTCCTCGAAGCCCACGTTGCAGCCGGGCCAGCTGTCGCCGACGAGGATCTGGTACCAATCTCCCGTGGAAGAGAGCCCATTGAGCTCGTAGCCGACGGGGTACGGGCTGGTCTTGAGGGTGAACTTGAGGCTGATCGACTTTGCGCCGGCGACCGAGAAACTGCTGTTGAGCTGGGAGATCGTCGCCCCTTGCTGGGTGTACCACGCCCCGCCCGCGAGCAGGGCGGCGTGGCCCGCCGGACGAGTCGCCGGAGGATGTACCGGGGGATGCAAAGCCGCGGAGTGCGCTGGGCCGGCCGACACCGACGTCGCCGCACCCGCCGGAGTTAACGCGACTGCCGAAGCAAGAAGTACGAAGGCGACCCCGAAGTGAAATCCCAGCCCGAATCGTACCATGACGCGCTCGCGGGTCGTCGAATCTCTACTTTCCCGGCGCAGGGTAATAGGTTTGCGCCCATTACCGCTCCGCGACCGGTGTCCGGTGCGGGCGCACGACCGAACGAGCATGGGAGAAGACGAGGGCAGCTCGAAGTGACAGATGCCCTGTATCTCGCCGACAGCTACCTCGAGAAATGCTCGGCCGCGGTCGTCGCCACCGGGGAGCGCTCGGTGGTGCTGGACCGGACTGTCTTCTATCCGGCGGGAGGCGGTCAACCCAGCGACACTGGTTGGTTGAGCGCTCCCGACGGCCGCCGTTGGGAGGTCGTTTCCGTGGCCAAGTCCGATGGCGGGATCGTCCACGGAGTCGGGTCGTCGGACCTACCGCCCGTGGGGACCGCCGTCGAGGCGAAGATCCGATGGGAGGCTCGGTACCAGCACATGCGATACCACACGGCGCTCCACCTGCTGAGCGGGGTCGTGTTCCACCGCTTCGGCTCGGGGATCACCGGCGGTCAGATCTACGTCGACCGAGCCCGAATGGACTTTTCCCTTCCCGAGTTCAACCGGGAGCTGGCCGCGGACCTTCTCGGGGAAATGAACCGTCGGTCCGCCGAAGGGATTCCCGTCAGTGCGCGGACGGTGACCCGGTCGGCACTGGACGCCGACCCGTCGCTGGTCCGGGTGGCGAGGGAGCTCCTGCCCGACGTGGATCCGGTCCGGCTCATCGAGATCGGAACGTTCGACGTTCAGGCCGACGGAGGTACCCACGTTCGCTCGACGCGGGAGGTCGGGACCGCCCGCGTCGAACGGATCGAGAACAAGGGGGCGCGGAACAAGCGGCTCTACATTTCGCTGGACCCGCCCGCACCGGCCATCGAGGGAGGGCCGTGACCGCGTCCCGTCGCCGACCGGTCGGACCGATCGGCCGGAGGCCCGTCGAGTGGCACACCGTGTGGTCGGCCCGACAACCTCCGATCGCACGGATCCGGTCCGGTGACGAGATCCTCCTCGATGTGCCCGACGCATCGGCCGGTCAGCTCCACCGCCGTTCGACCCGGTCCGACCTGGCCGGGATCGATCACTCGAAGGTCGATGCCGCGGTCGGGCCGTTCGCCGTGGAGGGAGCTCGCCCGGGCGACGGGCTCCGGCTGCATCTGCGCGACGTGCGGATCGGAAGCTGGGGCTGGTCGGCCGTGTTCCGCGAGTTCGGCCTTCTGCGGAATCGGTTCGATGACGATCTCGTCACGTGGAAGATCGCGGGTGGGTTGGCCCGGCCGGCCTCCGGGTTCCTCCGGCCGGTCACGATACCGGTCCGCCCCATGCTGGGGTGGCTCGGGACGGCCCCGCGGGAGGGCGAGCACTCGATGATCCCTCCACGTCGGACCGGCGGGAACATGGACAGCCGGTTGCACGGGCCCGGGGCGACGATCCTGCTTCCCGTAGAAGTGCCGGATGCGCTCCTCTCGGTCGGCGACCCCCATGCCGCGATGGGAGACGGCGAAGTATGCGGTACCGGGATCGAAGCCCCGGCCCGGGTCCGTATCCGGGTGGAGCTGGTGCCCGATGGTGCACCGCCCTTCCCCCGGGTCGAGGTGCCGGCCCTTCCCATGGATCCCGGTCCCGCGTACGTGGCGACGGGCATCGGACCCGACCCCCTCGAGGCGGCCCGGTTCGCGCTCGAAGGGATCATCGACTGGCTGGGACGCCGCGGCGTCGCCGCGAAGGAGGCGTATCTGCTCGCGAGCCTCGTCGGCCACCTGCGCTGGAGCGAAGCGGTCGACCTTCCCAATCACGTGGTATCGATGACCTTCCCGAGCGACCTCCGGTGGGGGCCGGTCGGCGCGACCGGGGCCTTTAAGCCGTCCGGCGCTCGACGGCGCCGGGCCCATGGGTGAGTACCTGACCGACCTCGAGACCGAGCGGTCGATGAAGGACCAGTTCATGGCCCACCACGCGGAATCTCCGTTCGTCTCCGCTCGGCTCCACGACTTCTCGGGCCTCCAGTACTTTCCCCCGGACGAGCGGTTCCGGGTCCGGGCCCGCCTCGTGCGATCCGAGCGGCCCCAGGAGGCGTACCTCCGCACCAACCGGGATGGACAGGCGGTGATGCGCTACCTGGGCGACCTCGCGTTCGAGATCGAGGGCGAACGGCTGCGGCTGCGGGTCTATCATGCCGGGGAGGGGGTGGGCACCTCGGTCTTCGTCCCGTTCCGCGACCGGACCAGCGGCCGAGAGACCTACGCCGCGGGCCGGTACCTCACGCTCGAGCTCTCCGAGGACGACGACTACGAGCTCGATTTCAACCGCGCGTTCAATCCGTACTGCGCCTACACCGAGTCGTACGAGTGCCCGTTCCCGCCCGTGGAGAACGACCTCCCTGTCGCCATCCGCGCCGGCGAGAAGTCGTGGGCGCCGGCGTCACGCCCCCCGACGCCGCCCGCGCGAAAGGGTCGGGCCGCCCCGAAGCGCCGGCCCGGCCCCCGGACCCGGGCTACGCGAGCCCAAAAGCGGCGGCCACGCCGTACAGGATGAACTGCACGGCGACGGCGGCGAGTAGGAGTCCCATCACTCGGGTGAGCGCCATGATCCCGACCCGGCCGAGAAGCCGGACGAGCCGCTGGCCGTAGCGCAACGTGACGAGGGTGGCGACCGCCGTTATGGCGATGGCGATGAAGGTCGAGAGGATCGCGAGCGGGTCATCCCCCGCGCGTCCCTCGTAGATCATCACCGTGGAGATCGCCCCGGGTCCCGCGAGGAGTGGGATCCCCAGCGGGACGATGGATAGCTCATCCCGTCGGGCGAGGGCCTCTTCCCGGTCCGCGCTGGTCAACCGGGTTCGTCCCGTTTCCCCGCTCAGCATCTCATACGCCACGATGAACAGGAGAACCCCGCCCGCGATCTCGAACGCCGCCAGGGTGAACCCGAAGGCCGCGAAGAGGAACCGGCCGAACAGCGCGAACAGCCCGAGCAGGATTCCCACCACCGCGGCCGCGCGACGCAGGATCACCTCTCGGTCGGCCTCGGAGTAGCCGCCGGTCAGCGCGACGAAGAAGGGAAGGGCTCCGATCGGGTCGACGATGGCAAAGACGCTCGCCATCACCGCGAGGAAGAACGCGAGGTCGCTCACGCCGCCGGCCCGATGCGGTCTGCCGGGAGATAATGGCGTCGGGCGGCGCCGGCGCTACTTCGGCGCGAATCGGGCGGTGAAATGGGGCATTCGCTCTGGCCGGTGGGTCATGGTGAGCCCTCGCACGCTGGCCCGGCGGGCCCAGACGCGGCCGACGGCCTGCGCGACGTAGGATAGGTGCGAGGCCGTGTAGACCCGGCGGGGGACCGCGAGGCGCACGAGCTCGGGCGGCGCGTGACCCGGGGTCTCCCCGAACATGATTCGGCCGACCTCGACACTGCGGATCCCTCCCTCGCGGTAGAGCTCGACGGCGAGCGCCTGCCCGGGGAGGTCCTCGGCCGCGAGGTGCGGAAGGAACCGGTCGACGTCGAGGTACACTCCATGGCCACCGGGGGGCCGGAAGATCGGCGCCCCATGGGACTCGATCTCGCGCGCCAGATACTCGACCTGGGCGATGCGGTGCTCCAGGTACGGGAGCTCCATGGCTTCTTTGAGGCCCACCGAGACCGCCTCCAGGTCGCGCCGCGCGAGCCCTCCGTAGGTCGGGAATCCCTCGAACAGGATCAGCTGCTCTTTGAGACGGTCGGCGAACGCCGGGTCGCGGACCGCGATGAAGCCCCCGATGTTCACCAGCCCGTCCTTCTTCGCGCTCATCGTCCCGCCGTCTGCGAGGTCGAAGCATTGTCGACCGATCTCGGCGATCGTCCGCTCCGACATCCCCGGCTCCCGCCGACGGATGAAGTAGGCGTTCTCCGCCCAGCGGCACATGTCGAAGAACAGGGGAACCTGATGCCGGCGGGCGATCTGGGAGACGCCACGCAGATTCTCCAGCGAGACCGGCTGCCCCCCGCCGGTGTTGTTGGTGAGCGTGACCATGACCAACGGGACGTGCGCGGACCCTTCGGAGGCGAGGAGCGCTTCGAGGGCTTCCAGGTCCACGTTCCCCTTGAACGGATGCTCGGACCGGGCGTCGTACGCCGCCTCGATGGCGAGGTTCACGGCCCGACCGCCGTTGTGCTCGACGTGCGAGCGGGTCGTGTCGAAGTGCATGTTGTTGGGCACGATCTGGCCGGGTTTCACGAGGAGCGAGAAGAGCAGGTTCTCGGCCGCCCGCCCCTGGTGCGCCGGGATCACGTGCGGAAAGCCGGTGATCTCCTGCACGGCGGACTCGAAGTGGGCGAAGTTCCGGCTGCCCGCGTAGGACTCGTCCCCGACCATGAGCGCCGCCCACTGACGGTCGCTCATCGCCGAGGTGCCGGAATCCGTGAGCAGGTCGATGATCACCTCATCGGAGCGGAGATTGAACAGGTTGAACCCCGCCCGGACGAGGGCGGCCTCCCGTTCACCGCGGTCGATCGAGGGGATCCGCTCGACGACCTTCACCTTGTACGGTTCGAACGGGAGCGGCGATTCGTCATGCGACGCCGACAACACTCCTTGCACCCGGTCGGGCTATTTAGACCTCCCCGAGGTTGGGGTTACACGACAGCGCCGGTTCGGGTGCGGCGGGCTCATCCGGCGGCGGGACACGTTAAATCGCGTGGCTCCCATCCGACGGCATGGCAGCGAAGCGCACGGCGCACGCGGTGTGGCAGAACGATCTCCTCCACGGCAGTGGCCACGTGGAGGGAACGAGCGGTGCGCTCCCCCGCGTCGCCGTCAGCTGGTCGTCGCGGACCGAGGCTTCCGGCGGGAAGTCGAGCCCCGAGGAACTCCTCGCCGCCGCCCACGCGGCGTGCTACTCCATGGCGCTCTCCAACACGCTCGCGAAGCAGGGAAAGCCGCCGACGTCGCTCGACATCCGGGCCACGTGCACCTTCGACAAGGTCGGGGACGGGTGGTCGGTGACGACCATGGACCTCGAGGTGGTGGGCTCGGTGCCCGGTATCGAGGCGGCCCAGTTCCAGGAGGCCGCGAAGTCGGCCTCGGTCAACTGCCCGATCTCGCGCGCCCTGAAGGGGAACGTGGAAGTGCGGGTCGCCTCGGCGAAGCTCGCCTAGCCGCGCCCCGGTCAGCGGGAACGGACCGGTTCCAGGTCGGCGAAAACAAATCCGTCGCGGACGACGGATGGGCCGGATCGGACCTCGATCGGGCGCGTGAAGTCCGGCGAGGCGTAGGCGAAGGTGTGGAACTCCCCGTTCTCGCCGCACGGGTCGGCCGCCGGCGGTAGCTCCTCGAGGAGCGCACGGTCGTACTCCCGGCCGGCGAGGTCGGGGCTCAGCTTCGCGGGGTCGACGCAGACGAGGCGGGCCCGCATGCCCACATCGATCATCTCGCGAGCGAGCGCGCGAGTGTTCCGGCCCCAGAGCGGGAAGACCGGTTGGAGGCCGGAGTCCGCCATGCGAGATTCACGGTAGGCGCGCACGTCGGCGAGGAAAAGGTCACCGAACACCACTCCGCGGGTGCCGTTCCGATGCAGGCGTCGGCAGGCTTCGGCCATTCGCCGTTCGTACTCCGAGTTCGGGCAGGGGAATGGGAGGCCCACCCGAGTGAGCGGGAGGCCGAGGGCGTCCGCCTGGGCGTCGAGCAACGTCGAGCGGACCCCGTGGATCGAAACGCGATCGAACGGCTCGGTCACACTGGTCAGGAGACCGGTCACCCGGAATCTCGGGTCCTTCCGGACGACGTGGAGGGCGTAGGCCGAGTCCTTCCCGGTGCTCCAGGAGACGACGACGGGAAGGGGCTCCATACTGTCCCGCGTGCCGGGGCTCTCCACCTCGCTCATGGTGGCCGCCCGACCACCGGAAGCAGAAAAGCAGTTCCGGATGGCTCGCTACGGGGAGCGTCGGACGGGCGGGCTCTCTTCCACGGAGACCACGGTTGAACGCTCCACTCCCGAACGAACGAACCCGAGGTCCACGACGGCGCCGACGGGCAGAGCCGCCAACGCGCCGACCAGGTCGTGGAACCCGCGGATCCCGCTGGAGCCCACGCGCACCACGACGTCCCCCGCCCGGAGTCCTGCGCGCTCGGCGGGTCCGCCTTTCAGCGCGTCCCACACCAGGACGCCCCGGGCGCGTGCGATGTCGAATCGCTTCGCGACGGCCGCGTCGACCCCTACGCCGTGGATCCCCAGCCAGGGCCGGATCACGCGGCCGGAAGCGAGCAATTGCCGGACGACGAGGGAGACCGTGTTCACGGGGACCGCGAATCCGACCCCCTGGGCGTACGGGACCATCGCACTGTTGATCCCGATCACGGAGCCGCGGAGGTCGGCGAGAGGCCCGCCACTGTTCCCCGGATTGATGGCGGCGTCCGTCTGAATGAGTCCCTCGACCACGAAGTCGGTTCCCGGCAGCGGGCGGTTCAGCGCGCTCACGACCCCGGTCGACACGGTCGGGCCGCCGGGAAGGCCGAGCGAGTGGCCGATGGCCAGCGCGAGCTGTCCGACCCGCAGCGCGGACGAGTCGCCCCGAGGGGCCGCCGGGGCCTGCTCAGTCGGCACGCGCAGGACGGCGACATCGGTGAGGGGGTCGCTTCCGATGGGCGTTCCGGTGAGCTCCGTCCCGTCGGCGAAGCTCACCGATAGGCGAGTCGCCTCGCGGACGACATGCTCGTTCGTTACGATCAATCCAGACCGCTCCCATACGACGCCGCTCCCGGATCCCCGCGCCGGGCTGATGTCCGTCCCGTCGCGCGCGGCGGCGCCGTCCCGCTCGATGGCGACCACGCTGGGTCGCAGGCGATCGACCGCCGAGGTGAGCTCGGCTTCCAGCTCGGCCAGCGTCATCGCTCCAACCCCTCGGTGCCCCGGTCGGCGCCCGGTATCACGCCCGCCGGGGAACGGGCAGCGGGATGGGGGGTTGCGGGCCGGGGCCGGGGGTCCCGGGGAACGGCATGTCTACTCCTTGAGGAGCTGGTCGATCTTGGCGAGGATCTCGTCCTCGCGCTGGTCTCCCTTCCGACCGCCTTCCCAGCGGGCGTCCACGAGCGCCACGAGCTGGGTCGCCAGCTTGTCCATCCACGGGCCTTCCTGGGCCTCGAACCGCGCCTTCACCTTCTCCCGCAGGAGTTCGTTGTAGGCCCGGTAGGCGGTCCATACCCACGGTCCATACGGCGTTCGACCTTCTCCGTCACACTCTCCTTCGCTCATTCGATTCTCTTCCTGCGGCCTTGCGCCGCATCCCCCCTACGGCGCGTCCGAGGATATTGAGCGGAAACGGCCGGAGCCGGTCACGGGGTATCGGCTAGTTCAGACCGAACGGTGCGGGCGACATGTCTCGGGCGAACAACGTCACGGATGAGTTCGTCACGCCGCGGTCGGAGCGACGGAGGCGGGTGAGGCTCTGGACGAGGAGCTCCTGCGCCGCGCCCTCGAGGGCGGCGGCCGTGGCGTCATTCCGGGGGCGATCGACCAGGACGCGAAGGGTGCTCCGACGAACACTGAGGAGCACGTGTCCGGGTGAATCGGCCACGGACCACACGAGCCACGGGTCATCCCGGTCCTCATAGACCCCTACCCATCGAAGACGGCCGAACCAGCGGCCGGCGAGCGCCCCGAGCGCCTCGGAGGAGCCGAGGCCAGGTGGGAGCGTGACCGTGGCCACGGCTCGAGCCCCAGAGCGGCCGTCCGACGTGGAGCGGGCAGGAGGAGGCTGGTCCAGCCGGAGGACGTAGCCCCCATCCGCGCGAGCCACTTGGCCGCCGCGTTCCAGCCGGCGGAGGGCCCGCGTGAGCGACTCCGGGTGGGCTCCCAACGTTCGTCGCAGGCCGTTGAACGCCAGCTTCCCGGCGCTCGCGGCGAGCAGCTCCAGGACCCGGTCGTCCAGCCGGGGCTCGGGGGCGGTCGGCGCGACGGCGGAGGGATCCGGCACGAGGATGCGATGGGAAGGTGGGGGTATAGGTTCTTGGTTACCCCGGAGTACCCGAGCGAGACCCGGGCCCGTCCCGCGGCCAGATTCCCCCGTCGCGCGCTCGTGCTCTCCGGCGAAGAAGAAGGGAAAGGTCTAAAAAGGGAGGACCATTCGAACTGAGCCGGGATGTCTTGGTTTGAGCGTCCCCGGGGACCGGTCACTCGGCCGCGGACGTTGCCGAGCCGCTTGGTCCTGGGCGCGGTCGTCACCTTCTCGCTCGGGGTCATCGTCCTTTCCGCCTTCAACACGGCGCCGGGCCATCTTTCCCCGTGGGTCACCTCGGCGGCCACGCTGACCGGCTCAAGCCCTCTTGCCCGGGCCTCGACGGCATCCGCGGGGCCGGCCTCGGGCGTGCCGACCCTCTCGCTGGGCAGCGCCGCGAGCCCGTCGACGATCTGCGCCTTGGGCTCGAGTTCCTGCAGCGCCGGAGCCGCCAACGCCCGGGTCGTCCTGACCGCCCAGGTCAGCACGGTGCCGAAGCCCTACTGGCCCGATGTCCAGGTGGCCTTCGTCGTGGAGACGACGGGCCCGGATGGGGTCGAGGATCATTACAACTCGTTCTACGGACAGGACCCCTGTGCATCGGCGACCAACGGCCAGGGGCCGCTCTGCGAGGAGTCGAACGGCGTTCCCTTCCTGATCGCCAACGCGAACTCGATCGCGAGCGCGATCTCCGAGGCGAACCCCCACTCGAACGTGTCGTTCGCGATGGTCGACTTCTTCGGAACGGACTACGACTGGAACGATGGTCCGTTCGACTCGTGGAAGTACCATGTCGACATTCCCGTCTTCGTCCCGGCGACACAGCTGGGGTCCTCCATCCGCAGCGGCTTCCAGAACGTGATGCTGGACGAGGCGAACGGTTGGGGATGCGTGTGCGGGCTGGACGACAACTTCCTCCACACCTCGTCCATCACCGCGCTCTACGGCACGATCATCGGGAGCGGCCTGGACTGGTCCGCCAACACCCACCATGTGATCGTACTGATGGGCTCCGCGGCTCCCCGGGCTCCCGGCTACCAGGAGAACTACTGGGTGAGCGCCTTCGACCACTGTTGCACGAGCCCGTCCCCGTACGGCTCGACCTGCGAGCCGAGCTACCAGTACGCGAACGGGGTCAGTCCGAACTGCGAAGGCTGGGTCACCAGCCAGGATGGGAACCCCGCCGACTCGATCGCCGCGCTCACCAAGGAGTCGCCGACCTGCACGGATTCCATCGGCCACGACTGCACCATCGACGTGATCCAGTACTGGGATACGCCGACCGACCCCTACTCGAGGGGGTGGCCCACGAACCCCGGCTACCCCTCGGGCAGCAACGGGGCGGGTCCGGGCGGTGCCGGAGTGATCACCGACTCGGCCCACATCCTGGAGTCGGGCTGCGACCTCGCGGCCGCCACCGGCGGCACGTGGGACGGCCCCGCCTACTGGACGTGCCCGAACGGCGTGTCCGGCTCGCTCCAATACGTCCAGCACGGCTCGCTGGACAACCCGAACACCGCGAATCCCACGCTGTTCGCGGCGCTGCGTCAGATCGGCTTTGGCCCGGTCTACCAGTCCCTGGTGGCGAACGGGACGGGGCAACCGATCTTCTCCTACCTTCCGCCCACGAACTTCAAGATGGCCCCGAACCCGCAGTTCGCGGCGGCGTGCTCGACG
>DASQHP010000044.1:0-26436 GCA_035632035.1 Thermoplasmata archaeon | reverse complement strand
CCGACTCCAGGCCACGTCTACGGGACGCCCGGGACGTTCGGGGTGAGCGTCCGGGTCGTGGACGCGGTCGGCGCAGTCGTTACGGGAACGCTCAATGGGACCATTGACACGTTCGCGCGTCTGGTGGTCAGCCCCCCGACTCCCGCGGGAACGCTTGAGGTCGGGCACGCCGTCGTGTACGCGGTCAACGTGAGCGGCGGAGCACCCCCATTCGCCTACGCCTGGACCCTGGGGGACGGGTCGAACGCGACGGGAGCGAATCCGTCCCACGAGTACGCCACCGCCGGTCGGTACACGGTCCTCGTGGTCGTGTCGGATTCCCGGGGGCAGGTGGATGACGGCGTTGCCACGATCGTGATCGCGGGCAATGGGTCCCCGTCGAACGGAGCCCTCTTCGGGGACCTCGAGGCGGTCGGATTGGTCGCGGCGGGGTTTGCCGCCGGCGTCGCCGCGTACGTTCTCTTCGCACGACGGAAGGGGGGACGGCCGGCCCTTCGATCCGGACCTTCCGAGCGGGATTCTGGCCCCGCCTAGTCTCCCCCTCGGAATCGACCGCCTCCGGGTGAAGGATGGCTTATCCCCTCGGGGGCGTAGGGGGGCCGGTCCCCGCGTCCCGACGGACGGATGGAACCACCTCATCGATGAGCGCTGCCCCGGGATCCCAAGCGACTCCCACTCGCGGGGTTCCCGAAGGTCACCCTCGACCGACGATCCTGTCCGACTTCATCCTGGGTTGCCAGGATGGCATCGTGAACGTGCTGGGGATCATCCTCGGACTGGCGGCGGCCGTCAGCGACATCCGCATCATCCTCATCGCGACGCTGGCCGCCCTCGGCGCGGAATCGATCGCCATGGGCGCGGTCGCGTACACGTCGACCCTGTCGCGCCGCCGGCTGTACCTGAGCGAGCGGACCCGGGAGCTCCGCGAGATGCGGGACCTTCCGGACATCGAGCGCGAGGAGGTCCGCCAGGTGCTCTCCGACTGGGGCTACCAGGGGAAGGACCTGGACGACCTCCTCGACCGGATCTGCGCCAACCCGACGGCGATGCTCGAGTTCATGATGTCGTTCGAGCTCAAGCTCGCCCCAGTCGAGCCCAACGCGGCCCGCAACAGCGGACTCCTGGTCGGAGGCGCGACCACGGTGGGCCACTTCATCCCGTTGCTCCCGTTCTTCTTCGTCGGCGCCGACGTCTTCGCGGGAGCCATCACCGCCGTCATACTGAGCGGGGCGGCGCTGTTCGCGATCGGGTGGTATGAGGCCCGGGTGACGCTCGGGGTCTGGTGGAAGAACGGGCTCCAGATGGCGGTCATCGGGCTCCTCGGAGGGTTTGCGGGATTCCTCATCGGCCACGTCATCGGCGGGATCCCGGGGCTCTAGTCGGCCCCGAGGCATCATAGGCCCGCGGGGCCTTGCGCGGCGCGATGCCGCTGGTCGGGGCCCTCTACGTTCCGAACGCGCCGTTCCTGATCGCGCCCCGGGCGTTCGAGGGACGCGGGGCCACGACGGCGGCGACGCTCCAGTCGCTCAACATCGCCGGCCGGTTCCATCCCGATGCGGTCGTGGTCGCCACCCCCCACTGGGTCTCCACCGACCGATTCCTCGTTCAGTCCAGTGCCCGGCCCCCGCAGGTCCGCGACTTTTCCGGTTTCCCCCCGGCGGTCTCCACGGTCGAGTATCGGCCCCCGGGGGACCCCGGGTTGGCCGCCCAGCTCGTCGACGCCGGAACCCGGGCGGGCGTCCCCGTGAGCCGCTCCGAGGAATGGGGGCTCGACCACGGGGCCTGGGCACCGCTCCTGAACCTCTTGCCGGCAGCGAGAACTCCCACGGTCCCGTTGTCGATCACCCCGTTCCCTCCAGCGGCGCACCTGCGCTGGGGAGAGGTGATCGGACAGGTGCTCGCTCAGACCCCGCAGCGCTCGCTCTTCATCGGCACGGGCTCGATCCTCCACGCCTTCTCTCGCTACCAGCCCTCGTCCGATGCCCGCTGGGCCGAGGGCGCCGCGTGGGAGCAGGAGATCGCGGTGCTCGCCCGGGACCGCCGGCTGGACGAGCTTCTCGCCTTCGATCGCCGGAAGTGGGCCCAGCTCGAGCCCGAGGGCCAGTTGGCCCCGCTGTTCATGCTCCTGGGGAGCCTCGACCCAACGCTGCGGGGACGGATCGTGGCCACCGAGCAGCTCCACGGCGCCTTCGGGATGACCGTGCTCGAGTACTCGCGGGACACGTAGCGCTCGCGGGCCGCCCGGTCAACTTTTTCCACCGACCGGAATGGGGGTCCCGGCGGCATCGATGGTCGACCTGGGATGGGAGACGCTCCTCACCGCGGCGACGATCGTCGTCGTCGCCGGGCTCCTCCTCGAAGGGCTCAGCCGGCTCGTGCGGGCGCTCGCCCGCCGGGCGGGGGCTCGTCCCCTCACCCTCAATGCCATCCGCGACGGCGTCCGCATCATCTGGATCCTCGTCGCCGTCTCCGTGGTCCTGGGGGCGACGCAGATCGCCTCCGAGTTCACGGTGCTCACCGTCACCGGGATCGCGGGGCTCGTGCTCTCGCTGTCTCTCCAGTCGCTCTTCTCCAACATCATCGCCGGCGTGTTCCTGCTCCGCGACCGGGCGGTGCGTGTCGGCGACGTGATCGAGTTCGGCGGGGTCAAGGGGCGGGTGGCCCGGGTGGCGCTCCGCAACATCTGGCTCGTTACGGAGACCGGCACGGTCGCCATCATCGGGAACTCGGCCCTCATGGGGGGGCCGCTCATCAACCACTCCGCGGCGAGCCGGTTCCAAGGGGATCTCGACGCCTAGGCCGGGGCCGGGAGGTCGTCGCTCCTTCCCGCGCCCGACGAGCCGCCGGGGCGGATTCGCCGAGGAGACCTCAACGGACTTACGCTCGGTCGGGTTCCCCCCGGCGTGCCGTACGTCGAGTACGATGAGGTCGAGGCCGCCTGCTCGGATTGCGGCCGGCTGTTCCGCTCCGAGGAGGCGCTGGCGGCCCACCGCTCGGAGGCCCACGCGCCGGACTCCAAGAGCGCCCCGATCCGGGTGGCTCCCGTGACCTGCGCGGTCTGCCACCGACGGCTCGCCTCCGTGAGCGCGCTGGCCCGGCACAACCGGAGCGCCCACACCTCGTAGCCGCGGGCAAGAGCCCTTCTATCGGCTCCCCTTGGTTCGACCATGGCCACCGCGCCTCAACGGGGGTGGCTCCTCCCGGTCTATCTCACGACGGTGTTGTGGTCGGCGTCGGTCGCCCTCATCGGCGTCCCGCTCGCGTTCCAGGTCCAGCGGCTCGGGATCCCCGTGTTCCAGTACGGCGTCCTCCTCGGACTGGTCGCGCTCGGGATGCTCCTCACCGAGACCTACTGGGGGGCGGTCGCCCACCGCCTCGAAGACCCGCGCCGGCTCGTCGGGATCGGTGCGGTCGTCATCGCGGCGACTCTCGCACTCGGGTTCGCCCGGGGGTTTCTGCTCCTCGCCATCGCGGAGTTCACCGTGGGGGCGGTCGGTGTGTATCTGGCGCCGCTCGTCCGGCTGGCGGGGATCCGGGGAGCCGGCGCCACGAACGAGGCCCGGGCGACCGGCCGGATCGGGACGGCGTTCGGGGTCGGCCTCACGCTGGGTACGGCGGCGGGGCCGGTCCTGTTCGTGACGGGGGGATTCTGGTGGGACGTGATCGCCTCGGCCGCGGTGTTCGCGGTCTGCCTGGGGACGGCGGTCACGATCCGATGGCCCAACTCCACCGGATCGCATCCGGAACACGGGGTCACCACGACGCTGCGCCACGTGGTCTCCCGCCACTTCACCGCGGTCTCGGCCCTTGTCTTCGTCGAGTTCCTCCTCATCAGCTTCGTTACGAACTTCCTCCAGTACTACTCGGTCGACCTGTTCGGGGCGACTCCCACCCAGGCCGGTTACGTGTTGGGGGCCGTACGATTCACCTCGATGGGAGTCTCCTACGCGCTCGGCTCGACCATCGACCGGCGGGGGGTGGCCCGCTCGGTCCCCATCGGGTTCGTCCTCCTCCTGGTCGGCCTCGGCGGGAGCTGGCTCGCCCCGAACCTCCCGTTGATGGCGGCCGCCTCCGTCGTGTTCGGGGTCGGGCTGGGCTGGCTCAATGCCGCGCTTCTTCCCCTCGCGCTGGCCCGGATTCCCGGTCCGAACCGCGGGGCCGCGATCGGCCTTTTCGGGTCGGTCGAGGACCTCGGACTGCTGGTCGGTCCTCTGCTGATTGGAGGCCTGTGGTCGATCCTGGGGGAGGCGAGCTCCTTCCCCTACGTGGTCGGGCTCGCCGGTGTGGGAGCCATCGCCGCGCTCGCGGTCTCCCGGAGCTCCGGCGTCCACGCGGTGTCTGGGGACCTTGACGGCTCGGATTAGCCGGCGGCTCGCCTCCGATCCGGAGTCGTCCGAGGCTCCAGTGAGATCCGCGCCGAGGGCGGCAGATTTCGCGCGCCGTGCTAGCGTGCATTCGCTGGACAAACCTTGAAGTATGGTGGATCCGGAGGACCCACGTCGGGACCCGGCTTGGCCTCTCGGTGAACGCCGAGGGTGCTGAGCCGGAGCTACTGGAAAGGGGGTGAAAAGCAATGGCAGATCTAACCGAACGAACCCTCGGCTATGGATTCGGACTCCTCGGGGGTCTTCTGCTCCTCATCGGCGGCATCTTGGCGATGGTGATGGGCGCAGTCGACCTCGCCGTCAGTCGCCCCATCGGGACGATCGACGCGTGGAGTGAGGCCGTCATCCTGTTTGTCGTGGGTGGCCTCGCACTGTTCTTCTCCTATCTGGGGGCTCATGCGTGGAAGGAGCGCGCTCTCGCGAGCGGCATTCTCCTTCTGCTCGTGGCCCTGATCGGATGGGCAGTGCTGGGCATCGGGTCGAACCTCGTCGCCCTGGTGGGCGCGATCTTCGTCTTCCTCTCGGGCGTCCTCTACCTGCTCGAGCCGGCGAAGCGCGTCGTCCACGAGGTCGTCGCGGCCCCGAACTAGTCCACCACCCAGGACCGGAGGTGGGTCCAACCCTTTCCCCCATTTCGGGGTCGACGGGGGCCCCGCGGCCGGCGAATGATTAAGGCGAAGCTCCGTTACCGCCTGCGGTCCTCGAACCATGCCGTTGATGCGCGGCCCCCGACGGGGGCGAGCCCTGGCAGTGCCGACGCTCCTCGGAATCGTGCTCCTCGCCGGCATCGGGTTTCCGCTGGCCGCGGCGTCCGGGCCGCTCGCGGGATCGATGATCCACCCCTGGCTGGTTCGCTCCTCGGTGGTGCCCACGACGAGCCCGAGCTGCAGCAGCTCGGGGCTGTGTCCATCGTGGGTGACGACCGCCTACCAGTTCTCCACGCTCCGCACGAACTCCTCGACGAATGGCACCGGTCAGACCGTGGTGATCGTCGATGCCTGCGGTGACGCCTCCATCATCTCGGACCTCGCCCAGTTCGACAGCTCGTTCGGCCTCGCGAAACCCAACCTCACGGTCTACCAGCCCCAGGGGAAGCCCTGCTCGGACCCCTTCGGCTGGGGGATCGAATCCGCGCTGGACGTCGAGTGGGCCCACGCCATCGCGCCGGGAGCTTCCATCGCCCTGGTCGAAGCCGCGTCGCCCAGCAACACGAACCTGTTCGGGGCCTGGAACTACTCGCTCTCCCACCACCTTGGCAACGAGATCTCCAACAGCTGGGGTGGGGGCGGTGGCTGTCCGAACGTGGCGAAACGGCTTCTCTCCACCGCCTCGAGCCAGCACGTGACCGTGCTGGCATCCACGGGGGACTCTTCGGCGTGGGGCTCCGGCACCCTCGCGTCGGCCCAGTTCCCCGCGGACTGTTCCGCCGTGGTCGGAGTGGGCGGCACCAGCCTGTCGGTCAACTCGACCGGGGGATACTCGAGCGAATCGGCCTGGAACGGCGGCGGCGGTGGGTACGTCCCGTCGACCAAGGAGCCGAGCTACCAGCACAAGGCGAACATCACCGACAGCTACGCCGAGCTGGGTAAGCCGGACGTGTCGGCGGTCGCGGACCCGGCCACGGGGGTGTGGGTCTACGAGGCCGCGAGCGGAGGATGGTTCGTGGTCGGTGGCACGAGCGTGGCTTGCCCCATCTGGGCGGCCTACTTCGCGGACGTCAACAGCTGGCGCGCCACCGGCGCTCTGACGGCCCTCGGAAACGTCGTGCCGTTCCTGTATGCCTCCGTCTACGGCGTCAACGGAGGTTCGATCCACTACGCGACGACCATGCACGACGTGAGCTCCGGCAGCAACGGCTGGGCGGCCGCGGCCGGCTGGGACGCCGCCACCGGCATCGGGTCCTTCCGGGCGTATGCTCTCGCGTCGTTCCTGGCGTCCAGCCCCACCGCGTAGGGGAACCCCCGACGCCTCGGGTCACTCGGGGAGGGGCGGCGAGCCGGTACCCACGGTGTCCGCCCCGCGCCGAACCCCCGACGGGCCACTCCGTGCGCGAACGGTCCCGGCATGAAGGGGGTCGGGCTCGACACCGCGCTCCTGGTCGCCACCGGCGGCCTCTGGGGCTCGGCGTTCATCGCCATCCGCGCCGGACTTCTCGCGGGGGCGACGCCGTTCCTCTACGCGGCGATCCGGCTCATCCTTGCGATGGGGATCATGGCGGCGGTCGCGCTCGCTTCCCGAGAGCGTCGTCCCCCGGTGGGGGAACTACTGCGCTCCGCGGCACTCGGCAGCCTCTGCTTGATGGGCGGATACGCCGCCCTGCTCTACTGGGGCGAGCAGACCACGCCGGGGAGCCTCGCCACGATCCTGGTGGCGAGCGCGCCCCTCCAGAGCGCGCTCTTCGCGGTCCTTCTCATCCCCGCCGACCGGCTCGGCCGCCTCGGGAGCCTGGGCGTCGTCGCGGGGTTCGCGGGCGTCGCCGCGATCTTCGTGCCGGGTTTTTCCGGAACGGGACCGGGACCGCTCGGCGCGGCGCTCGCGGTCTTCGGGGCCGCCACGCTCTTCGCCCTCGGGTCGGTCATCCTGCGACGTCTGGGGGGCGGTCGGCAGAGCTACTGGCACATGGTCGCCCAGTTCTCCGCGTCGGCCGGGCTGCTGGCCGTGCTCACGGCGGCGACCTGGCCCACCGAGCGGTTTCCCTCCAACGTCGTCACGTGGGGAACCGTGATCTACCTCGCGGCCGGCTCCTCGGTGCTCGGCTACGCGCTCTACTTCCGGCTGCACCACCGGATCGGGCCGCAGCAGGCGAACGCCGTCGCGTACGTGAACCCCGTCGTCGGGGTGGTACTCGGGGTCCTGTTGCTGGGGGAGTCGGTCGCATGGTTCGAGGTCGTGGGGTTCGCTCTCGTGGTGACGGGGCTCGCGCTCCTCCACTTCGAGCGGGCCCGCCGTCCCGCGCCACGCTAGGTCCGCGCCGGCCCGGGTCGCGCTTCCTCCGCTCCCTCGCTGCGGGAGCGTAGGAGGGTTTCTTGAGGGTCTGGCGGCTCGCCGAAGAGAGTCCGATGGTCGCCTACCTCGATGAAACGCGGTTTCCCGCGAGCCGGAGCGACGTCTGGCGGCTGCTCGATGCCCACCTCGACGACTCGACGATATCGAAGATCCACCCGCTCATCCAGGCCCAGAGGACGATCGCCACCGAGGGTGACTCCCGAACCGTCCAACGGACGATCGACGCGCGCGGCAAGATGCTCGCATCGACCTGGAAGATCACCTACCGCCGACCCGAATGGAGCCGCTGGGAGGTGGTGGCGAGCGACGGCCCGTGGGCCCCGGGAAGCTACGTTGAGACGCAGTACCGCGACGCCGGTGAGGCGACCCTGCTTTCCACGAAAGGCGACCTGCGGATCTCGGTCCTACCCTTCCTCATCCCCCAGCGGGGCGTGATCCGGCGAGTGATGGACGACGTGGACGCCGAGGACCGGGCGTACCTCGCGCCCCGTTGAACTCCACCCCGCCATGGATTCGGAGCGGTTCGACTTAAATGCCCCGGTGGCCGTCCCGCGGCGTCCCGAGGCCCATCCCGTGGGAATTCCCGAATTGACCATCCAGGAGCTGATCCGCTCCCAGGCCGAGCACGACTGCTCGGACAAGACGCCCGCCTGCGTCCGCCTGGTCGCCATCGCGGACCTCCCGACCCGGTTCGGGGACTTCCAGGTCGTCGCGTTCCACAGCCCGAGCGACAAGAAGGAGCATGCCGCCCTCGTCCACGGAGATGTGATCGGACGCTCGGAGGTCCCCGTCCGCCTGCACTCCGAGTGCCTCACCGGGGACGCCTTCGGGTCGCTCCGGTGCGACTGCCGCGACCAGCTGGAGATGTCGATGCGACAGATCGCCGACCAGGAGCTCGGCGTGATTCTCTACCTGCGTCAGGAAGGCCGGGGGATCGGCTTCGCCAACAAGATCCGGGCCTACCAGCTCCAGGAGCAGGGATACGACACGATCCAGGCGAACGAGATCCTGGGATTCCGCGGCGACGAGCGGGATTACGAGATCGCGGCCCACATGCTCTATTCGCTTCGGATCCAGTCCATCCGGCTCATGTCCAACAACCCCGCCAAGATCGCCGACCTCGAGTTCCATGGCGTCCAGATCGTCGACCGGATCCCCGTGGAGGTGCCGGCGAACCCCCACAACGTCCGGTACCTCGAGACGAAGCGGCTCAAGGCCGGCCACCTCCTGAACCCGGTGGTCGTCCATGAGCAGGTCGACAGCGCCGTCCGGGAGAACAACTCCGCCAACCACACGGCCTGACGGAGCCGCTAGGCGTTGTCGGGGAACGCCGCCTCGACTCCCGTATCGACGTGCACCAGCGCCGGGGATGTGCCGGCCAGGTTGGCGAACACCAGGTAGTAGGTCCCGGGCGAGAGCGTCACGGCGACGACCCCGCCGGGCGCGGGTCCGGATCCCCAGGCCGCCCCCGAGGAAAGACCCGTCGACTCGAACGTCTCGAACTCCAGCGTCGTGAGGATCGCCGCGGTGATGTTCGCGTCCGCGGAGAACGCCCCGTAGAGCGTCGCTCCCATGGTGAGCTCGAAGACCACGTCGTCGAACGCCGCCGCCGGTAGCTCGTACGACATTCCGGGCGCCACGATCGTCATCGTGGGCATCGCCCCCGAGCGGGGGGGCGTCGAGGGGGCCGGTCCCGTCGGGATGACCGTGGGGTTGGGTGCGTTGAACGCCGGGGCGTTCCACGCCACGACCACCAGCACGACGAGGAATGCGCCGCTGATGCTCGCTGTAAGGAGCGGAAGGTTGTGCGGGCGACGGTGAGGCACCGTCACGCCGCGGCGTAGCGTGTGGGAGTATTTCCCACCCGCGCCGACCACCCCCCGCGGAGAACGCTTCGCCATTCGGGGGTTGGCCCCGGACATCCCGGACGGAGGTCGGCCGGTCGGGCGTTCTTTATCGCAGGGGCGCCCTCCGGAAACCCGGATGAACGACACGGTCCGGCGGACGGCGTCTCCGCGAGGGCCGGAGCCCGCCGAGGTCACGAGGCCCGCGAGCCCGACCCCGACCCGACGGCGGTCGAGCGGCCAACGCCGGACACCCGCCGGAGGCGATTGACCGTGTTCGTCCTCCGGGAACGGGAACGGATCAAGCTGCAGACGGACGCTCGCTACGACGGGAACCCCGGCGTGCTGACCGTCACCGACCAGCGGGTCGTGTTCACGCGTCGGCGTGGACGTCTCTCGACCAAGGTCGACACCGCGTTCTCGGTCCAGCTCGAGGAGGTCTCCGAGGCGAGGGAGCACCCCAAGGGTGGGGAGAACCGTGTCGAGATCTGCACGGAGGCTACGGACCCGCTCCACCCATCTCCCTGGGTGGTGGAAGTCTCGAATGCGGTCCACATCGGGAAGGCGATCTCGGCGTTGGCCCGGGGCGCCCGGGCGGTGCGCTCGCGCAGCAGCGGTCCGACGCCGCCCGTTCAGGTCGACGTGCACGTACCGGCGCTCCCGATCCAGACCGTGATCCTGGTCCGGTGCCCATTCTGCCGGACGGCCTACCCCGAGCTCGACGCGAAGTGTCCGAGCTGCGGCGCTCCCTTCTAAGCTCGTAAGGACGGGATGAGTCACGGCATGGGGAGACGCGCCGGGGGACCCCCCTCGGCCGAGTAGGCGCGCACCGCGAGCGACGCGCCCAGGAACGCGAGCGGCACCCCGACGAGCCCCACCGCCGTCACGGGCTGGAGGCCGAGGAATCCGACGTAGGCGAGAGTGACGACGGGGATGGCCGCCTGCAGGATGGACGGAAGCACCAGGGCGATGCGGCGGGCGGACCAGAAGAACAGGACCGGAGCGAGGGTGTAGTTGGTGATGCTGAGGGCGAGGAGCGTCGTTCCGCTCCGCAGGTCGGTGGCTCCGACCACCGCCGGAACGCCGACCAGCCCGATGGCGGCGAGCGATGCGAGGCCCGACACGACGATCGGGCCGACGCCGAGCACCACCAGGATCGGCCGACGCCGGTTGGCGGAGTCGGTCGTGACGATGAAGAGCGAGCTCACGAGGAAGAGGGGGACCCCCAGCGCGAGGGTGCTCCAGGAGAGCGGCTCGGGGGACCCGCCCGCGACGATCGTGAGAGAACCCGCCGCCGCGATCACGACGACCCCGACCAGGAACCCGGGGGAGCGCAGCGCGCGCCCCCCGTGACGGAGGACCGCCGTGACGAGCAAGGGGGTCCCCACGACGTCCGAGCCAAGCACCAGGAGGGAGGTGTTCACGGCCCCGACGATCCGCGTGCTGTAGACCGCTCCGAACTGGAATCCCAGGAAGAAGAGTCCCGCCGCGAGCACGCGCGGGTCGAGGATCGCGGCTCGGAGGCCCGCAACGCCCGGTCGGTCGATGACGAGCGCGGCCCCGAGCGTGATCGCACCCCCGATCACGGGCGTAAGGAGGATGAGCGCGAGGTTCTCGCTCGACGGCAGGGACAGGACGAAGAGATAGTACGTCCCCCAGAGCACGGCGGCCGCCCCCGCGGCGCCCAGCGCGGTCCGGTCGGTCGGGAGAGGGGCCACGGCCGGCGAAGCGGTCTCCCCCATAATGGACCCTGCAGGCAGATCCGGACGCTCCCCGGCCGCTTCCCCGTCATGGCTTTGACGCGTCCCGGGTTCGGGAAGATGTGAAGCCGGTCGACCGCGAGCTCATGGAGGGGATGGGCAACTGCTACGCGGCCTGTGGGGCGAACTTCGACGAGACGGTCCGAATGGTCTCCAGCTCGCGCGACCGGACCCCCGAGGACGTGGTCCAGACGCTCCGACGGCTCCGGTCCGAGTCGGGTTCGACGGAGGAGTACCTTCGACTGCGCGCCCGATTCCCGGCCGACTTCCCGGTGTAGCGACGATGTCGGTCTGTCCCGTCTGCTTCGACCGGACGCAGGGCCCCGGACTCTCGGGGCTGGCCGAGCACCTGTACGAGCGCGCGGGTCGGAGCGACCCCGAGCACGTGCGGTGGCTCAACCAGAACGTGACCTCGCAGAAGACGCCGGTCCCGGAGCTCACCCGTCGGCTGGAGTCCTTCTACGACCTCGGGGCCGGCGGCCTCGCCCGCTGGGTGAAGACCCGGTTCATCGCCCGGTTCTTCGGGGCGAAGCCGCACCCGTTCGTCGTGGCGCTCCAGCACCCATCGAGAGCGACGCTCCTCGGCTACGTCATCGAGCACCAGCATTTCCTTCGGCAGTGGGTCCGCTCGTGCGGATTCATTCTCGCCCGCAGCGGGGAGATGGACGTCGTGCGATACGAGGTCGACAACATCAACACGGAGTTCGTGGGCGTCGGGACCTCGTCGCCCGCCCACTACGAGCTCCTCCTCCGCATGGGAGAGGAACTGGGGGTCCCGCGAGCGACGACGCTGTCGACTCCCCCGCTCCCCCGAACGCGGCGGGCGGTCGCGGAGTGGGACCGGATCTGCCGGGAACGCCACTGGGTGGCGGCGATGGCCGCGATGCACGGTCTGGAGCTGATCGCGCATCGCGGGCTGGTCGAGGAGGGCGCCACGATCCACTACTTCGACCCCGGCATACTGGGCTCCGCCGAGATCCCGGCCGCGGCCACCGCCTTCCTGCGGGAGGGATACGAGGCCGATGTGGGGCATTCCGATGAAGCGCTCGCGCTCATCGAACGGTTCGCCCGGGACGCCGAGCTCATCGGAGAGGTCCAGTCCGTGTTCCTCCGGTCGATCGAGATGTTCGACGACTACCTGATGGCCCGGCTCGAGCGGGCGGAGCAGTATGAAGCTTCGAACTGATGGATGCGTCCTGTGCGGCTCGACCTGGGGCGACTACTGGGAAGAGGTCGACGGCGAGCGGTGTTTCTTCTGCTGCGAGGTCTGCGCCCGCCAGCTCACGAACCTGGTGGCGGCGGTCGTCGCGGCCACGGGTTGGGACCGGCTGGACTCGTTGGCGATCGAGGGGGACCGACGCGGCCGGCGAGCGACGGTGACCCGGCATGACCGGAAGGCCGTCTACTCGTTCGTCTTCGGCGACGATGCGACCGTCCGGCGGCTGCGTCCGGGGCGACCGGCTCCCGACGTCGGCTCCGCGCCCGTCCCCTAGCGCTCGAGACGCACGAACGAGCCCGTGAGCTCGGGGGATGCCGCGTGCCCGCGATTCCAGTACTCCTTGTTCTCGGGATCACCGGGGACGAACAGATGGTCGAATTTGAGCCGCTCTTCGCCGACCGGAACCCGCTCGACGGCTCGGCCCAGTAGCTCGCGGAGCTGGCGCGGGTTCCCGAGGCCCCGCCGCACGGCGAGATAGAACAGGGCGAGCCGCTCGACCTCCCCGATCGTCCGGTTCCGGATCGCGGCGGCCTCCGCCACGCAGGACATCGCGACCAACAGGATGTCCCCGTCCGAGAGCGCGGGCAGCGCCTGCTGGTTCGCCTCCGGAATCCGGGAGAGCAGGTCGATACCCTTCGGCCGTGCGCGGATCCGCTCGCGGAGGCCGTCCAGGGAACCCGCTGAACTTCCGACCAGCACGAACACCGGCCGAGCCCCGGGAGGACCGCCCCGCGGCTCCAGGGCGGGCAGGAGGGCTTCGTACGGCCAGCTCGCCGACGGCTGGCTGTCCACCTCGTCGATGAGGCAGAGCGTCGGAGTCTCGGCCGCGGTTACCTCGTCGAGGCGCGCACGGAAGCCGGCCTCGTCCGCCTCGGCGAGGTTGAGCTCCACGAATCGGGGTGAGCCCGGGATCGCACGCGCGACCTCGCGAACGAAGAACGTCTTGCCGGAGCCCGGGGGCGCCCAGATGAGGAAGCTGTCGTTGCGCGGACCCCCCCCGCGGAACGCCGCCTCGATCGACTGGCGGATGTCCTTGAGATGGTGGCGGGCCGCGGCATCGAACCGGGTGTACGCCCCAACGACCTGATACCGGTCGAGCCGGATGTCGGGAACCGCGGCGACGACCCGGGCGACCTCCCGGTCGCGGCCGGCGGCGCCAGGTACCGACGTGTCCTGATCGAGCCGCATGCGGCGAAGCAGGGCCGCGAACCCCGGCAGCGAGCGGAGCCGGTCGAATCTCGGCTCGACCCGGATCCACGCGAGCCAGGCCGATCGCTCCTCTTCGGCGCGGCCCAGCCATCGCAGGGCGTCCTCGTTCTCGCCAAGTCCGGTGTAGATGAGGGCGATCCAGTACGACGGGAGATAGCTGGTCTTCGCCCGCTCGAGCAACCGGTCCAGGATCTCGCGCGCCTCCCGGCCGCGACCGGCCGAGGCGTAGGCGTGGCCGAGCACCGCCAGGGAGATCGTGCTTCCGTGGGAGAGCTCCACCGCCTGACGGACCTCCGCGATCGCATGGTCGAACTCGCCCTTCTCGAGGAAGGGGCGACCGAACCAGAGGTGCGCCTGGACGAAGCCGGGGTCGAGCGCCAGCGCGGCCCGATACTGGGCGATGGCGGCATCGTAGTCCCGGGCAAGGTAGAGCACGTGGCCCAGGCCGGTGTTGATGGCGAGCGAGACCGGGTCGAGCTCGAGCGCTCGCCGCATCTCCTCGAGCGCCTCGGGGAACCTGCCCATCGCCTTCAGGTAGTCCGCGAAGAACTGGTGCGCGGCCGGGTAGTTCGGATTGAGTGCGATGGCGCGCGCGAGCTCCGACTCGGCGCCGGGCCAGTCGCGGTCGTACTGGAACCGGACGAGGCCCAACGAGGCGTGGGCCTCCGCCAGATTCGGGTCGATGGCGATCGCCCGCTGGGCCGCTTCCCGGGCCTTCGGGAACGCCTCGGAGGGCGGAAGGTACTCCAGCAGGGCCAGGGCCGCGTACGCGTCCGCGACCCCGCTCTCCGCCAGCGCGAACCGGGGATCGCGACCGAGCGCCTGCCGGTAGAGCTCGAGGGCGCGGTTCAGACTCGTCTCGGTCCGCTGGTTCCAGTGGAACCGGCCTTCCAGGTAGAGCGTGTAAGCGTCGACGCTGGCGGTGGCGGCCCGCTCGAGCTGCGCTCGCTCCGCCCGGCGGACCTCCACCCGTAGTGCCCGGGCGATCCGCCGGGCGATGTCGGCCTGGATCGCGAAGATGTCCTCCAGGTCCCGGTCATAGTCCTCCGACCAGAGCGGCTCCTCCGTGCGGGGGTCGATCAGCTGGACCGTGATCCGGAGCCGGTTCGCCGCCCGCCGGACGCTGCCCTCGACGACGTGGTCGACGGCGAGCTCCCGGGCGATCTCGGCGACGGACTTGCCGCTGCCCTTGTAGCGCATCGCGGAGGTCCGCGCGATCACCCGCAGGCGCCCGATCTTGGAGAGGGTCGAGATGAGCTCCTCGGTCAACCCGTCCGCGAAGAACTCGTCCGTCCGATCGGGGGAGATGTTCTGGAGTGGCAGGACCGCGATCCGACCCGATGCGCCCCGTCGATCTGTCACACTCGCCGCCGAGGTCGAACCACCGGGGTCAGATAGAATCGCCGCTCGCTGTAGAAGGTGAGCGCCCCGCCGGCTCGGCGGGAGGGGTCGAGAGCTCCGCGAGCAAGATGACGAGAAGGGCGAGGCCGGCAAAGACCGGGATCACGAGGGCCGCTGGCCGCAGGACATCCAGGACGGGGATGGCCGAGACGACGAGCGCAACGATTCCGCCGGCGAGCGGGAGGACGAGCTCCCGACCCACATCGGCCATTGGGAGACCGGCCGCGCGCACCGACGGGTAGCCGATCCAGAGGAGGGCAAGCAGCGCCGCGCCCAGGCCCAGCCCGAGCGACTCGAGGCCCGAGGGCAGCAAGACGACGGGCACCATGAACGTGATGGCGGGAACGATCCCGGCGAGACGCCCGCCGGCCTGGGCTCTCCGAGTCAGCCAGAACCCGAGCCCGGACCCCGCAACTGGAAGGAGGAGCGGGAGAACGAGGAAAGAATCCGAGCCCAGGTACGCGATCCCCGCCCACGCGAGCGTGAGGGCGATCAGGCCGATGCCGAGGGGTTCGGCGCGGGGCGGCCCCAACTCAGCCACGTCCGGCACCCCCCGGTCCGACCGGCCGACGGAACAGCGCAGCGAGCGCTCCGAGGGAACCCAGGTCCTCCCAGTTCACCGCCGGGCCCCATTGCCAGGCCCGACCCACCTCCCGGATCCGGTGCAGGCGGAGCAGTCGGAAACCCATCTGCCGCGCGGTGGGGTCGCCCCCCGGATGGGACTGAGCGACCGCGAGCGGGGAGGGCGCGATCACGAGCGAGTTGAGGCCGCATCGACGTAGGTGGAAACCGATCGAGAGGAGGGCCTCTTCCACGAACGGGCTGAAGAGCAGCACCGTCGTGCGCGGCGGGTAGATGCGTCGCAGCGCGTTCGCGTACCGTTCGACGGGAGGTCGCTCCGAGCCGACGCGCGCGCTCGCCAGCAGTTCCTGGATCTCGCGAAGGTGTACCCGACCCGAACCGAGCCCGACCCACCGAGGGAACGGTTCGAGGAGCGCAGCGCCCAGGCGCGTCTTGAGTCGGGTCAGCTGCGCTGCCAGCGCATGGCTCGCCGCGCGGGAGACACCGAGGAGGACCTCCTGGTCCTCGGGGGGGAGCGCCCACGGCCCGAGGTCGAGCGCGAGAACGACATCCGGGGGCATCTCCGCGAGGAAGCTGTTGGAGACGAGGGAGGCACCCCGGGCGGTCGCCCGCCAGTTGATCTGCCGGACCCCGTCGCCCGCCACGAACGGGCGGACACTCTGGAACTCCCCCTGCGTCGAGGGGAGCGGAGCGCGCTGCCCCACGACGTGGCGACTCAGCCGTTGCACCATCATGGTCGAGAGCTGGCGGGCCCCGGCCGGTGGACGTTCGAACCGGACCGCGTTGCCCTCGACGGGCACCTCTCGGGCGGAGAGCCCGAACGGGTCCGACCACTCGACACGCGGGGGACGCAGCCGGGCGACCGTCGGCCAGTCGCTCGTGATCCGCTGGGAGATGGCGGTCGGCGCCCCGGAAGCCGCCCGCCACGCGAAGGGCCGGGCCTCAGGGAGGCGGACGGGGGGCCGGATGTCGAACTGCGCCCGGGCGACGCCGGGCCCGGGTGGGTCGAGGCGGGCGTCCACCCTGAGCTCGAGCCGATCCCCGACCGGGTTCACCGAACTCATCACGCGAGCGACGGCGGTCGGCCCCGGTTTCAGCAGATAGGCGGCCAGGGGCGCGAGCAGCAACGGCGTCGCGAAGAGCAGAGACGCCGGGTTTCGAAAGAGGAATCCCACCACAACGCCGGCGCCTCCCAAGGCGAGGACGGCCGCGGTGCCAGCCCTCCAGCCGAGAACAGGAGGGCGGGCCATCAGGGGACCTTGGGGACCGCGGTGCGCTCGACGATGTCATGGACCACGGTCGTGCCGCGTACGCCCCGGATCCACGGGTCCGCCCGGATCAGCAATCGATGGGCGAGCGTCGAGCCGGCGAGCTCCTTCACGTCGTCGGGGGTCACGAAGTCGCGGCCCCGAAGGAGCGCGCGCGAGCGCGCCAGCTTGGCGAGGGCGAGCGAGCCCCGCGGCGACGCCCCGACCTCCACCCGGGAGTCCGCCCGAGTCGCTTCGGCGAGATGGACCGCGTACTCCTCGAGCGCCGGGTCGATGACCACGTCCTCGACGGCCAGCTGGATCGAACGGAACTCTCCCGCGGCGAGGACCGGATCGGGCGGTACGAGGTCGTGCCGAGCCTCCCGGCGTCGGGCCAGGATCGCGGTCTCCTCCGCGTGGGTGGGGTAGCCGAGGGTGACCCGGAGGAGGAAGCGGTCGACCTGGGCCTCGGGAAGCGGGTACGTCCCCTCCAGCTCGATCGGGTTCTGGGTCGCCAGAACGAGGAAGGGCCGGTCGAGGGGATACGTCGACCGCTCGCTGGTGACCTGGTACTCCTGCATCGCCTCGAGCAGCGCCGACTGGACCTTCGGAGGGGCCCGATTGATCTCGTCCGCGAGCAGGAGATTCGCGAAGATCGGTCCGGGGCGGAACGAGAAATCGCCTCGCGCCGGACTGTACACGTCCCCGCCGGTGATGTCGTGCGGAAGGAGGTCGGCCGTGAACTGGATGCGGGCGAACTTGAGCCCCAGCGCGGTCGCGAACGACCGGGCCATGAGCGTCTTGCCGAGGCCCGGGAGGTCTTCGAGCAGGATGTGCCCGTCGGCGACCAGGCCGACGGCGACGAGCTCCAACGCGTCCCGCTTGCCCACGATGGTCCGCTGAACGGCCGCCAGCACCTCCTCCATGCGGGCGCGGGCCGCCTCGCCGTTCACGGTGTGGCCTCTTCCTCGAGGAGCACCGAGTTGACCAACCGGGAGAACGCCGGTTCCGGGAGTCGGTAGAGGGTGGAATCGTCGCGAAGCCGGCCGGCCCGGCCGGACGACGTGTGCTCCGCGCGGAGGGCATCCAGTTGCTCGAGGACGTACTCGCGGGCGAGCACGTCCCCGTGCGCCGCCTCCGCGACGCGTTGGACCATTCGAGGGGGACCGACGGGGACGGGACGCGCCGCGGGCCGGGGGAGGTCGAGGCTGCCGAGGAGCGAGGCCGTCATCAGAGCGGCGGCGGTCGCGGCGAGCCCGGCCCAGATCGCCGAGGTGTGGGCAACCGCTGACCCGAGGGCGGCGACCGCGCCCACCGCCACGCCAAACACGAGCAGGCCCCACGCGACCCGGTTCATCGTCATGGTCGCACCGCGGTCGGCGCGGCCAGCAAGGTCCGGATCCACTCGCCGAACCGGTCCGCCTGCGTCGCGGAGATCCGGTGCGGCGAGTAGCGCGCCTCCTCGAACAGGTTCCGCGTATCCTCCAGAATCGATTCGAACCGGGGGCCCCAGAGGATCCGCCCGCTGGCGGCGACCTCCTTCGGAGTGAGGGAGCGCGTGGCGTGCGGAGTCTGGGGGTCCAGCGCGGTCAGGAACCGTGCATAGTCGCGGAGGATCCGGTCTCGAGGGTCCGCCCCGGCGGCCGGTCCGTGTGCTGGCCCGTCGTCGGCGCTTGACCCGCGAAGTCGACCTCGGGAGGCTCGGCCCGGCGCCCCTCCTTGGCCGGGCCCGGGGTCATCCTGTGTCGGCGCTCGCAGCCCGCGTTGCCGCTCGATGAGGAGCCCGAGGACCGCCGCGGAGGCGACGGCGCACCCGAGGATGATCAACCATGGCGTCGCAATGGCGAACGGCGAGATCGCCGAGACCGGGCGCGGAGCCGGCGCCGCGGACTTCGTGCCCGAACCCGGGGGACCCGAACCCGACGAGCTGCCCGTCCCGTTCGCACCCCCGCTCCCCGAGGAACCGGGGGAGGAACCGTTTCCCGAGGCGCCCGTGGAGTTCCCGGTGGACCCCGACCCTACCGTTCCGTTGGGGCCGCCCGACGAGTTCGAGCCCGTGGAACCCCCCGAGGAGTTGCCCGGGGTGCCGGTCCCGCCCGTCGATCCGGTTCCCCCCGATCCCGCGCCTCCGGTTGACCCGCCCGAGCCCCCGCTTGTGTTCCCCGACCCGTTCCCTCCACCGGGAACGCTTCCGGCGCTGCCGTTCCCCGGTCCTCCGGGAACGGGTGGCCCGCCCGGCGAGGTCGAAGAACCCGGTCTCGAAATGTAGTGGGCTCCGCTCACCTCGAGCGTCGCCTGGGGGTCGACGACCTGGGTCGCGAGTCCAACCCCGACCGCGAGCACCGCGAGTACCATCAGGACCGACGCGAGGTGCGGGTCCCGAGGACGAGACGCCCGGTCCATCTGGACGGACTACTCCGGCTCTCCCGGGAGCCCGGGCCCCTATTGAAGCTTGATTGGAGTTTCTCACGCTGCAAAAGAGGCCCGGGCTAGGTCACCCGGAGCGCGCGGCGATGTCGACGATCGACGCACCCAGGCCCGGGATCCGTCGGCGAGCCTCGAGGAAGGTGACGACCCGGCTCAGCGTGACGTTGATGACGAGGTAGAAGATCGCGATCATCACGAACGCCTCGATCGGCCGGGCGAGCTCGTAGGCGATGTCGGTCCGGCTCCAGAAGAACAGCTCGACGACGGCGATGTAGCTCAGGATCGCACTCGTCTTGAAATTGCTGATCCATTCGTTGGTGAGCGGCAGCGTCACCAGGCGGATCCCCTGGGGGAGAGTGATCCGCCGGAAGATCTGGAATCGGGTCATGCCGACGGCGCGAGCCGCCTCGACCTGCGACGCCTCCACCGACTGGAACCCGCCCCGGAGCGCCTCGGACTGGTAGCCCGTCGTGTTGATGGTGAGCGCGAGGAGGCCCGCCCAGAACGAGACGTTGAGGCCGAGAAGGGTGAACCTCGGGAACGAGAAGATGATGGCGTAGTAGACGAGGAAGACCTGGACGAGGAACGGCGTACCCCGCACGGCCTGGACAAAGCCGGACGTGACGCCGTAGGCGGCCCATCGCAGGACCCAGACGACATACGCCCTCGCCGAGCGTTCCGCGCCACCGCGGCCCGGTCGCCGGGGCGGGAAGGCCCGCACCACGCCGAGCGGGAGGGCGAGTCCGAAACCGATACCGAAGGAGAGGGAGGTCAACACGAGCGACGTCACGGCGGGGCCGACTCCGCTCGAGATATGGCCCGCGATGAAGGCGAGGTTGTAGAGACCCGCCGCTCCGAGGAGAAGGAACACACCGACGGCGATCGCGACGGTCGCCCCGGCCACCGCTACCGACCGCGCGCTGACCGTCGTCGGCCACCGGCCCCCCTCGCCGGCGAGGCCCACGACGGCCGTCATCGCAGGATCTTCCCCACGAACGACTTCGTCCGTTCGTGTCCCGGCCGGTCGAAGATCTCCTCCGGGGTGCCCTGCTCGACCACCTGCCCCTGGTCGAAGAAGACGATCCGGTCGGCGACCTCCCGCGCGAACCCCATCTCGTGCGAGACCACGACCATCGTCATGCCGTCGCGGGCGAGCTGGGCCATCACGTCCAGGACCTCGTGGATGAACTCCGGGTCGAGCGCGGAGGTCGGCTCATCAAAGAGGATCACCTGCGGGTCGAGCGCGAGGGCGCGGGCGATGGCGACCCGCTGCTGCTGGCCGCCCGAGAGCTGAGCCGGGTAGACTCCGAGCTTGTCGCCGAGTCCGACGCGGTTGAGCTCGAACACGGCCTTCTCCCTCGCCGCGGCCGGGGGTAACCGCTTCACCTCGGTCAGCCCGAGCATGACATTGCGGACCGAGGTGAGATGGGTGAACAGGTGGAACGACTGGAAGACCATCCCGATTTGCTGGCGGACCCACTCGGGCCGGATCTCACGGCGATTCACCTTCGACCCGTCGAGGAGCACATCGCCCGAGTCCGGCGAGATCAGGAGATTGGTGCACCGCAGGAGCGTCGATTTCCCGGACCCGGACGGCCCGATGATGCAGACCACCTCGCCCTTGTCCACGTCCAGGTCGACCCCGCGGAGCACCGCGAGGGTCCCGAACGACTTCGTAAGGCGGCGGAGGCTCAGCGTGGTCACAAGTGCGCCGCCTCCAGACCGGGGACCCGGAACGTGTTCTCGATCCCGCGCACCACCGAGTTCAGGACGAAGGTGACCACGAAGTAGAGGACCGCGATCTCGAGCCAGACCAGGATCGGCGCCACCGGGGAGACGAGCAACCCCGCGTAGACCTGGACGAGCCCGATCCCCGACAGTTCCAGCCAGCCGATCGTGCTCAGGAGCGAACTATCCTTGATGACCGACGAGAACTCGTTGCCCAGCGCAGGAAGCGAGACGCGGAACGCCTGGGGAAGCACGACGCGGAACATCGTCCGCGCCCGGGTGAGCCCGATGGCGTCCGCCGCCTCGGTCTGGCCGGCGGGCACCGAGAGGATGCCGGCCCGCACGATCTCCGCCTGGTACGCGGATGTGTGGAGGGCGAGCGCGAGGACGCCGAGCCAGAGCGCGATGGAGTGCTCCAGGAATGGGTCCGCGATCGTTCCCCGCATCGCCACCAATCCGATGAGGAAGGCAAAGGCGATCAGCACGATCGGCGGCAGGCTGCGGAAGAAGTCCACGTAGAGTCCGGCGAGCCCGCGCATCACGGCGGAACGGCTCGTGCGGGCCCACCCTAGGAAGAATCCGAGTGTGAAGCCCACCGACACCACGACGGCAATGATCTCGACGGTGAGATAGAACCCCGACAGCAGCGAGGGGAGGATGTGGAGGACGTAGCTGAGGTTGTACACTCCCCGCGTCCCCAGGAAGAGCATGAACCCCATAGCGAGGATTCCCGCCCCGACCCCCCCCGCGACCCGGACGAGGACGCGGAGGACCCTCCGCACGGGCCGGCCCCCTGCCATCGGGACGGGGCCGACGAAGCTCACGCGGCCGTTCGCCCCCGCGTGCCACGTCGGCTGGGCGGGCGCTCGGCGCGGTTCACCCGAACCACTTGTGGATCAGTACCTGGTACGTCCCGTTCTGCTCCGAGGTCGTGATGACGTTGTTGATCTCGGGCAGCAGACCTTCGGGATCCCCGTGCGCCACCGCGAACCCGTAGAGCTCGCCCGTGATGATCGTGCCGGCAACCTTCAGCTGGCCGCTCGAGCCCGCGGCGATCGCCCCGGCCGGCCCCGAGTCGATGATGACGGCGTCCAAGGACCCCGCCTCCAGCGCGGCGATCTCGGTGTCCACGGTCGTGAACTTCTGGTACTGGCTGGACGGGTTCGTCATGTTCGGTGCGAGGAACTGGTCGGCCCACGACTGACTGGTCGTCCCGGTCTGAACACCGACGACGAGCGTCTTGAGCTCGGACTGGTCGCACGTGTTGGATGGGCAGGTGAGCGTGCTCGAGCTCTTGACCAGCACCGCCTGGTTCGCGTTGTAGTACGGGAGCGAGAATGCCATCGATTGGTTCCGGTCCGCGCCGGTCGTTCCGGATTCCGTGATCGCGGACGCCGCCATGTCGACCCCGCCGGTGCCGACGGTCGAGAGGAGAACGGAGAAGTCCGCGTAGTTCTGGATCACGAGGGTGCGTCCGGTCGCGTGGGCGATCATGATGGAGAAGTCGATGTCGAACCCCACGTACTGGCCGGTCGTGTAGTTGTAGTCCTCGAACGGTGGGAACGGGATGTTCGTCCCGACGACCAAGTAGGACGGCTTGGACGAGGACCCGGTTCCGTAGAGGGACTTCCCGACGAACACGCCCGCGAGGAGAGCGATGACCGCGACGATCACGACCACGGCCACAAACATTCCGCGACCGATCCCGCGCCGATACGCCTCCGGCGGTGCCGTTGCTCCAGCCTGGGCCATGCGGCCCAATCGGGGTGGGGCTATTTGAATGTCCCCGCGAGGCTAGACACGCTCGGGCGCGCCCGGACTAGCTCAGGCCTTCGCGAAGACGCCGGACGACCCTCAGGAGCTCCAACCCGCGTCGGACACCGTTCGTCGCCTCGGGGAACCGCTCCCGCGCGAAGAACGCCTCGACGTCGGAGCCGTGCACGATCCCCATGAGAGGGATGGCGCCCTCGAGGACGTTCGACAGCATCCAGCTGCCCTCGCCCCGGCGCTCGAGCTCTCGGATGTTCTTCTGGAGCCACTCCCACACCGGACGCCTTCCGACCGCACTCGTCACGGCGCTGCGAAGCAGGTACTGGGAGTTGGTGGTCCGCATCCCCTCCTCGAAGCACCGGTTCACGGCCGAGCGGATCATCTCCTCGGTCGGCAGGCCCTCGACGGCGTGGGCCGCCTGTTCCGCGTCATCCTGTCGCTTCGCCGTCTTCATCCGGTCGTACAGCCGGTCCACCACACCCGTTCCACCCTGCATCGCAAAGCCGAGCGCCGCGGCGGGCCGGAGAGCGGCATCGACGCTGTCGGGGGCGTCGAACGCGGGTGCGAGCTCCTTCGCGACCGCCGGGTCGAACCGGACAAGTCCCCGGTACACGTTCTGCCGGAGAACGGAATCGGTGTCGGTCTCGCCGGGGCGCCGTCGCTCGCCGAGCCGGTCGCGCTGGGCGCGGAGGAAACCGAGGGCGACCGGCCGGACCGCCGCGAGGTCACCCACGGCCCGGTCGAGGAAGCGGAGCGAGCCGACCACGTCGTCGACGGTCGAGTAGTCGGTGACTCCCGAAACGACGCGGACCGCCTCGAAGTAGTCGTCGATCCCGTAGTCGCCCGAGAGGACGAACGCGAAGGCGTCGTTCAGGAACGCCCACCGGTCGAAGGCGTCGGCGGCCGGGAGGGCCGCGATTCGGCGCGCCCGTTCGGGCCCGTCATACCAGAGCCGGATGAACGAGGTGCGTCCCGGGTTCAGCACCGCCGAGTGCGCGTTCTCGACGGGCAGGTCCATCGAGGCCTGGTCGAACAAGACCCGGTGCGTGGTGCTGCCGTCCCGGACGCGGAGGGGGATCGGCCACGGGGGTACCGGGGTCGGGTCCGGGAGGAAGGTGAACCGATGCTGGGTCAGGCGGAGGTGCCCGTCGGCGGCCTCGACGCGGACGACCGGGAATCCCGCCCGGTCGACCCATGCCCGCATCACGGTCCGCACCGGCTGGCCCGACGCGGCCTCGAGCTCCTTCCACAGATCCTCTTCCTGCGCGTTGCCGAAGGCGAACCGCTTCAGGTAGGCGCTCACGCCCGCCCGGAAGGCCGGCTCACCGAGGAAGGTCTCGATCATGCGGACGATGTTGCCGCCCTTGAAGTAGGTGATGTCGTCCGTGCTCTGGCTGATCTCGCTCGGGTCGCGGATCGTGAGCTTCACGGGATGCGTGCCGGCGTAGGAGTCGGAGAAGTACCCGGGCGAGGTGCGAATGAGGAACTCGGCCCAGGGGTTGGCGCGAAGCCCCAGGCGCTCCTCCATCGTGTACGCGACGAACGTCGCGAAGCTCTCGTTGAGCCAGAGGTCGTCCCAGGTCCGCATCGTGACGAGGTCACCAAACCACTGGTGGGCGATCTCGTGCGACAGGGGCTCGACGGCCCATCGAACGATCGCCGGGCTGGTCGAGTCGTCCCACAAGAGCCCGATCTCGGGGAAGACGATCGCGCCCCAGTTCTCCATCCCGCCCGCCCAGAGGTCGGGGACCGCCACGAGGTGGAGCTTGGGGAGCGGGTACGGTAGTCCGTAGTAGTTCGCGTACTCCTCGAGCAGGGGGCCGGCCATGTCGAGCGCTCGCCGGGCGAGCGATGCCTTTCCGGGAGGGGCGACGGCGGCGATCCGGACGCCCTTGTGCATCGTCTCAATCGAGTCGAACGGACCGATCCCGAGGTAGAGGAGATAGCTGGACATGCGCGGGGTCGGGGCGAACTGCCAGGTCCGCCGGCCGCCGGAGTCGACCACCCGCTCCACGTCCGCGTTCGACACGACGGTCTGCTCCGCGTCCGCGGTGACGCGAAGCCGGAAGACCGCCTTCTGATCCGGCTGGTCGAGGCAGGGGAGAAGCCAGTGGCAGCCGACGGGCTGCATCATGGTCGTGAGGAGGCGCCCGGGGCCGAACGACGAGACATAGAACCCGTTCAGGACGTTGCGTCGGGCCCGACCGCGATACTGGATGCGGACCGTGGGGTCTCCCGCCCGCGGGACGGGGATCGACAGCTTCTCCCGGGCAGTGTCGAGCGTCGCCTCGACCCTCGCCCCGTCGACCGTCACGACCTCGATCTCCTGGCCCGCGCAGTCGAACACCACGGGGCCCGTGGCGCCCCGCACGCTGGCGGTCATCTCCGCGCGGAAGGTTTCGGCCTGGGGGTCGAGATTCAGGTCCAGCCGGTACTCCTCGACGTGCACGCGGGCCCGACCCGCCCGTCCGTCTTGAACATTCTGCCTGCGCCCCGCGGGTCCGCCGATGGGGCGCCAACCTACGCCTTGTACGCGACGACGAGCACGCACTGCGCCGGGAGTCGAACGCGTCCGTCCTGGGTCCACGGGACTAGGTTTCGACGAGTCTCCGTGATGATCTCCTCCTGGATGTCGCGGCTCTCCTCGGAGATGGAGTGCCCGATCGGGGTGCCCTCGAGGATCGTGCGCAGGTAGCTCTCCACGTCCGGGAACTCGCAGGTGATGGAGATCCGCCGCTCGCTCGCTCGCTCGAATCCCGCCCCCTCGAGGAACCGCACCATCTCGCCCGGCCCCCCGATCTCGTACGGCGACGGCAGGTATCCCGACTCGTCCGGCTCCGCGTGTCGCAGCATCGGCTGCATGACCACGTCGATGAGCGGAACGTCGGGCCCCTGGCCCCAGACGGAGACACCGATCCGGCCGCCCGGCCGCAGCACGCGGAACGCTTCTCGGGCCGCCGCGTCCGGGTCGGTGAAGATCTGGAAACCGAACCGAGATACGACCACGTCGAACGAGGAGTCCGGAAACCCGAGGACCGCGCAGTCCATCACCTGGAACTCGACGTTGGTGAGACCCCGACGGGTCGACTCCCCGCGGGCGGACTCGACCATTCGTTCGGCGAGGTCAATGCCCGTGACGTGCCCGGTAGGACCGACGAACCTCGCGATCGTCATCGCCGGCTCTCCGGGTCCTGTGCCCATGTCGAGCACTCGTTCCCCGGTCGCCGGTCGGACGGCATCGAGGAGCGCCGCCCCGAACGGCTCCAGCAGCTGAAGGTATGCGGAGTAGTGTGGCGCCGCCTCGTTCCACGAGACCCTCGTGTACTCACGATAGTAATCGTCGGTGTACTTCCACGGCATTCGCCGGGCCCACGGCCCCCCGGTCTATCTACGCTCGGGTGCCCGGCCACCGGGGCCCCGCTCGCCCGCGGGACTAAATGGGGGAAAGGCGGTCGCCGGCCGTGGCCTCCGCCGAGCCTCCGCCCGTGGTCGCCGTCCACTACGCGGACCCCTGGTGCGTGTGGACCTGGGGGCTCGAGCCGGCGCTGCGTCGGGTTGAAGCGGTGTTCGGCCCCGCCGTGCGGGTCGACTACCGCATCGCGGGGGCCATCGAGCACATCGCCGAGTGGCGGCGCAAGATGGAGCTGGAGGGGCCGGCCCTGATCGACTGGCTCAAGGAGTCGATGGCGCGAACGGGGAACCCCGCGGACCCCGAGTGTCTCGCGAAGGAGAGCTTCTCCAGCAGTTTCGGGGCTTGCCTCGCGGTCACCGCCGCGCAACGCCTCGACCCGGTGCGGGCTCCCCACTATCTCCGCCGATTGATGGAGTATCTCCAGGTCCGCGGCCTGCCGGCGGATG